>DASYKK010000460.1:0-125005 GCA_035995565.1 Candidatus Angelobacter sp.
GTAGCCATTGGCTTGTGAATAAACCATGACCCGATAGCTGCGACCGTCTCCCTTGGCCCAGAACTTTATGGCTTTTTTGCCAGAGAGATTTACCGGCGTCATGGGCGCAGGACCAGGAAAGAACATGGCGCCGCTCCAGGCGACCGCGCTTTCCACGATGTTTCCGTCAATCTGGAGTGCACCTTTGCTGTTCTCCGCACCGCCTGAAACGATTTTCATCTTGCCGGTGGATTGACCGCCGCGAATACTGTCAGTGGAAATTGTCCAGCCAGAACCGAACTTTGCGGTGGGGATAGTGCCTTCATCAAAATCGCTGATCAGGCCGGATTCAGATCCAGCCGGCGCCGGAGACTGCTTTAGCGCAGCCGCCGCCTGTTTTTCTTTCTCTATGGCCGCTCGAAAGCTTTCACGATCATCGAGAACGCCTGACTTCCACACGCTCACGATGTTGCGCGTCGCAGTGATATCCCGGGTGGGATCCCCTTTGACTAGCAGCAGGTCTGCGCGTTTCCCGGGAGCGATCTGTCCGCGATCATCCAGACGAAATGCCCGCGCGGGAACGGAGGTCGCGGCCGCAAGGGCTTCCACCGGGGTCAGACCAGCGCCGACCAGCAGCGCGAGCTCGCCGTGCATGCTGGCGCCATGAGCTGTGCCGGGATTGGGTGCGTCTGTTCCCGCGAGCAGAAGAACCTGGCGCGCCTTGAGTTGCCGGACTGTTTCCTGAGCGTTCGCGAAAGCCCCGCTTCTCTTTGGAAATGAAGCGCCCAGGTTTTTGCGCGTGTCCGGTCCGAGATACGGCAAGAGTTGTGAATCATTGGCTAGAGGCTGTCCTGAAGGCGCGCCACTGATGGAAGCCAGCACGGAAAGAGTTGGCACCACAAACGCATGGTGTTTTGAGACGAGCTCAGCAAATCCCGGATCAGGTGCAACATCCACAAATAAGTGCGCCAGCCCGTCAGCACCGGCTTCGATAGCGTCTCTCGCACCCTGGAGCGACCCAATATGGACCACCGCCAGCTTTCCCCGTTTGTGCGCGGCCGCGATCACTGCCGCCATCGTCTGTTTGCCGATGGTGGGGATGGTCAGCCCGTAGGTTTTACCGTCGTCATAGATGATCTTTATATAGTCCGAGCCCTCGGCGATGCGCGCGTCTACGAAGGCCTGAGCCTCGTCCGGTGAAGCGATCGTTGGTATGGGCATGCCGTATTCGGTGCCATGTCCATGCGGCGCCGTAACCAATGTGCCGGCGCTCCGCAGATCAGCCAGGTCCAGGTCTTTGCCTTCGGACTGCTCTCGCTTGATTTGTGCCGCATACTCATGGCCGGTGAACATGTCCAACTCGGTGGTAACGCCAAAGACCAGGGCTTCTTTCAATGCATTGCCAAACGCGTGCGTGTGGGCGTCAATCAATCCGGGCAAGAGCGTGTCGCCTTCGCCATTGATGGTGCGAACTGCGGCAGGCGCCTTCAGGTCTGTTCCTACTGCCTTAATTTTGCCGTTCTGCACCCACACCTGGCCTTTGGGAATGACGTGAGTTCCGTCAAAGATGCGCACATCACGTATGACAAATTCATTGCTGCTCGGCGCGGACGACTGGGCAATCAGGACCAGGCTGCTGAACATTATGAGTATCGTGATTTTCAAGATCGATGAACAGCGACGTACGATGTCTGTTGGGTTCAAGGGAAAGGCTCCTCAATCGTTATGTGAGGTAGTATCGAACGAATTGGGCAGGAAGGTAAGTGAGGGATGTCATCGTTAGCGGATGACAAATGTCATTGCGGTTTTTATTGTCCGGATGACGGCAATTCGGAATCGTAGAAATTAAATGAACTAACTTGCGAGGGAGCAGCTTTCGTTTCACAGTTCTATGCAGTTGCCGAATTACCCTTCTTAACCCAATGCCTGGAGTGAACCCCCGAGGTGAGACAGGGAAAAGTGTCACACTATGCAGGAAAGGAACTGCACGTGGTGAGAAGAAGAGGGTTGGACTCTTGGAAGAACGTAGTGGCCAGGATGAAAGGTTGCGAGAACGTCTTGGCTCTGGCCAGAGAGCTGAAGGTAGAGAAGCGGCAGCTGTACTATTGGCGGTTAGCGTTGGTAGGAATTCCCGCCGTTGCCGACGACCGGCCCGCACCAGGCGTGCGTGACATCATCGACATGAAGATCTGAAGACAATGATGAATACGTGCACCTTGACCTGGGAGGTATAAAGTCCATCACCGACCGCCGAAACGAACAGAAATTCCTAATGTAACAGCCACAGCAGTATTAGCAGGATGGAAGCAGGAACGGTAAGTTACTGATTAGATGGCGCGCCCTGAGAGATTCGAACTCCCGGCCTTCTGATTCGTAGTCAACGGATCTGCAACGGAAACCGCAACATAAACTGCTGATAACGCATGAGTTATCCACTAACCGGCGCGCACGGACTGGCTAGGCAAATGTTGTAAAACGTTGGCTATATATGGGGGTGTATAGCTGCACTTACAGCTACACCTCGAAGAGAATTCAACAGAGATCAGAAAACGAACAGACTATTTCCGCGGACCTACGGCACGCGCATAGCGACATACGCCCGCTGAGAATTGCTTTTATGCCAATCATTGTGGAGCTACTTCCCTGCACCTTTCACCATTTTGATCCCGGGCTTAAAGCAAGGGGAATCTTGATCTCCTGCATGAACCTCAATCTTGAGGAGGTCGCCAGACTTAGGATTTCGAAAAGAAGCGTTTCGAGTGATTACCGTATGTTGCTTTCCCCACTGTTTATGTCGAGCGAGCAGTTTTGGAGCAGGCTGCGATCAGCCCCAAAGCTGCCATCATGCTCTCCGCGATCGCAATAGAGTATGAATTGAGAAAAATCTTGGCGAGTACAGCATTCACGCCGGTGCTTGCCAAGCACACCAAGAGCTTCAATCTCATTGATACGCTCTCGGTTGGTGTGGACAGAATTCAGAGAAACTTCGAGCCGCTGCAGCGCCAGGTCGAATTGTGGAGGAAGACGCAGATCACCGACGACACCGCGAGGCTGATCCTCTACTCGGCGTTCATTGACGGCAAGCTGGAAGCGCCAAGAAGCTTGCTGCGTGAAGTCCACCGACTCTACTTTGAGCCGCAGTACCCTGAATTCTCGGCAAGGAGCATGCGGAGCCTGTCGAATGCCTTCACCAGCGCTTTCAAGAAGCTGGATCCGGTCCCGCAGTTTAAGGCCACGGCCAAGCTGGGCGGCTTTCTCGCCCAATTGCCGGCATAACCACCTTGGCTCCGTTCAGGGTGGCCATCATCCTGAACGGGTCCGCTTTGTTCCAGTACGAAGAGCGCTTGCGTGATCCCGATCCGTTTAGCAACCTCCCCAAGCCCGTTTCTGGGCCGTGGTGCGAATAGCCGATGGGCGCTTACGGATTACTTCCGCGTTGCCGAAGATACGCCGAAATCGTTAACTTGGGACGGTGACCAGCGATACTGTCCAGATGGAGTGGACGCAGCCGAACTGCTAATAATACACTACCGTCGTGAAGTACTATATTTATGTCTCCGATTCCAAGGTTGACATGCTCTTTCCGCAAGTGCCTCATGAGATCAAGAAGAAGATCGCTACCGAATGGAAAATCGATCTGAAGATTTTGAGCGCCTCTCGCAAATCAGAGACTGAGGCTGAAGAGAATCGCGTGGTCCGACTTGAAGCGGTCACATCTTTCATTCAAGAGTATGGCAACATCGGTTCCATTGAGGAACCAGCCGATTACATCTATGGCACACTCGATATGAAATGGGCTTCCCTTCCGGCAGCGGACGTGCCGGTCGTGTATTTTATTGCGAGTACCGGCAATACTTATCTGTGTCTTGCCGGATCGCCCAAGCATATGCTCGGAAATCTGCATGGCGAGAGTGGCTATGTGAGCAGTTCGGCCACGCCCCTAATGGTCCACCACCTCGCACAATGCCTTGAGTCACAAGATATGTCTGGGGGCCCTCTTACCGACGCTAATCTCGAACTCCTACGTAAGAACAACTACGGGAAAGCTGCAAGCTTTACAGGGACACAGTTAGCACTGGAGACTGTTCGACGGGCAGTCGTGGAACTCTCCGGGCCGGAACAACAGTTTGAGTTCTTGGCAAAACGTCTACTTGAGGGCCAACCACCGGGAGACGGCACCAAGAAGTGTCTTCTACTGAGCCCCCTTTATCTCGCTCTTGCCAGTTGAAATCCGTAGCGAAGAATCAAGGTGTCGTTGTGACTCGAGAAGCTCCAACTATTGAGGTGTTACGTCCTGGGGTGCTAATTGCGAACAGTCTAAAGATCGAAAGAGTGCTCGGGCAAGGTGGCTTTGGAATTGTATATCTGTGCATCGATCCGGACGGCAACCAATGTGCTGTCAAAACACTGCTGCGAAGCCGACTCACTAATCCTGAAGACTCCGAGCTATTTCAGCGAGAGATTCTTCGTTGGGTTCGATTGGGGGGGCATCCGAATATCGTGATGGCTTACGGCATGCAGCAGTTTATGCGGCTGCCGTTTGTTTTGATGGAATACATTTCTGGTGCTACATCACTTGCCGATTTGGTGTGCGCTTCCAAAACCGGCTGGCAGGATGCCCTTTCCTTCGGTCGTCAGATTGCGCAAGGCCTGGAATATGCACATAGAAAGACAGGTTTGGTCCACAACGACCTGAAGCCAGCTAACGTTCTCATAACACCGAGCGGCGAGGCGAAGGTCAACGACTTTGGCTTTGCCGTAGCGCATAAGTTCGAGCCAGAGCTAGTGAGGGGCTGTTCGCCAGCATATGCTGCGCCAGAAGTATGGGATAGTGCGGATAAGCTCGGTCCAAGGTCGGATATTTATTCTTTGGGACTCCTGCTATTTGAGGTAGCAACTGGCACACTACCTTTCCCAAATATCAGATCACTGGCGGAATATGGTCAGTACCATGCTAATGCGCCAGCGCAATATCTATCTGCGCCCCAAAGCGATGTTCCTAGCGAGTTAGCATCTTTCATCACTCGATGTCGCGCAAAGGATCCAGATGAACGGCCTCAGGATTATCTCTCCGTCGTCATTGAGCTTGACGCACTTGAACGAAAGCTTGTAGGCGAGCCTAATGAATCCCAGGCCCATAGACCGATTCCTCGGCCGAACGAAGTGGAGGGGCTGGTGAATCTTTCCGTCACTTACAACAATCTGAGACTCCATGACGAAGCGGCACGGGCTGCACAAGCGGCTATCGAATTGGACGGCAAGTCCCATAAGAGCTGGGTCAGTTTGGGTAATGCATTGCGAGCAAAGAGGGACTACAAGGGAGCTGCACGCGCTTATGTTCGCGCCAATCAACTCGTACCGAATAATCTACTCAGCATAGTCAACCTGGCCGTGTGCTACATTGAATCCGGCGATAGGATTCAGACAGCAAAATGGGTATCTCATGCCTTAAAAATCGCAAAGAAGACGGATTCCTTCCAGTTTCTTGAGAAGCTTCTCCCTGTCGTTTTGGAACTCAGAGGAGCAGAGGAGGCGGTCATTTATTGTGACAGTGTCATTAGGAAGAATCCATTGTCTGTGATTGCCTGGAACACACGTGGGATTGCACTGCGCCGCTTGGATCGTTTGGACGAGGCCCTGAGGAGCATTGATCAAGCGCTTGAGGTGAATCCGGCTTATGCTACCGCTTGGGCCAATCGAGCAAATATTCTTTTGCAAAGAGAGCGCTTTCTTGATGCTATTGAGTCAGCAAACCGCGCGCTGGATTTTGACTCCACTGTGGAAGGGGGTTATGTGACGAAAGCAATGGCTCTGAAATTCCTGGGCCGCCAAGCGGAAGGCGAGAGCTGTCTCAAAGACGGATTGCAAATAGTTCCCGACAGCGAGCGATTGCTGCAGGCACTGGCAATTGTAAAGTCGTGACGCTTAACGAGGAAGAGTTTTCCTTGGGCGGGCTCAGCCACCGGCTGTAACAAGAAGTGTCTTCTGCCAAGAACTCAAACTGCTGTTCTGGCCCGGAGAGTTCCCAGATAGCCCTTCGAACTGTTGCCAGTGGTAAGTGTGTCCATGGGAATCCGGCTCGTGCTTTTTTGCCGGAAGCGCAATCGCGAAATCTCAGTTATTCAAGGTAAGGGCTCAAGCCGTTGTACAATCCGGCGACAGGATCACTGCGCATGGACGAACTACAAGCAATCGGACCACACGACGCGCGACCGGACGGGGGGCGATCCAGCGGGCGAAGAGGGCCGACAGTCTTTCATAGATGCGGATGAATGTTCGGCCGGGGCGCCTTGGCCTGACGACGCGGTCACGAAATGCGCAGAGCGTCGCGACCTCCGGTTCAAGCGCACAGCCGTATGCAGCGGTCGGTATGAAACAGCCGCCTTGCGTTTTGGAAGTTGCCGCTGGCTTGCTGAATGCGATTTCGGCTTCCCCGACTCGCGGCGTCGGGCGAAAAGGAACCTGCCCAGTCGCCCACCAGTGCTTGGCATCCTGCCAGCGACCTCAACTCGGTATTGGCCTGATTGGTTTTTCTGGCCTCAGTACTCAGCACGCAAGTTCGGGAACCGGCCAGATTGAGTAGCTTGCCGATTACGCTGACGTATTGAGCGCCGTCCTAAATGCGCCTCCTCGTTCTTAGGGCTTTGGATTGGCAAGATGGGCCAATGGCGTTGCTGCTGGCAGCGATGCAAATATCACCGCGCGGAGGAAGCTGGATGCAGGGGTCTTGATGCAAAGGTTGCCGATACTCTCGACCATACTCTGCAGGAAATTGTGCACCGACAAAGATAGCAGGCGTAGAGGGTCCTAGTTGAATGGATGGCATCCTACAAGAAGGCTGAGGGAGAGGTCATTTTGAGGTCAGACTCGGCGGCCTCTTTTTAGGGTAGCGTCGCAATTTGAACAGGAACGGATTGTGGAGGTTTCATATGAGTGTGTGTGACGTCTGTAACACATCTGTTGAAGGAACCAAGATCCGCGCCCAACTGATGCAAAAGGCTGCAGCGGAGGGCTTCACTCCATTCAACTCCCCATACGTGGACCCGCACAGGCTTGAGTCCTGGCGGATGATGGTCCAAGCAAATGCGACCGACTGGAATTTATGTGGGGAGTGTCTCAGGAGATTCCGAGCTTATCTCCCCGCTGGCAAGGACGCCATCGGTCTTATGCCGGAACTGCCTGGGTCGAAGATATTGGCCGGGCATGAGGAGCGGCTCATGGATGTTGCGATCTCCTCCGACGGCAGTCGCGTCCTGACCTCTGGGTGGGATGAAACTGTGCGGTTATGGGAGTTTGCCACGGGGAAGGAGCTTGCCTGTCTGCGGGAACACAGGAGTTTTGTCGCGACCGTTGCGCTCGCCCCAGACGGACGAACCGCGGCCTCGGGAGGATCCGACCAAGTAATCCGCGTCTGGGATCTTGAGCGGCGCACGGTGATACATCGGCTGAAGGGGCACACCTACGGTGTTTTCTCTCTACAGTTCTCAAAGGATGGGTCCCGGTTGATATCGGGTAGCGGGGATCGTACAGTTCAACTTTGGGACGTGGCTAACGGCAAGCGCATTCGGCGCTTTGGCGGGCTTTTTGGAGGAAAGCATCAGAGCGGAGTCGGGAGTGTCGCCTTTTCTTCCGACGAAAGCCGCGTTTTCTCCGTGGGGGGAAACGCAATGCTTTGGGATACGGAGAGCGGCAAGCAGGTTCATGTTTTTAAGCAAACGCCGCTCTGGGACGGAGCGTTTCTGGAGGACATGCAAGCGATCGTGTCGGGACCGCGCGGATTCACGATTTTTGATCTTCGAACCGCAGGGGAAGTTGAAACCATCAATGGGCTCAAGGCCAATTCCGGGACGTTTGCCGTCACGCGCGATGGCCGTTTGCTGACTGGAGGTTTTGGCACCGTGAGGCTGTTTAATACGAAAACTCGTCAGATGTTGTTCAAGGTCGAGGGACACAGCAAGAGAATTACAGCCGTGGCTGTCTCCAGAGACGGGCGTCGAGCTGCCTCGGCAAGCGATGACTGGACCGCGCGCACGTGGCAGCTTACGTGATACGGGGAAAAGCCGAGGATGAAAGGATCCGGAGAGGTCTGTCATAGGCCCAACTGACTGGTATGGCGGAGAGTCACACGATTTCACCTAGCGCCGGGACGAGCACGAGGCGAAGGCGCTTGCCTTTGGCCGAGCAGATGCCCGGAGTGAATTCCGGTTTGACCGTTATGCGGGAGGTATCCGTTCTGGACGGGCCAGAAGTCGGCTTCTGGGAAGTTGTCCCCAGGCCCTCCAGAATTAGGAAACATTGTCCCCGGCGCGTTCATGCCGGTGCTTGCCAAGCACACCAAGAGCTTCAATCTCGTTGATACGCTCTCAGTTGGCGTGGACAGAATTCAGAGGAACTTCGAGCCGCTGCAGCGCCCAGGTGGAGACCTGGAGGAAGACGCAGATCACCGACGATACGGCGAAGTTGATCTTCTACTCCGCGTTCATTGACGGCAAGCTCGAAGCGCCGAGAACTCTGCTCCCCGAAGTCCATCGGTTGTACTTCGAACCGCAGTACTCGGAATTTGCGGCCAGGACGATGTGGAGTCTATCGAACGCGTTTACCAGCGCGTTCAAGAAGCTCGATCCGGTGCCGCAATTCAAAGCGACTGCAAAGCTGGGCGCCTTTCTCGCACAACTGCCCGACTAAACTCGTGATCTCCGCTTTAATTTGCGACACAGCGGAGATCACGCCAGTCTATGTCCTCGGCGAACACCTTACGAATCAAACGGCGATGCCTGTCATGTGACGATAGAGCATTTGGTTCCGAACCAGAGTCCAGCACTTATTGGAACTTGTTGAAGTTTGTTGTTTTCTAAGTGATTGATGTTGAAACTGTTGCAGCTCGCTTGTTGAACGCTGTTGAGCTTTGTGGTTCTTTGAGGATCTGATCGACACAAAATCGCCCACAATCCGACGACATTCAAGTGCGGCAAAGATCAAATGGCTTCATATCGGGACCGGCGTCGGATCTGAGTTGCGTTAACGGTCTTGGCTGGATGCCTAGCCCATGATGGAAAGTTCATTTCTCATTCGATTCCTTGTAACGTTTTGGTCTTCCCGTGCACTATTTCTGCAAGAGAAGAAATACAGAGGACAGTCCCCGCTCCTTCTCGACAGGTCAAAAAGGAGATTCCGATGATCAAGGTATTTCGGCTCCTGGCGATTTGTGTGACTAGTGTTGCGTTTGCAACATCGTCGAATCGTAAGCGTGGCGTGTGCTGGCAGTGAAATCGGGTGTGCCCCGTAACTAAGGGAGGGAGTGGTGTCGAAGGTCGGCGATCCAACGACAATTGCGGGGTCTCGGTGGCGTCAGGCGAGACGTCATCGGGTGGCTTTGACGCCAGCCAAAACCACATACCTGATTCATGACGCGGCTAGCGCAATGGCTGCGTCCAATCTTCCCACGCAAGGCTGTTGTCACCCTTACCATCCCAGGGCTTGATTCGGCGTCGTGTACTCTCTTTGAATATCGTCTGAATTCTGCATTGAGCGAATGTGGTTGTCGTCTGTCAGCACTGTTGCTAATGGTTGGAGTCTGTGCGGCCATTGGTATCGATATATGGTTCTGGCCTACTGTACGGGAGTCCCTGGGCACGTGGCTCGCGGCCGAATCGGGGGCAGTGTTTCTCGTATCAGCCGCGGGTAAGGCAATTGGCATAGCGAATGCCAGACGCAAGCTACGCTGCGAGCTGCGCACTATTCATGATCGGATGAACGCACGAACCGATCAACGTTAGCGAGGCAATATGGGCTGCATATCAGGGTATAACCAAACATCGCAGACCTGCAGCCAGACAGCAGATCAAGGCTATAACCAGTGCTCCCAGACTGCTGACGAAGGCTACAACAGTTGTCAGTCCAGCTATTACAACGAATGTCATTGGTACAGTCCATGGAATTGCATCGCTGGTTGGTTTTGCAGTGCCTGGACCTGGATATCGAATATTGTCTGCGTTGCATGGACGTGGATATCCAACGTCGTTTGTGTAGCCTGGAACATCGTGACGACATTTGTATGTCTGGTCTGGGATGTCGTCACGACGCTCATAAATGCAGTGCTCGTCACACTGGAAAGCATTCTTGCGCCCATACTCAACGCCATAGCGCTGATCATTCAGTTTATTTTTGCGATTCCGATTATTGGCCGCTTTCTAAACTGGGTGTGGAATATTGTGACGGGGCTCGTCAGTGCGATCGCAAGCATCATCGACGCAATCGGCTGGCTAATTGGCATTCGACCCGAAAAGCGCTTGCGGCTGCTTGTTCTAAATCAGTTGGACGAGAACCGATCACCAGTGGCGGCTGAAGCCGATTTATTGGCGTCAATCGCACGGATGATTCAAGCATTTCGCGACGATGCGAATGTGAGAGTGCTGCCGGTCAAACTGTTTTACTATCGAACTCCCGCCTCAGACGGTCAGCAGGCCTCAGATGATTACATTGTCACAATCTCGCAAACAGGAACCTCGCAGCGGCTGGATGTCAGCTGTGGCGGATCCAACGCGGCGTCGGATCTAGGATTCGAGGGGTCAGATTTTCAAAACATCCTGACTTTGTCAGGATTTTGGACGAACTGGCGCCGATTGATCGGCTATGGCGCACCTGTTTGCGCATTTTCCGTACGCAGCTTCTCGGGTAGCAGTGATGGGTGCTCAAACGGCCCGCTCGACGATTTCGTCCTCGTGAACTTTTCCGGTGCGGGTGCCGACGCGGCTTTGTCCAACAACGCGGTCCTCGGCAAGTCGACTATTCTGCCGCACGAAAGCGGCCATGCTTGCAATTTGTGGCACGTGGATCCGTCCAATCTGATGCAGGGAAGCGATCCACGCATGACGAATTTGAGCGCATGGCAAGTCGCATTATTGCGTTCTTCACGACATGTGACCTACTTCTAAAGAACGTCTCTTATCGGAGCACTCATTATGTCGTAGAGTCAAATAAGTCGTTGTGTCTATCGGAAATTCCATCCTGCTTGAAATGATTGACCCTTGGCCGCCTGTGCCCATCGAAAGTTCTGTTTGGAACTCATTACGCACCCGCGCTGCGCTGCACGCAGAGGTCCTCGCACTGCGGCATGCTAGGCTCTCCGGCTTGGGAGTAGGCACCACATCTGCCAAAGCTTGCGTCCCAGGCGATGCGTGATTCGACTAAAATAGGGAGATTTTATCCGCACTGGTACACTCAAAATACTGCCAGACAAACCCTGTGGTGCAAACCCAGGTGCTCTACTTATCGCGATCTGTCTAACTGTTTGTCTGCAATGCAATTTGGAACCGACGTGGACTCCCGAACAGCGACTGCCGTCGATTTCGTAGCTGTCAAAGCCTCACGCTTCAACAGCTTTCAACAACACGCGAGAATTTTGCCAACATGTCTCAGGCGTGTTCACGCCGGTACTGGCCAAGCACACCAAGAGCTTCAACCTGGTTGACACGCTCTCGGTCGGCGTGGACAGGATTCAACGGAACTTCGAGCCGCTGCAGCGCCAGTTGGAGCTGGAGGAAGACTCAGATCACCGATGACACGGCGAAGCTGATCTTCTACACGGCGTTCATCGACGGCAAGCTGGAGGCACCCAGAAGTTTGCTGCCTCCTTTCTTATGCGTTAAGACTTGTTTATGCTCCAGTTGCGAACTGAACATGCATAGGATCGGGCGTGGGAAATTTCCTGCCATCTGCCCATCCATGAGCTTTCCAAATGTCGTACCACCAGTTTGGCAGAGTCTTTTTAAGAGGTTTCTGCCGTGGATTATGTTCAGCGTCCCAGTCGATTGCTATTCCATAGGCGTGTAAGGAGAGTGATTTACCACCTGTGATTGGCCGGAAGTTGAACCCTCCGGCGTGCTGGTCCAACCGCCGTTGATGAAGCCATGTCCTGATGTCATCGTCGTTTGCACCATCGCCAAGTTGGGTTTTGGCGAAATTCCAAACATCGTCCAAGCCAGCAACAAACACCTCTTCCAACAAGCGGTGCATTCTGATACCGGAAACGGGCACAAGACCTGTATCAGCCTGGTAAAAAAGATGCCACCCATCGGGGGGAGCGATTTTCCGAATATTAGCGCCTTCCCAGGCTTCGTTTAGCGTGCCGTCAGAGTTTGCCGGATTTCCAAACATCTCCTCGATCTGCGCTCGACCATTCGGGGTATTCATGGCTTAATCATCTGCCTCCACATCATCTGGGCAAGTTGGAGGTCCAGATGCGACAGCATGCCCAAGAGGAACGCCATAGGTAAAGAACTCCAGCGCGGATGGAGCGAAAGCCGCGTTCTCCTCTGAATCGTGCCCCTTAGCCAGGGCGCTTGCAATTTGGAGATTGACCCTGAACACACCTAGCAGAAATTGGACTTTATCCCCTTTTTACAGGCGTTTAGCGATTGCACTTCCATCATTCGCGATCACTCTCAAGTCCTTAAGCACTAGATTCTCGCGGGCTTGGTCAGAGAACACATCGACCGTGGCCTCAACCGCGCCTGTGACGTTTCGGACGCTCTTTACCGCAACAGGCAGTTGGTAGAAATTGTCCGCTCGTTGCAGTTCCACGTATACGAAATCATCGTCCTCGTAAACATGGAGCCATTTCTCTTGCCTCACCGAAAGGAGCATCGGCTTGAATTTGCTGGCTCCATAGCCTTGAAAGCCTTGAATAGAGCGAATCGAGGTCGGACTTGAGAAGTGCTTTCCGGAGCCATCGAATTTCCAAATTGGGTGGAGTTCGAGAACATGATGAGGATTGCTGGGATACACGGTTCCCGAATCGTGGCCTTCATTCCACAACCTGAAATATCCGGTAAACGTAACAGCTTTACCACTCACCGCTTGGGCGGCAGTTTTAGTGGTGCTCGTCAGATTGACGGGCTCTGCAACTATTCCGAACTTGCTGTCGTCCTCATCTGCCATAGCGGAAAAAGGCACGCCGTCCGGTTGTGACCATTTGATCGCTTTTTCAGCGATGCCCATGTGCAATTCCCCATCATTGCCACCGCAAGCTATTGGATGGACTTTTTTGTTGGGGAACACGGCTGTAGCCTCAAGCTCGCCAATCGCGCTATCAGCTGAATAATGCTCGGTGATGAAAACTTTGCTGAACTTGTACCACTTGGGTTGTTGGGCAGATCCGGCAGCGACAAATACGAGCATAGACAGGCCCAAGATAAAGCGCTTCATAGAGCACTCCTGATTGAGTTGTCCAAGGGGGAAGCGAAGCATACGTCCTCCCCGACAATATTGCAAACGGAATTTGAGCCGGGATGCCTTTGTTAGAAACCGCTAATTACCTACCTTTATCTTGCTTTTGACGGCGGCCATAGTTAGACTTCCGCCAACACAACCCCCCGATCGGCCTAATTTCTGTCCTCAGGAGAGATGAAAGATGAGGAAGCTCCTCGGCCTGTTACTCGCCCTCGCCTTTGCTCGGCCCGCATTTCCGCAAGCGCAGCCTAAACCAACGCCCTTGTCAACTCCCAGCGCGACGCAACCGGCCACAATCAACAGCTCGTGCTCTGCGGACTACTACCGCAACAGCAATGGCGTCTGTGTTCACCGTCCGGTTAAGGCGCAAAGCTCGGCTGTCCCGCAGGAGAACAGCATAGGTTTTCTCATTGTGGCGCTCCTATAAAGATGAAATCAGAGGCCCAAGGGGTGTGGCGGAAGTGCACTCAGGGTTTCGCGGAAAGCAAAGGAAAAATCTTCCGAAAATCGTTTACTAAATAATGGGAGCGTAATATGCTTGTTTTCGACACCCCCTTCACAATCTAAACGCTAGGAGAATTGACTATGCGCAAGACCGTCATGGTTCTCTTACCGACCCTGCCCTAGCGATGCGGCCGCATATAAGACCAAAAGGATGAGCGCTCTTCGCATTTTTATTCTGACTCTTGCTGACATATGCGGCACGAGGCAGCAATGACGGTCCGCTTGCAACATGCCTTGAACGCTCTTCGCGTCTTTCGTTTGGCCCAGTGTAGCGATGTTGCGGCGGATCACCAGGAGAGTCAGCTTGGGCAACTTGAGTTCTTTCGCTAACTTCTTCAGAACCCTTTTTCGGTAATTGCCGGGGTACAGGAACCCTCCATACTCATTGGGGAAGATGAAGGCTTCTGGTTATTGATCTGGGTACTCCTGGTTCCAGAGCCAAAGTCCAGGCAGCAATTTCCTCTGGCAGAGGAACGATCAGTTGACAAGCTCGGCGGTAGACCCAAAGGCAGCCAAGAACAACCGCCACCGGATCATCATCGCCGCGAAATCCGCTTTTTGTTGGCATGCTTGCGATCTCTGTCTAGCAGCGCGGTACACTCTGATAAAGGACGGAATGCAGGTATGACCAAAGAACCCAGCCTTACAGTTTATCTTGCCGGGCCAGTCTCAAATTGTAACGATAAGCAAAAAACTGAATGGCGAATTGCCGTGAAATCAAAGCTCACGAGGTTCGGCCACAAGTGTATCGATCCTACCGACCATACAACTTGGACACCATTCAAGGAAATGGTAGAAATCGACAAGTCTGATGTGGTGATCGCCAATTTATGGCGAGAGTCAGTTGGAACAGTGGTCGGAATAGTACAGGCCCGCCGTAAAGGCAAGCCAGTCATTCTGATTGACCCGAACTTTCTGCAGAGCTATGTACTGGAACAGATTGTCGGCAAGGATTTGATTGTTCGTGGCATCGATGAAGCAGTTCATCAGCTCCCTCGAGTATATGAGCAATTTAGCAGGGCGATCATGGTCAGAAAAGGGAGCGGTGAGCTCCAGGCGTTCACATTTCCCAAGTTGCACGATTCGCTTTATGCCGTTTGTGCGAAGGCCCACATCGAGGATGTAGTTCTGCCTGATCTTGTTGCGCATGAGGTACACCGCGTAGTGAGGAAAGCCGGCAAAGGTGGAGAGATAGCCTCCGACCACATCAAGCGCCTCATTTTCGCGACTTTAAACGACATAGCAAGGGACAACGAGGATGAATTGAAGGAATGTGCGGTTAAGCTGAAGCGCGAGTGGGAAGAATATGAGAAAGTTAAGAAAAACCAACGCGTCGCATTGGAAATGATGACGGAGCTTCACGGAGCCAACCGCGATCTCAAAGAGGAGAATGCTTCACTCGTTTTGAAAGTTAGAAATCTCGAGCTCCGGCTGAAAGGCTATGAGCGCGGACTAATCTCTTCCGACGCACAAGCTGAGGAACCAAGGGAATCCGACACTCTTGCGAGTATGGTTGAGCGGGCTTTGGGCAAGAAAAGAGGACTTTGTATTTGCGGAGTGGGAAAGCCGACATTTGCTTCCGCGTTTGAGCGGCATGGCATCGCTCAAGACGATTTTGCCCGACTCTTTGAAATGCGGCTGCTTGAGGGCAAACAGTCGAATCTTAATCAGAACCTAAAGTCCTGGGTCGGAGCGTATCCTTACGTCCTGTATGCATGGGACGGCTTACGGCATTTAAGTCCCGATCTCCGCAAGACCCCGAACCTCTATTGGGGAGCAGTCGCGAATGAAGCGGTGAAACGATTCCTGGAAGGGACTTTGCACATAAAGAGCAGTGAATCCAGTACTGGAGCCAACTAATCAGAAGAGCCAAGACGCGAAGACTCGATCGGAGCGGGCGTCTCGCATACGGCGCGTCAACCACTCCATCGCGGGATGCAGCAAATTGCTGCTGCTTCATTTGGCCTGTCGGTGAATCGGTGAACCTTAAGGTGGGAGCAGCTCAATTCTGCAGACAGCGCGTGGGCGGGCCGCGTCGATCGTCGATCAAGGGATGGGATAGGGCGCCGGATTGGACAGTCGCCAGATCTGATTCAGGTTCTGGTTCAATGGTGACAGTTTTCGTTCGGACCGAGAACAGCCGCTGGTGCTCGGGCGTGGAGTTGCCGCCAGATCAGTGCGACCGTTGGGTCAGACACCCAACGAATAACAATGTCGAGCCGAGGAGAGCAACTGACTTGGGCTCAGCGGGTCGGCTTTGCTGCTATGGTGCTGGGCAAATCATATTATCTGGTAACGGCTACGTCTCGGAATTGAACGAAGAATGAAGTTGGGCTTCTTGACCCATAGTTGAGGATGTCAAAGCCGAACTCGAGAAGCTTGAGGCGCGATCCCTCTTCCGGCAACCTGCTGTTTCCATCAGCTCGAAACAAAAGAGTAGCTCTCACGGGTACTCTGCTCGGCAGGTTAGCGCACTCCCAGATAATCATATTCCCGCTGTTCTCAGCCAAGGAGATTTTTGAGGGATTCCTAACATTCCCACGATCATCCACAATGCGGCTCATCATTGTGGTGTCAGCTCTGCTCACCAAGCAGTACTGCCGTTCGTCACCTAAGTTCGTGACAAGCGCCTCACACAGCAGTCCTTCGGGGTCAACTTTGCAACCCCTAAGCGTTAACTCGAGCGAGCCGGCGCGCTTGGTTTCGAACCGCTGAGGCGAAGCTGTGTCCGGGCGAGCTTGGTCGGTACCGGAAACCGGCGCCCGCACCGGACTTGATGATCGATCTTCGCAAGCTTCTCCCTCCAGAAGCGTCCTTACGTCAGCCGACAGAGGGAGTTCGGCGACTTCTCCTCCCACAATTCGGCCGCTCTCAACGTCAAGCAGTTGCGCCGCTATGCTGATTGTTGCTCCCTGCTGGAGCACCGTGTAGCTTCCCCGAATGAGCGCTCGCGCACCCAACATGTGCCCGATCTTTGCAAAAGTTGAGGCATCATAGTTTTTTCCGAGGGCCAAATTGGTTTCTTTAAAAATCTCCTCTACGCGGTCTCGGGTGACTACGTCAAACTGCGTGTTGCTTTTAACAAGGAGGATATTCAGACGATCCACCAGGTAGCTGTTGAAAGAAGGACAGTAGCTCCCGCCCCTTGTATTGACAAACGAAGTGATGGCGACAGGGCCCTTGCCTCTTGCTTTGATCTGATTTGTGAGGCTCAACGCCAGTTCGCCCAATCCGCGATCCTGACTCAGACACGGGGAAACGAGTAAGCAGAGCGCGAAAACAATCCGAGTCACCATTCTATCGCTCCAAAGTCTAGAGTGATTCGAGATACCTAAGCTCTTCGTCAATTCCCCGTAATCGTCGCTCGGCGCGATCCAAATCTCTCGCCGCCAGAGCATCCCTCGTCTCGGCTAAATCTGATCGCGTAGTTTGCAGAGCCGCGGTAATTTCGGGCTTGATCGATTGATCCCCAAGATCGAGTGCTCTTTTTCTAAGCGAGCCCTCAACTGCTGAAAATCGTGAGCTAAATGAATCGTATTGCTCCCGCAGCCTTTCGACACTGAAATCACCCTGCAGGCTCTCCTTGTTCCGCCCTGATTCATCAGTCTTTGGCGTCGGGAGTGGAGTTGGAGTAGGAGTCGGGGAAACCTGCTCCTTCGCGTGTGGAAAAATATAATCGCGAAGCGGGCTGAACACCACAGCGCTCATTAAAGCGACGAAAAGGCCCGACGAAATATATCCAAAAGTGCTTCGCCGATAGAACGGCTCTTTCTGGCTCACAGGCTTTCTCAGGAACGTACATGATTCTAGCCTATGACGCCACACATTAGACGAAAAAAAGGCTTGGGACGACCACAAGGCCAGCAATTGATCTGAGGTGCTTCGTTTAGGTATGATCCAGCGTCCCCCAGCCAGGATTCCCCAAGAGGATAGACTGGGAAACGTGTTAGAGGATCATTATGCTGATCGGCCGTCGGCTTTTGTTTATTTTATTTACTTTAGGGGCATTTTCGTCCGCTCAGGATCGTGGAATCGCTGAGTTGGCGTCCAACCTCGGTGCTCAGATTAGAACCCGCGTAAAAGGTCCAATCGCAGTGACTTCCTTCCTGAGCACCAGAGGGGACTCTTACTGTCCCACGTTTAGCAATTACTTGGTAGATCGGCTAAATATTCTCCTCGTTAACCAGAACAATGAGTTTGTTGTGGTTAACAGAGATCAAGTTGAGGAAGTGTTTAAGGAGATCAATCTGGCTCTGGCGAAGAACTACGACGCGTCCACTTTCGCCAAAGCCGGACGGCACCTAGGCGCCAAAGCGCTGGTGCGGGGACGATACACAACCCAACTGCAAGGCGCCACGATAAGCGTCGCTACACAAATAGTAGATGTGGAGAGTGGCCGGATCATCGGGGGTGATGTGCAGGATCTCGCCTTTTCCGCAGATATCAAAACCCTTCTCGAGCCTTGTCGTGGAACGTCCAACATTGAGGATAATTCGCCTGAAATAACGGAAATCCCCATACAATCGAGCACCTGGATATACTGGCAACAGCTCCGCGCTTCTGTCGTCCGGATACGCAGATATCACGGCCTCACTGCCGTTACTTTTAAAATTGATGGGTCAAGCAACAACGATCCATATCGTTGGGTGCCAGCGCCAATGCAGACGTCGATGCACGACTTCTATACCGCCAACACGGATTTAGTCGACCAAAACGGCCGGCGCTACAGGTTATTGGAAGACAGCCCAGACCTGCCAGAGCAGACCAAATACAAGAACGGGAATTACGTTCTCGCTCCGCACGAAAGCATCGTTGTGACTTATCTTTTTGAGCCGATTGATACGCCAACTCGCAAGCTGAAGGTCACATTCCCGGCGATAATCAAGGACGGCAATCTCGATGTCGGGCGCGTTACCATCCATGTGGCCCTCCAGTGACATGAGGATCCCCAAAGAAATCCGGCTGTTAGTGTCAGACCCCACAATCGATGGCGCAAAGGAAGTCAGATCTGCCACGGAATTCTGTGCTTTTGAAACAGCTGATCCGGACTGGCGGCGCCATTAAGAGAGTGGCAATTAGCCGATCTGGCGCGAATGGGTTTTGGAACACAAGGATGGCGGCGAGTGCACAAGTACCTGACCTCAAAAGCCAAGCTCCTGAGACGGTAAGTTTAGTGAGGCTCGGCACGGAAGTACGCTTAATTGTTGGGTGCGGCTCGGATGCCACAAACCCGGCGGGTTCCCACGTTCTGCCGCTATGTTCAATGGGAATTTTCAGCCTGCCCCTGAACAACCGTTACCGCCAACGAAACGGAGACTGCACATTGATGCGGATCGGGGCCGTCCATGAACGTAGGTCTTGCGCTCTGCAACTTCGCGCCGGAAAGGAGGCCCCCAGGAAATTCCCACAGCTGTGGCTTACGCCGCGTTGCGAACAGTGCGAGTGCAGTTTGGGGACAGAACATACCACAACGGAAAATGAATTCTCGTTAAGGCCAGATCCGACTCTGCTCGACTAATTGCGCAGTAACTTTACGGCTTCTCTCAGTTGTTTTACTGTGCTCGTTCGTAACGGCTCTCGTTGTTGTGCAATCAGTGTATCCAAGTCGCCGGGTTCGCCACTGTACCCTTTGATCATTCGCAGAACATCATCCCAATATGCTGGGCGTAACAGCCAGAGGTCAGTTCCTGCCTGTTGAAATAGATCCGTTGCCAAGCTTACAGCTTGATCTCGCTCTGATAGCCAGTTCTCGGACGAAAAATAGATTCAAGGATCGCATAGTACAACGCGACCGCCGCCGCATTCGAGACGGTCATTGCAACGATGCTCCCTCGCTCCTGTCTTCGACACAGTCCCCAAAAAAGCGGAGAGATCTTCTCAAAGACTTCCTTCAAGCGGGATTTTGAGCTTTGCGAAAGAGCGATAAATGTTTCAGTATCTGCCCGATTCGCAAGCTGGTTCAAGTCCTCTCCAGAGAGTTCCCGCGCTTCGTCAAGGAGCTTTTGGACATTTCTGTGTCTGCCAGAGAGGCCTAGCGTCTGTGCCTTTCGTCAAGCAAACTGGCTCTCTCTTCAGCCGTGATTCCGCGGCCGGGGCGAGGAGGTCTGACACCTCAGCAGCGAATTCTGACTCACCCTCCTCTCCCAGTAGAGCGCAGATTTCTTGAAGCATGTGATCGCGCTCAGTTTTCTCCATTGCGGAAGCTGCTCGATGGAGCAATGGAAGTAATTCCTTCTGGATGACGTACTCAATGATCTCTCTGTTGAATTTGTGTCGAACAAAATATAGGGCGCGACGTAGTGCTGGAATCCTGTCGCAGTCTTTCAACGTATAATACGGGGCCATTCCAGTAAAGAAGGCTAGATGAGCACAGCCGAACGCGGAATGCGTTGCGTATCAAGTGAACGAGGCATTCCATCGGTAGAAACTCACCGCCCTGGCGCTCGGTTAGCCAGGCCCGGCGATGCAGACGTTCCATATCCTGTTGCAGGGCAACCTTAATCGCATACTCAATAGCCTCTGGACGTTTGTACAGCACCCCGTCCTTATTTCTTTTCTTTAGCTCTCGCACCATGTCGTTCCTTTGCCTGACTACAAAATCCCGGCACGCCTTCGATCTCGCTCCAATTGCTTAATCGAAGCGTAACGGGTAACCCGGAAAGGATACCGACAAAACTCTTTTGAGCCAGACTTGCGGGAAGTATCGCCGCGCTCGGCTGTTCGTGATGACGCTGGGAAACAGTCGCAAAGCAGTGCCCTTGTTGGTCGTCCGCTTCAGCACGCGCGACTTTCCATGACAAGGATGAGAGACTGAGGAAGAAGACATGACTTCGCCTATCCGCTTGCGGGCTGCTGCGGAGCGCTGCCGTCGGCTTCTACTGCGTTTCCTGATGCTCCTCCTGCCGCTTCGACATTCACTGATGTATTGTTAGCGGGTTCGATCTTTTTCCAACGCGTAAAAAAGCTCTGCCCGGGCAGCATGGGGGAATTGATTATCCATTCGGTGCCTCCCTGAATTTCGTATTTGGTCAATGGAGTCTGGCCGCCCAACGAGAGTTCAAGGTCAATCTTGAGTTGATTTTTCGGGTAAAGGACTCTCACAGTGGTTTCGAGTACCGGGACTCCCGTGGTGAATGGTGCGGAGAAACCGTCCGGGTAACACTCGACGGATTCTGCGATGAACCTGTAAACACCGTGCGGCTTTCGTGGAATCTCGATCTCTCGCTTGAAATCAAAGAAATCGCCTCGCGTCTGGACTTGTGCTGCGAGTTGAGCTTCGTTGAAATCAAAAATGGGAGTCTTATTCTGCCATGCGCCCACATGCGCGACCCTCGCTTGACCTACAGTTGGGAACCAGCTCTTTGGCACTTGGAAGAAGAAGGTGTAGGTTCTGCTCGACGCCGACCTGTTTTCCAACTCGTATTGCATCAGTGTGATCAACTCGTAAAAACCGGGTTTCCCCGGCCACTCCACAATTCGGTACTCGACAAACCACTTAGTTCGAACGAACGGCGTTGAGAGATAACCCAGTATGCATTCGCGTAGTTCACTCGGTAGCAAATAACCAATGATGTGGATCGAAATATCATGTACAAAAGTGCCGAGCAGTTCCTGCTGCGCCGCAATCTCCACGAAAAGCGCAAGGAGTGGCGCAATCATTAACGCATCTCCCGTTCTAGTGATCAGCTCAGCAACAAACTTTGCGATATGTTTATGGGACCACTGAGAGAACCATAACTCCCATGGCAGGCTGGCGAAAACCATGCCAATCACAAAGGCAACCGTTAAGAGAAGTCGAAATCGGACTTTCTTCAGTCGGGGGGACGCAAAGGGCGGGTCTTGGTATGGCATCGAGATATCTCCAGCGCGGTGTTTCTTCCGCGCGTTGCTTCACACGGCTCAATGGTGCCGTTCAGCTAAAGTCGTCAATCGAGCGATTCCCACGATTGCTAATGATTGCATCCCTGCAGGGATCCTCACGGCAGCGGTGATCGCATCAGCTCTGCCCGCGTCCCGGGCTTCATAGGTCTTTCGGTCTTTCCACACAGACGGATCGTCCTTGTTAGTGAAGAGGTTCATCTCCTGCTGGCTTGCGTCCTATACCTACAGTCGCAACATAATTCGTGGGGTGATCTGGATTCGCACTCGGAGGGTTGGCGGGGTTCTCGCAGTAGGATTGGACAAGCTCAATATCATGAATTTCATTGTGCTGGTGGCTTGTGTCTGTAACCCAAGTTCCGCCCAATAACAGAGTACATCCCGGTCCACTACCCGCTTCAATGCTCTTTCCAAGCTTATCGAAATCGCTTAGTTCGTCGACTACCCAGCCTACAAAAGCGCCGACTACATCGCCGGCCGCTCCACCAGCTGCGGCGCCTAGGGCTGCAGACGCTGCCACGATCAAAAGACAAAGCGCTGCTCCGAACAGACCGAAAATTCCGGCAGCTGCACAAGCTGCAAACCCGCCTGCCACACCCCCTGCCGTTCCTAGTGCCGATCCGACTGCTCCCCCGACAACGGAATATGTGCCCTGATGCGCAGTGATCTCGCAGTGTAGGATGGGAACGGTGTGTGCTTCGTCGTTGAAGCTAGGAAAGGCTTGTGGGATACCGGAGCCCGGGGCTGCCCGGAGCCTTATCTCTTCCATTTTATTAATTCCTGCTGCCGGAACCGTGATCTGCAGATCAGTCGGCGTCAGAAACGCAGCGTTTCCCAAGTTTACGGTCCAGTCACCATCCGTCCATGGTTGCAGGCCCCATAGGTTTCGCCCGGCACATCTTGCCTGCCCCACAATGGTGATCTTCTCTGGATTCTGGGTTTTAAGCCGTGTAAACCAATCCCAGGCGCTGCCAATGAAGAATCCCAAAGCGGCTCCGGCCACTACGCCGAAGATCGCCGCAAGCACGACCATCCAATCAATGGCGAGACCGAGGGCGGCGACAACCCCGAGAACATTCAGCAGGCCCACAATCGCTCCGACCAGAGCCCAATTAGTGACTCGCTTAACGCCAGCCGCGTTGTCACCACCTAAATTGTGAGCATCGCACCCTGCCATACCTCGACCTCCTACGTGCCGCGATTGACGGTCACAGTGACACCACCGAGAGGAGCGCCGCCCTGGCGAGCTGTGACATTGAAGTTTTCCGCGGGACCAACACCGCTTGGAGCATCGATGAGGAGCTCCACGTCCCGATATGTTTCGGTGAGCTGGAAATGAAAAAGACTGGGCTCCACTCTGGCATTCCACACCGGGGGCCTCGCCTCAAACATCAAATCGGGATTCGCGTGAATTCCATAGGAATCGGCGAAAGTGTATGAGTCGACCGTGATTTCCACGAGATTCCACGGAATCCCTCCCCGATGTGCGGCGGAGACGTTTTCTTGCCGAGAGGGTGCTCCATTTAAGTAGCGGTTAAAAATCCGGACTGAAGTAGTAACGGGCGAATGCGCCGTCTTGACCTGGGTATTGTTCCAACCAAGGTTATTGGCGGGATTGCCGTCTTTGGGATGAAACAGTTCGATTTCTAGGCAGAAGTGTCCTGGTGTTGGCGGCGTCAGCCAGTTCATGTGGGTGACTGTTACGCCGGGCCAAACAGGGACATCGATGACGACGTGCCCAACATGATGACGTATCTGACCGCCGGCACCAAATTCGATCCAACGGACGTCAACGTGAGTACCTCTTGCTTCCTTTTCCTGGGACGTGTTGTGCACTGTGATCGCGACGTCGTATGTCGTATTCACAATGAGGTCATATGTGTCTTGCTTGATGCCGGCCAACGAGATGACAACGTCAGGATTAGCCCAAGTAACCGGCTTCCCTAACTGCATCAAGAGGAACTGGCTATAGATGCAAGGGTCTGGCCGATTTATGATGCGCTCCGGAATATATACACATCGGTCCCCAGTCTTGCGCCGATTGAAGATGATTATCAAAATCCTGCAAATCGTCTCGAAAAAGGCACAACATTTGCTACGCATATGCACCGTCTCTTCCGCCCGTTGTTATGCACACCGTGCGTTACTGAAACTTTTTTTCAGCGTAAGCGACACACATTCCTCTAGCGCATAACTTGCCGTTTCAGCCATCGCCGATTGTGTCGGACAGCGTTGGCAGTCAACAAGATCAGGAATAGCCAGAAAACCTCGACGCTCCCATTTCCCCCATCGGGAGCGATTCCAAACAACCGTTCAATGAAATTCATTGGCGATCTCCAGATTCACGTCTACCGTATTAGTGCTAGGAGAAGACGAATCGTTTCTTTTTGTGGAGCAGCCCTCTAACGATCGCCATGTACCTCTATAACTCTTAGGAATTCACTGGCTTCCCACGTCTTTCCAGACCGCAATATCATCTGCCGGACACTGAGCCAACCTGCCTTTTCGGCAGACCTGGACGGAATAAACCGGATGGATTTCCCAGCTGGTAAATCGCGCCGGGTCCTGGGAACCAGGTACGGTACCGTCGCAGGGATGGTGAGCAGCATCGAAAAACAGCTGCCCTGAACGGACTGTATATATAAGGATGTTTTAATGTTTTCGCTGCTGTGTAAGAAAAGGCCTGTATGTACAAGCGGTTTATTACTCTTTGATGTTTGCTTCTATTGGCGGGTTTGTTTCTATTCAGCGTCTTTACCTATTCGCAGTTCTCTGTAATTAAAGGGTATTGATTTAACGTTCATAATAATGTACTTTAATTTGGTTAACAGTCATTAAAATGGACATTTAAATATGAGAACGAGTCGAGCATCGGTGGTACTGCCAATCCCGGTCAGGCGTGCCCTGCGCAAACTGGGTCATGACATACGGGACGCACGGCGGCGGCGGCGGATTCCCGTGGTCACGGCGGCGCAGCGCGCCTCCATCAGCCGGACCACGCTGGTCAAGATCGAAAAGGGCGACCCCGGTGTCGCCATCGGGATATACGCCACTGTCCTTTTTGTGATGGGGATGGTCGAGCGTGTCTCCGAGCTCGCCGATCCTAAAAGCGACCAGGTTGGCCTTCAGCTTGAAGAAGAACATCTGCCGCAACGGATTCGCGGGGCGCGGAAACAAAAGCGGCTTAAGGGATAGAAATGGACAAAGAGGCTCTCGTCTACGTGGATCTGGACGGCGTTCCCCATCTGGTGGGGCGGCTGTGGGCCCGCGTCCGCAAGAACCGCGAAAGCGCCACCTTCGAATACGACGAGGCCTGGCTGCAACAGGCGGCGCGGTTTTCCCTTGAGCCGGCGCTCAAGCTCGGCCCCGGCCCTTTCCACACGCCGGCGGATACGCCGATGTTCGGCGCCATCGGCGACTCCGCCCCCGACCGCTGGGGGAGGGCGCTCATGCGCCGGATGGAACGAAAGCGCGCGGAACAGGAGGAACAGACTCCCCGCACGCTGCAGGAAATCGACTTTCTGCTGCTGGTGGACGATGAGGCGCGCCAGGGCGCGTTGCGTTTTGCCGAACGCGAGGGCGGTCCGTTCCTGCGCGAGAGCGGCGTCAGCCGCATCCCGCCGCTGGTCGAGCTGCCGAAGCTGCTGTCGGCGGCGGAGCATGTGACGGAGGAGACGGATACTGCGGAAGAACTGAAGCTGCTCTTCGCTCAGGGATCGTCATTGGGTGGCGCGCGCCCAAAAGCGTCGGTCATAGAGAAGGACGGCACTCTGGCCATCGCGAAGTTTCCGCGCAAGGACGATGACATCAAAAACACGGTGGTATGGGAAGCCGTGGCGCTGGGCCTTGCGCAAAAATCCGGCATTGACGTGCCCGTGGGGCGCGTCGAGAATATCGGCGGCAAGCCGGTGCTTCTGGTGCGGCGCTTTGACCGCGACGGCTCGCGGCGGATTCCCTTCCTCTCGGCGATGAGCATGCTGGGATCGAAAGACAACGAGACGCGAAGCTACCTGGAAATCGTCGACGCGCTGCGCCAGCACGGGGCCGCGCCCAAGGCCGACATGGAGGCGCTGTGGCGGCGGCTGGTGTTCAATATCCTGATCTCCAACACCGACGACCATTTGCGCAATCACGGTTTTCTCTACGAAGGGCAGGCGGGCTGGCGGCTTTCGCCGGCCTACGATCTCAATCCGGTGCCGACCGACATAAAGCCGCGCATCCTCGCCACGGCTATCAACGAGGATGACAACACGGCTTCACTCGCCTTGGCCATGGAGGTGGCGGGGTATTTCGAGCTGGATGAGGACAGAGCCCGCGCGAGAGCGGCTGAAGTGGGCAAGGCCGTCTCGCAATGGCGGGACGAAGCCGCCGCGCACGGGCTTGCGAAGGCTGACAGCGACCGCATGGCGTCGGCGTTTGAGCATGGGGATCTGAAAATGGCAGTTGGTTTCAGCACGGCATAAGGGTGCGGTTGAGCGCAACGTGCCTTAATGGTGCCGAAAAGATTGGAGAGATGATGCCTTCTTATTACTTTGAACGGGCCCTGTTTGTCGTTGGCGATCCGGATGCGGGAAAAAGCAATCAGTTACGCAGCATGTTTCGGGATGTCCGTCTGGGAACAGGCGGGAAGATACCTAAGGAAAAAAAGCTGCCGGAACTTTATCGCCTGTCGAACGAGCGATGTCTGTATCTGCGCCTGACTTCGCCTCATAAACGAAAGAATCCCTTGGCAGGAAACGCCATGGCAGCAAGGCTCCGACGAATTTTCTGGAAAAGACGGCCGAGACAATCGGGGTCAACACGCCGCACGTGGGACGGCGATGGAACTTCGCGGGAGCGCTTCAGCCGGGTGCCAGGCACCACATGCCGGATGTAGTGGGGACATGCCGGGCGTTCGCCGGATACTTCAAGCCGGAGCGGACGCGTGTTGTGTTCCTGAGTCCGGACAGGCACGGCAGTTGCCTACAGAAGGCGGAACATATGGAGCTGGTCGATGGGCTGCGGGAGATTCGTTCGGTGGAGGTCTGCTGGATTGATGCGCGCGATCGAACGGTGAACGGTTTGTTGCTGGCGGATTTTTTTGACTTCAGCTGAGTGAAAGCTTATGACTAGCCAAAGGTTCTGAAGTATCGTTATCTCAGGATTAAAGATGGAACAGTTTACGCAAATCCTTCAAGACGCAACGGCAGCGATTGGCGATGAGTATTTCCTGCTACCGATTGAGGGAGCTGATCCTGTTAATCGGGAGCGGGTCTATTGTTACGAGCTCTACCATCAGATGAGATTGCTCTGGCCCAAGGATTCCGTCTAAGGAGGCCGGCGGAGCCACAGCACGGGTCATACACATCCATGCCCGGCTCCGGATCCATGATGCGCGCCATGACAAGGCCCACTTCGGCAGGCGTGTAAAATTCACCCGCGCTCTGGCCACCGCCCTCCGCAAACTTGCGGATGAGGTATTCATAACTGCGCCCTATAATGTCCGGTTCCACGTCAGAAAGGCCGAGGCGTTTGGCACTGATTTCTTCGATGAGGTTCGAGAGACGGTCGTCGTCGATGTCCCGCTGGCCGTGCGTGGTGGCATTGAAGTCGATGCGGTCGATGATCCCCTTGAGCAGCGGGTTGGCGTCCGCGATGGCACGGAGCTGGGTCGTAAGCTGTTCGCCGATTTTGTCGGAAAGAGTGCGGATCACGGACCAGACGGTGTCGTCCGGATTCTTCGGTTGAAGAGGCAGGTAGAAGCGCACAAGCTTTTTGTCGTGCTTTACCAGCTTGAACGCCTTGGCGCGCGAACCGACTTTCTTGGCGATGCGATTCAGTTCGTCGTCGAAAACGTCGCAAAGGCGCTTAGTGAAGATGAGCGGGAGGATGAATTCCTTGTATTTTGCTGCATCCTTCGCGCCGCGAATTGAGCAGGCGGCGTCCCAAATCCAGGATTCGAGAGATTTGTCGGCTTCCTGCGACTTTGGCTTAGACTGTACATTGAGGCTGTGGCCGTTTTTTGAGGCAACAGCGATGTGGGTTTTTTTCTTCGTACTGGCACCTGCCATCTTCTGGTCGTCCTTCCCTTAGGGGCGCGATCTTCGGCCGGAACTATTGCACTTGTGAGATTCTGATTCTAGGGCAGACTGCGCCCTCAGCTTACGGAAAAAAGGGTAACCTTGATAGATCCGGCGTGCCACATCCAGGGAGGCGGCGGTGGCTGCGCCTGATCGTTGAGCCTCAGAGGGAACTATCAGATTCATCGATGTGGTGTAATGTGGTGAATCACCAAAGGCTTAGCACCCTATTATCCTATTACATTGACGACCTTATAGCGTAAGGTTAGCAGTCTTCTTTTGGAAAGGTCTGGTTAATGCCGAATCAAGAACAACACGCTGGCGCCCAGTCGCCGCACGCGCTCCTGCCCCGATGGGCAAATGACCAGGACGGATGGTCCCGCGCAATTGCGGGCGATGTTCTCAGGAACAGAGTCCAGCCGTCCGCGCTCGACATCGACCGCTACGTGAAACTGCTGCTTTCGGAGAAAAAGCTCTCGCCAGAGCCTTTCGAGGTCGTGCCGAAGATTGAGGAGAAGGAGCTCGTCGGAAACCCACTCGATGCAGTGCGCCTGGACTCGCTGAAGGTGGGGGACGGCGTCAATGCGCTCAAGACTGGCGCACAGATCGATTTCGCCCCAGGCGTGACAGTCATCTTCGGCGAGAACGGTTCCGGCAAATCGGGTTTCGTTCGCGTTTTGAAACGCGCAGCCGGCCTCAGAACCGCCGAGGACATTCTTCACAACGTTCGTGTCGACAAGCGGCCGACGCCAAGCGGGAGCTTCACGGTCACGGTAGGTAGTGCAAGCAAAACTATTCAGTGGAAAAATGAATTTGGCATTGCGCCGCTCAATCGCGTGAGCATTTTCGACGCGAGGGGGGCGCGCCTTCATGTCGAGGACGATCTCACTTACGTCTACACTCCCGGGGAGCTGACGCTCTTCCCTATGGTCCAGAATGGGATAGAGCGCGTGCGCGCGGCCTTCGAGGCGACAATAACGGGCAGAACTCCGGGGCCGAATACAATTCTGGCCTCGTTCGACCGGGCCTGTTCCATCTACGCGATCATCGAGACTCTCGGGGCAGCGACGGACCTTGATGAGATAAAGAAATATGCGGTTCTTCCGGAGAACATCGATACCGCGATTGAATCCCTGACAGTCGAGGTTGACGCCCTCAAGTCATCGAACATACAGAACGAACTGAGGCGTTCGCGCGACCGGCTGGCGGTTGTAAAGGCTCTGAAGCCGGCGATTGAAACGGCGAAAGGATTTGATATCGAGACATATGCCTCTCGGGTTGCGGCGCGGGATCAGGCAGCACAGCGGCGCGAAGAGGCGGGCAACAAGGCTTTCGAGGACCTTGGAATTCCCGGCGTTCTGAGCGAGGAATGGCGGCAATTCATCCAAGCCGGCGAGGAATATCTAAAAAAGAACGCGACTGCGAAGTATCCTGGCAAGGATGACAACTGCGCCTACTGTCAGCAGCCCCTGACTGCCAAGGCCGTGGAGCTGGTCAAAAAGTACCGCGATTTCTCCAATAACGCGATCAAGGCAGCTCTCGACATAGCCGACCGTCAGCTTCGCGACTATGCCGCGCCCATGATCGACCTGAAAGCGGACACTCTCCAGCAGCAGCTCGCCACCGAAACAAACGGCGGACCGGATGTCCTAACCCGGGTCAAGTCTCTTTTGGAGGTAATGAAGAAAGCCAGCCTCGCCGTTTCGGCTCGTTCAGCGGTCGATTGGAAAGACAAAGACCATTCACTCGTCGCCGCGGAGGCCGTTGTATCCGGCGAGGAAGCGCGGCTTGCCGGCCTTATCTCCGGTCTTCAAAAATCCATTGACGAGCGGCAAGCAGCCCTGAAGGCGAAACAGACCGAATTAACCGAGTTGCAGGGAAAGAAGACGGCAAATACTCTCCTTGCGCAAATCGAAAAACGGGTATCGGACGCCAAGTGGGTCGGCAGGGCGACAATTGTCAAAAACAACCTCACGGGTGTTCTCCGGTCTCTGACTGAAGCTGCAAAGCACGCGAGCGAGGAACTTCTCAACAAGGATTTCGGGAAGCGCTTTGAGGAAGAGTGCAAGCGGCTGCGTGCGCCGAATGTGACATTGAATTTCCCTGGCCGCCAGGGTCAGGTGACACGGCGGAAACTGGTGGCTTCTTACAAACCGAACGAAGTTCTCTCGGAGGGTGAACAGAAGGCTCTCGCTCTTGCTGATTTTCTGGCGGAGGTCACCTCCGTGCCCGCGTCCTCGCCGGTGGTCTTTGATGACCCGATCACAAGCATGGATTACCGACGCATCCATGAAGTCTGCGACCGCATTGTCGCTCTTGCCGTAGACCATCAGATCATTGTTTTCACCCACAATATCTGGTTCGCGGCCGAGTTGCTCGGTAAGGCCGACAAGAAAAACTGGAGGTACTACGACATCAGACTGGAAGGCGGCGATGCCGGCGTGGTGACGGCGGCCTCCCATCCGCGCGTGGACACTATCGCGCAGGTCAGCACCAGGGTTAAGAAGATGATTGACGGCGCCGAGAAACAGGAAGGCGAAATCAAAGCCGCCTTGGTCGAGAAAGGATATGAGGAACTCCGCGGACTGTCCGAAATCGTAGTCGAGTATGAAATGCTCAAGGGCGTTGTCCAAAGATACGCGCCGAATGTGATGATGACGAAACTGGAGAAGATAAATGTCGGCAAGCTGCAGGAGAGTATGGCCGCGATAATGCCGGTCTTCGAGAAGAGCTGCCGTTATATTGCGTCTCATTCTCAGCCGCCGGAAACTCAGGGGATTCGGCCGACACTCGATGAGCTGAAGGCTGACTATGACACCATCATCAAAGCTTGGCAGCCCCACAAGACGTAACGATGAATGGGCGGCTCAGAATTATCGTCGATTGATTTCAGGTCGCGGACGAAGTCCGAAATCGTACTGCAATGTCAGCGCTGGAGCTTAGAAGGATCCGTACCGAAAAGTTATGCCATTCCTGACCGATCTCGATGACCGTGCGCAAATTAGAGGCTCCCGCGACCCACTAGGATTGGTGCCGATCTGGTCGAGGTTTGGACGCGAGGTGGTGGGAAATCTGACGACTGTGACAAACGGGGTTCGCGGTTTCACGACCCTAATTCTAGGTTTGTACTTTGCCCAAGAGGTGCAGGAAATGGAAGGGGGTAAGGGCCAGCCGCTACTGAACCTTTTTCTAAAGTTTGAACAGTTGGCTGGCTACGCCCGGGTTGTGATCAACACTGACCGCAGCGTACGGGGCTTACGACGCATTCAGACGCGGTTAAATGATTCCAAACGAATTCGGATCTCCGCCGAACAAACCGATCAGATCTTGTCAAATCAAAAAGTCTATGGACTCTGGGGGCTATTCTCGATGCCAGCCCGGGCGAGCGAGCTCTTAGTGCAACGCGATCAACGATTGAGTGTTGAGGCGAGAACCTTCGTCGAAAAGAAATACTTACCGCTGTTCGGCAATGGCCGATCAGAAAAGCGAGGACTCGTGGATCTTCTCCATAGGCCGAGCTTCGATCTTCAGCCTTTAGGGCGTGACCAGGAACTGATCAAAGCGCTGGCGAAAGCGCACGGCCGGGTGACATCCGAAGAGAAGGTGTTCTATAGGGATCACCTCGCCTGGGGAGGAAACTCTGATCGCACCAACGGTCGCCAGCGGAGGCTAGCGGAAATACTGGCCGAGCACGGGAGTGATGATTTCGTATTTCGCGATTTTCGAGAGGTGAAGCGAGTTGCGATAAAAAAGAAGGATGAGGAGCTCGTCGAGGTGCTCGACCGCATTGAAGCGGTCGAACATTTGATCTCGCCCGCTCGCATTCTTTTCGGCTATCTCCTCACACAAAACGGACAAACCACTGACAGCGTGGTTCGAAAGGTCAAGAGTGAGTGGAAACGGCCGCCGCGCGTCGATCTCGATCGGTTGTCGACGCTCCAAAGCGAAATCGCCGCTGCCACTGGGTCCACGAAGGCGGCAAGTCGATGGGTTGAGATCGCTGGTTCGCTAGCTAAAGGGGAATACGCGGCTCTCATAGGGTACCTCGTGGAGGCCAACACCGAAGTCATGCGGTCACGGAATGGATCTGCGGCTTGGGTGTCCATTGAATCCGGCCGACTCCGAGTTCGACAGCCCGATGAAGCCGAGAACCTCCTGTCCGTTTCCGACGTAGAGGACCAGTGGCGCAGCACGTACTTCATCAACTCTCTCTGGTACGTCTCTCAGGAGGTGGCGTGATGGATCGCCACGGCATTGTATCCCGCTCTGTTGCGGGCAGTAGTGGTCTCACGTGAAGTGCTGGAGAAACTTGTGAGCGAGATTCCACGGAAAGTACTATCTGATGAAATTCAAAGTGTCATCGGGGGACGCCGCCTGAAGGCTGCTGTTTTTCTGACCTTCCGCTTCGATCCAGGCTTCTTCGAGCAAGAGGTGCTCCCTGTCTTCTTCGATATTTCGTTGAGTCATGTTCCAGAGATTCGACTGATCAATCTCGCCGAGGCGCTGCTCAAGGTGGACGGGGTTGCTGTCTACTATGATCGTGTCGGGCTTGAAGCTGGCTCTCGGTCGAGCAAGCTCGACGTACAACGTGTCGCCGTTTCTCACCCTACCGGGTATTTTCATCCCAAGAATATTCTTCTGCTTGTGGAAGATGAGGAGAAAAAGACGGCACTAATCGTGGCCGCACTTTCAGCGAACCTCACGCGGGCAGGTTGGTGGGAGAACGTCGAGGTAGCGCATATTGAAGAAATAAAGACAGGTGAAACTTGCTCTTTTCGCGATGGCCTCAGGGCGCTTATCCGGCAGATCCGGGTGTCTGCCGTTCACGTCGACAGTCATCCGGCGCTTGACGCAATCGAGACATTCATCAAACGTGTCGAGCCTGACGACCAGCGCATGCGCGGCGGAGTAGTCCTGCCACGTCTGCTCGTAGGTGAGCCACTGATCGAGTTTCTCAACGGTATTGCGTCGAACCGACTACAACGGTGCAATCTCGAAATCCTCTCACCCTATTTCGATAACACGGAGTCGCTTGGTCCGATTCATCGACTTCGCGATGCGTTCCGGCCACAGTCGATCCGCATCTTTCTTCCTCGGGGATTGGAGGGCCAGGCGCTGTGCTCGGAGCGCTACTACAAGGATGTCAGCGAGATAGCAGAGTGGGGTGAGCTTCCCGACAATATCATGCGCCTTTCGCGTGGCAGCGATCGAACGCTACACGCAAAGGTCTATCGTTTCTTCGATCCCGAGCGAGATTACCAGGCAATCTTCGTCGGATCGGTGAATCTTACTGGTGCTGCATTCAACCGCGGTGGAAACATGGAGACGGGATTTTTCGTGGAGATACCATCGCGTCGTCTCGACTGGTGGCTCACAGCTGATCGAAGTGGCGTCACAGAGTTCATGACACGTACCGAGGAGGAGGGCCTCGCTCCTAGCAGTGGCTGCAAACTGAGCTTACGTTACCGCTGGAGCGGCCGAAAGGCGAGCACATTCTGGGACCAAGGCTCAGTTTCGCCACCGCTGACGTTGATTGCACACGGTGTCGAATTGGCACGCTTGGATCCCCTACCGGTACGGAAATGGGTAGATTGCCCATCGGAACTTAGTATCGCCCTTGAGCACGAATTGCGGAGTAGCGCATTCATCACCGTCCGGATCGATGGCGAAGAAGATGCACAGATTCTCGTTGATGAAGAAGACATGACCTACAAGCCTTCCCTAATATCTTCTCTCACCGTAGCTGACATCCTGCGGTATTGGTCATTTCTGACTGTTGAGCAAAAGAAGGAGTTCCTGGAGGAGCACGCCGAAGCGTTCGACGATCCGGAAATCGCGATGTGGTTGGGCCGGGGCCGAGTCTATGAAAGGAGCGATAGCTTGTTCACAACCTTCGCAGAAGTTTACATAGCCTTCGGCAACCTTGAACGCTCTGTTCAGACCGCTTTGGCCGACAACAGAGAAAAAGAAGCCGTGGATCGTCTTTTCGGTGGCAAGTTTGACTCCCTCCGGCGATTGGTCGACAAAGTCATCGAAGAGAAAAGCTCGGATATTGTGCGGACATACATCACGCTCCTAAACGCACGACAACTTTTGAACGAATTGGAGGCCCACCGTGCGGAGTTCTGCCTTCGTCATCCGACGGACGTTGGTGAACTCCGGTCGTTGATAGAACACTCATCGAAGGTCCGGAGCTCTTTTACTTTCGGCTCTGCAGAAGAGTGTGATGCTTTCTTTCGATGGTATGACCGCTGGTTCCTCGCGAAGGCTAAGCCTATCGTGGAGGTCAGCGAATGATCTCACTGGAGACTGCCCGCCAGCTCCTCAACTTCGCGGGTGGATCGGCATCGCAGCAGGATCGCATTGGCCCTGGCGCAGCAGAATCCCAGCTTCAAGGCGCAGTGGCCATTCACAACATGTTGGAGCAGAGACGTGTCGCCTATCTCGCGGACGAAGTCGGTCTCGGCAAGACGTATGTGGCACTCGGCGCAGTGGCTCTTTTTCGTCACTTCAAACCGCGCTTCCGGCTCCTGGTGGTGGCCCCGAAAGAGAACATTCAGCGCAAATGGATCAAGGAGCTTGGCAATTTCGTACGGAATAACGTCCGCTACCCTGACCTGCGCGTCAAATCTCTCCAAGACACACCGGTGCGAGCCCCCGTCTTTTGTTCAAACCTCTACGAACTCGTACGCGAGACGTCGAATGACCCAAATCGAGACTTCTTCGTTCGATTAACAAGTTTTAGTTTCGGCCTGGCGGAAGACTCCGAAAAATGGAAGAAACGACGGGATCGATTGCGAGATCTGTTGCCGTGGATCGACGCGGATCTGTTTGATCTTCGAAGCAAAGAGCGTTTCAAGGAAAACTATGCACGTGCCGTCTGTTGCGCCATTCCGGTCTTCGACCTCATCATTATCGATGAAGGACACAATCTGAAACACGGTCTCCAACGGACGGCGGCGCTTCGGAACCGGCTGGTAGCCTTGACCTTCGGTAACGACGAGGGAAACGGGATCGACCGACCCGATCTTCCGCTTTACGGGCGGCGAGCACGACATGTTCTCTTCTTGTCCGCGACTCCGTTAGAAGATGACTATCGTCAGATCTGGAGTCAACTTGACGTCGTAGGTTTCGGTGAAGCGGCCCGAATTCTCTCGGATTCTCAAGCCACCGATGCCGAAAAGCGTGATGCCTTGTCTGGTTTCTTGATTCGACGGGTTTCGACGATTCAGGTTGGCGACGAACAACTGACAAAAAATCTCTATCGTCGCGAATGGCGATCCGGTGGTATCGAAATATACGATCAGCCACTTCCCGTTCCCGATGATCGGCAGCGGCTCATCGTCGCACTCGTACAGAAAAAAGTAAGTGAACTTCTTGCGAGCGAGCGCTTCAATCATTCATTCCAGATCGGCATGCTGGCTTCCTTCGAAAGCTTTCTACAGACGGCGAAGATTGGTAGCGCGGATGAAACCGTTGGCAATTTCGACGATTCTGGACAAGCCGACGACGTGATCGAGCGCGAGGGTATTGATGTCGACGCGGTCAACCGTCTTGCGGACAGTTACAGACGCCGATTCCAGCGACCGATGCCACACCCGAAAATGGACGCGCTGGTCCTCTCCCTGCGCTCCTCGTTTGATACGGGCAGAAAGGCGCTCGTCTTTGTCCGACGCGTAGCCTCGGTCAAAGAAATCAAGCAGAAACTTGATGACGAGTACGACGCTTGGCTATTTGCACGCATGAGGACCGAGCTCCGAGCTGAACTGCGGCGGCCTTTCGAAAAGCTCGTCGACAAATACCAGAGCGAACACGCAACCCGGCGTCAACCAAGGCCCGAAGTGACCACAGATGATTCGGACGACGAGGTTTATCTTCTCACACCGGAAGAAGACCTCGGCGACAGCGACAGTTTCTTTGCATGGTATTTTCGCGGGGATGGTCCCGAAGGTGTCCTTAGCGGCGCTGCGGTCGCAAAACGATTTATTCAGTCGCGCTTTGCCCTGTCGTCATTCTTTTCCGACAACTATGCCGCTGACCTCCTAGACGTGCGTCCGGGGGGTGTTTTTGACGAATTACGGGCGTATACGGGGAAACCGAAGGACGTCCTATCCAATGAACTGCAGCGTAGGGCCGGAGAGTGCCTTCGTGGCGATCAGAAGAAGCGCGGACACTTCGATCTCTTTTTCGCGTTCCAGCAGGCGGCGGTGTCAATCTTGGCAGAGAGCCCAGGAAGCCTACAACAGAACTCGGGCCTTGTGCTAGACACAGTGTTTCAATCAGCCAGCACCGGAAGTGCACCGGTCGCACTGGGCGATTGGTTGGAGCGAGCAACGTTCTTTACTGAGCTTCGTGAAAGAGAAGTACTGCTTGAAGAGTTGTGGGTACCCAAGGAGGAGGCAAGACTCGTATTCCGCCCACGCTTCAAAAGGCGCGAGTTACGCCGTGAGCTGTTGGCCTCGATGTTTCGTCTCGGAAATTCGTCCATCGATCTTTACCTCACCATCGTGAATCGCCTCGGCCGTCTGGCGCGAGATGCGGGGGGTGAGGATCTCGATAACCGTGCCCTGGCCCACGATGTGCTGGCGATGCTGGAGCGACAACGCTCTACAAAGGCGTTTCGAGCGTACCACGAACTACGAGACGCATCCGCCAACTTTGACCTAATTGTCGATGTCAACGTGCCCAGCTTGTGGGAGCTTCCTCTAGAGAGCGTCTCGGTTGAGATAGGCAAGCTGCTCCGCGCTCAGCAGCCGATCGGCGGTATGTCGGGACAGGTCAATCAAACAGTGGTCCGCCAGTTCCGCATGCCTGGCTATCCATTTATCCTCATCACGACCGATCTGCTTCAGGAAGGCGAAGATCTTCACCTGTTCTGTTCGGACGTGTATCACTACGGCATCGCGTGGATGCCGTCATCGATGGAACAACGGATCGGACGGATCGATCGCGTCCGATCTCAGACGGAACGGAGGTTAACCGGAATCGCGGTGCAAACAGATCCGCAGGATCTTCTACAGGTGTTTTACCCATACCTGCGCGAGACTGTCGAAGTTTTCCAAGTGAATCGCGTTCTCGACCGAATGGCCCGTTTCATCCAACTCATGCACGAAACCTTGGTTCTGCCGGATGAAGATCTTGACAGGAGGATCGACCTCGTCCATGAGATTCAACACAATTCACCAGCCCGCGCACTCAGTCGCGAACCACTTCAAAGTGCCTTTCCCGTGTCCCCAGTATGGCTAAAAGGTGCTCGTAAGTCGCTCCCAGTGACTGGGGAGTTCGGGGAAGAACTGATCCGACGCTTCGTCGACATTCATGAAGTGCTTGAGAGGGATGGCGTGAAGTGGCACGCGCCAACGCGCAAGAATGAAAGAATTGGATCGATCGTTCACGCGGAGAGACCGCAGGACTTCACGATATTTCTTCATTCCGTTCACGGCTATCCGAACCTACGTTGTGTCAGTCCGATCGGACAGATTGACCTTGACGCGGATTGCGAGCTGATTTCACGGGAGGCATTTGCGCTCCCAGTTCGAATTGCTGCCGTCTACGACGCCCGCTTCCATCATTACAAGCTTACCGCCGTCTCCAACGTGTTACTTGGAAACAAAGCTCTCGACGGAAAGCGCGCACTATGGCTTGTGCAAGCAACTGCGGAGGCCGCTGATCGACTCAAGGGCGCGCTTATCCATCTCGAACAGGACGTACTACCTTTCATAGAGGATCTCTATAAGGAGGGCCATGTGTGAGCGGTGAATGGCGAATGCTTACTCGCAAAGCGGCCCTGAAGCTAGCCGGCGGGGAAATTCGAGTGCCTTGTGGCCGGGACCGCTTTCAGAGAGTGCGTGTCGATGACTCAATGGGCGATGTTATCCGGCTATGGTCAGTCGTCGTCACACGAGGAGGCGCTCAACACCTTACGAATCCGAATCCCTCATTGGAGGTGTGGCGAATCAACTCCTATCGCGAACTCGTGGGTTTCAAGGTCGCTGAGCACGGGCGCGTGATTGGCGAGTGCTGGGTGCCGATGATCGGTATCACTGAGAAGGAATGGAAGATCTATGTTATGACTCTCGCAAAGGCGTGTGATCGAATGGAATATCTGTGGACTGGGAAAGATGCGGATCGATAGGCCGGTGCAGTCTGAGGTGAGCTAGGGGCGATCCCTGGCACTCCGATGGGGCAAAATTCCGTGAGGTGGGTACCGATCCCCGGTCTCAGTGTGCCGGAAGAACACTTCGCAAAAGCGGTGAGAGTACTGAGGGGCACGGCTGCGGAATGCGGCCCACATAACGGCGGTGTTATAGTTCGAGCATGACTGGAAAGTCCCAACCAGCAAGAGAGATTATTCTGCAGCGGCCCATCTCTTTTCTCGATCTGGAGACAACTGGTACAAGTTTTGAGCTGGACAGAATAATAGAACTGGCGGTGCTGAAGATTGAGCCAGGAGGCAAAATGCACCGCTTTGAATCGCGGATCGACCCAGAAATCAAAATTCCAATTGAGGCGACAAAGGTTCACGCAATTAGTGATGCCGATGTTCAAGGCAAGCCCAAATTTCGCGAGATTGCTCCGCGTCTGCTCAAGTTAATCGATGGTTCTGATTTGGGTGGTTTCAATGTTGTCCGCTTCGACCTACCTTTTCTGGAACAGGAATTCAAGCGTGCGGCAATAGACTTTCAAGTCGCGAACCATCACGTCGTTGACGTAATGGCCATCTATCATTCCAAGGAGCCGCGCAGTTTGACGGCGGCTGCCAGATTTTACTGTAATGCTGCGCATGAGGAAGCTCACTCTGCATTTGCTGATGCCAGGGCCGCGTGGAAGATCCTTAACGCCCAGCTCCAACTTTATGATGACCTCCCGAATGATGTGGCCCAGCTGGCGACGTTCGCTGCGTTCCCCACTGGATTCTCGGACTCGGGGCGCAAATTCGAGTCGCGGCACGGAGAGCCTTCCTTCGCGTTCGGGAAATATAGAGGCCAGACTCTGAGTAAAATCGCACAGGAAGATCCTGATTACCTATAATGGATGTTGACTGGTATGGATCCTCAGCTGCCAGAAGACACCAGAGAGGTGATCGAGGACGCTCTGCGCGGGCTTAGAAGGACCTGAGGGGCGGCTTGAAGCGTGCCTGACAAGCAGTAGAGATGCTCAGTTTGGAACAGACAGCCTCTAATCGATGCGCTATCGTCCATCAGGTAAGGACTCCAAAATGGAATCCCGAGTAATCACATCGAACGGGGTCGCCTTATGCAAAACCTGGTGCGAATGGCAGAACAGGCTGATCGCGCATACCCAAGAACTCCCTAAGTTATCTATCGGGTGCCGCTGCGATTCAACTAATTGAGGCCGATGTGGACCCTTTCGTCGATCAATTGACGCGTATCTGTATCGCGTATCCGACCCGCTCGAAGTGGGTGCTTGTCCCGACGCACGCGATCGGCCGCACCCTGGGCGAACGGATCGCCCGCGAAGGCACGAACTGGCTCAATCTGCGGTTCGCCACGCTACTCGACATCGCGCTGCGCATGGGAGCCCCGTTTCTCGTCGAGCGCGGTATCCATCCGTCCGAAGAGGGACTCGGCCCTGCGCTGATGATGCGACTCCTGCTCGATCTTCCGCTGGCGCGTGGTTACTTTCGCCCGCTCGCCGATCATCCGACCATGGCGCAAGCGTTGTGGACGACCGTACGCGAGCTGCGCATGGCTGGCATTCATCCTGGGGCCTTGAAGCCGGAAGTGTTCTCATCTCCGGCGAAACATGCTGAGCTGGTTGCGCTGCTCTCGGCCTACGAACTTTTTCTCGATGAGCATAAACGCGGTGATATAGCCACGGTGTATGAAGAAGCGGCGAAGCACCACGACTGGTGTCCGATTCAGTCTCAGGATTGCTGGACGGAGCTCCCTGATACCCATTGGAGCACGCTGCAGCGCGCGCTCATTGATACCTTGCCAGGCGAGCGGATACATCCGTGTGTTTTTGAGCTTCCTGGCGTTCGTGTCCCTCGAAGGCTGATGTCGAGAAAAGTGGAGAGCCAAATTGCAGACGTCGCGGCCAACCCACTGGCGTTTCTGATGACTCCAGGATCCGCGCCGGCGGCCACAACCCCCAAGCCAACGATCGAGCTATTTCACGCAGGCGGCCACGAAGCGGAGATCGAAGAAGTATTCCGCCTGATTCTCGCCACCGGTGTGCCCCTGGACCAGGTCGAAATCGCCTGCGCGTCGGACGCTCACATGTCGCTAGTCTGGGAGAAGGCACTCCGCCACAACTGGCCGGTGACGTTGGGGCCAGGCATCCCTGCCGCCTTCACGCGTCCCGGACGGGCGTTGATCGGACTCTGCGACTGGATTGAAACGGATTTTTCCGCCGGACACTTCCGCAGGTTGCTTCAGTCGGGCGATCTGGGAGTAAAGCTAACGGAGGAAGGGTTCACTCCGGGACAGGCCGGCCGGCTGCTGGCGCGGGCTGAAGCAGGTTGGGGACGAGGGACATATGGTCTGGCGTTTGATCGGCTGCACAAGAAATATGAATCCCGCGCCGCCGATCCCGATGCATCGGACGTGGATCGAGCGGATGCCCAGGCAAGAGCCGATTTGACGAAGCGCGTTCGTAAGTGGATTACAAGCCTAATTGAATCCGTGCCAGTGCCGGCGGACAACGGGAAGGTTTCGCTGCAAACTGTGGCGAGTGGCGCTCTTGATTTCCTCGAAGACAAGACAGCGCGGAGCAGCGCACTCGACCATCGGGCAGTGGCAGACTTGAGGAGTTATGTTGGCGAACTGCGCGCCCTCGGCGCATATACATGTGGATTAACGGAGTCGCTGCGCTTTATCCGCGAGCGCGTTCAGTCGCTGTATGTGGCGCCGGAGCGCTCTCGTCCGGGACATCTCTACGCGTGCAGCCTTTCCCAATCGGGTTATGCCGGACGAAAGTACGTCTTTGTGGTCGGTCTCGAAGAAGGGCGGGTATTTTCGTCTTCGACGGAAGACCCCGTTCTTTTGGACGCTGAACGCGCGAGCATCTCCTCTTATCTGCGCTTGTCGACGGACCGAATTGATGAAGCTGTTTACGCGATCCTTTACCGGCTGGCTGCCTCGGCGGCGCACGCCACGTTCAGCTACTCGAGCCGTGATACCAGAGAATTTCGGGAAACTTACGCGTCATGGCTAATGTTGCAGGCTTACCGGCTCCAGCGTGGCAACGATTCGCTCTCCTACCACGCGATGAAGGAAGCGCTTGGAGAACCAAAATCGGCCGTACCTCGCGACCGAGAGACTGCGCTCTCCCCGGGTGGATGGTGGCTGAAAAGCGTCGTGGATACCCAGAATGAGGGGGTGAAGGTTGTAGGTTCAGCGTTCCCTGGTATCGCACATGGCCAGACAGCGGAAGGTCGCAGGCAGTCGTTAGAGTTCACCGAGTTCGATGGCTCCGTGCCTGATGCCGGACCAGCACTCGATCCCTCTTCATCGGCAATCGGGTACTCGGTAACGGAGCTGGAGAATGCAGCAGAATGTCCGTTTCGCTTCTTCCTGAAGCGAGGATTAGGCATACGGCCCGTCGACGAACGGGAGAGGGACAAGGACATCTGGTTGGATCCGCTGACGCGCGGCTCGGAGTTGCACGATTTGTACGCCGCGCTGCTGCGGCGTGTCCGTGACGAAAACCGTCGTCCGAACCAAAAAGATGGCGTCTGGCTGATCACCGTGGCGCAAGAGCGTCTGGAAGAACTTGACCGGGAGATGCCAGCCGCTACCGCGGAGATCCTGGAACGCGAGTCCAAGGCTTTTCTTGCGGATGTGGAGTTGTTTCTGGAAGAAGAGTGCAAGATCTCGACATCCAGCCCGGTTGGCCTGGAAGTATCGTTCGGACGTCCCATCGATGATGATGAAAAGGAACCGCTAGCGCGGTCGGAGCCAGTCACGGTCGAACTTGCCAAGGGAATTTCCCTCCGGATAACCGGCCGCATCGATCGAATTGATCAGGTGGGTTCGGCTTCCTTCGAGGTGCTTGACTACAAGACCGGCGGATTCTGGCGAGACAAATGGCAGGGGACTTTCAACGGTGGGCGCCGCCTACAGCACGCGCTCTATGGGCTCGCCGCCATCGAACTCCTCAAGAAAACCCACAAGAACCCAAAGATCGCCGCTGGCGTGTATTACTTCTCCAGTCGCAGAGGAAGTCAGGAGCGCGTACGCATCCCCGCGCCCACTCAAAAAGCCATTGCAGCCGTGTTGGCCGACCTGCGGGATTTGATCATCCGGGGAGAATTCATCCGGACGCCAGATGAAGACGACTGTAGATACTGCGACTATATCGCGGCGTGCGGGGGAGCGGTGAACCGACAGGCCGGTCAGAAGGTGCAGGATTCCAAGCTTGCGGCTTACCGGAGGCTTCGAGAACATGTCTGACTCGCGTTTCAGTGACCAGGAATCACGTCGCCTCATACGTGAGGAACTCCTGACCAACATCCTCGTCGAAGCAGGGGCGGGATCCGGCAAAACCCAGATGCTTGCTGAACGCATGGCCGCCGGCGTTGCTTGCGGCGTTTACCAGGTCGAGCATATGGCGGCGGTTACATTCACCCGCAAAGCCGCTTCTGAGCTTCGTGGCCGTTTTCACCTCGCCCTCGAAGTTGAGCTGGGTCGAGCTTCGCTCCCCGGCAGCAATGATCCGAAGCGGATCGAGCGCATCCAGTCAGCCCTCTCGAACCTTGAACGCTTCTTTGGCGGAACAATTCACTCGTTTTGCGCGCTTCTCTTGCGCGAGCGGCCGGTTGAGTCCGGAGTGTCTCCGGGTTTCACTGAAGTTGATGAGACCCAGGACTTCGAGCTACGCCGCCGAGTCTGGCGAGACTTCATCAGCACCGCGCGCGCCGCCGGCGACCCGGACATGATCGCCCTAATCGCAGCCGATATTCACCCGAAGGATCTGGACTCGGCTTTCGCCACAATCTGCGGTAATGACGACGTCGAATTTCCGCCTGGCGAAGCCAGTTGTCCCGACTCCAAACCAGCATTTCAGGCGCTTGAGACGTTCTGGACAGAGCTGGAAAAGAACCTTCCTTCCAAGATCGATGCCGGCGTCACCTGTGGGATCCAAAAAGCAGCACGACTGTTTCGGGGACAACTTCGTGTTTACCGATCCAGTTGTCACCGACCTTCCGCTGTCGCAACCCTGCTGGAGACATGGGACTGCAAGTCGTCGATTGTGCAGAAGTGGTGGGCGGATTCGGCGCACGAGAAGAAGCGCCTGCGGGATTTGATTGAAGAGCTGCACCAGGGATTTCACAAGGCGGTTGTCCAGCCATATCTGACACAATGGCATCAATATGTCTACCGCTTGTCGGTGAAAGTGTTGAGCCGGGCGCGCGCATTTGCCGCGACTGAACGCCGTCGCATCAACACTCTGAACTATGGTGATCTCCTCAATTTGACTGCACGTGTGCTGCGCGAGAACAAACTCGTGCGCAAAGCTCTGCAGAAAAAGTTCCAGCATCTCCTGGTCGATGAGTTTCAAGACACAGACCCGGTTCAGGCGGAGATTCTTTTCTGGCTGGGCGAAGATACTGCTCAATCAACCGCTACGACGGAGAAAAGCGGTGCGGATTGGCGCAAGGTTACGCTGCGGCCCGGTGCACTCTTCATCGTGGGTGATCCCAAGCAGTCCATCTACCGCTTCCGCCGAGCTGACATCGATATCTACAACGTCGTCCGGCAGCGCTTCGGCGATCCTGCATGCGGTCGCGTCGTACCTCTTACTCTGAACTTTCGTTCCGTGCCTAAGTTGTGCGACTGGGCGAACGAGGTCTTCAAGACCCGGTTCCCTGCCGAGCCCACTATCCATGCACCTCGCTTCGCCAGGCTCGATGCCTACCAACCGGAGAGTTCATTCGGGGGCATTTTTACCCTCACGCACAACTGTCCCGCGAATACGCTCCAGGAACAAGATGCAGCAAAGATTGCAAACTATATTCACTCGGAAGTCGATGCCAAACGCCGCCACTTCAGTGATTTCCTGATTCTCACAAGAAGAAAACGAGGCCGGATCACGCCATATGCCAGTGCGCTTGAGGCGCGAAATATTCCTGTTGAAGTGAGCGGAGCGGGTGCCTTTGGCGAGTCAGCCGAGGTCGAGGTGTTGACGGTTCTGCTGCGCGCGCTCGCCGATCCGCAAGATGTTTTGTCGCTGATTGCGGTTCTGCGCGGCCCTTTGTTCGGGATGAGCGATCCGGAACTGTTCGCCTTTAAGCAGGCTGGCGGCTGGTTCAGCCTGTTTCACGAACCCGGGGATGCGACGCCGTCATTGCGAGTACATTCTGCACTCGCCGCATTGCGCCAATACTATCGCTGGACACGCATCCTTCCGGCAGCGGGTGCGATGGATCGCATCCTTGAAGATACTGGCTACCTGGCCTGGGCAGCGACGACTCCGGGGGGCGTCAACGCGGGAGATTTGCTCCACGCCGTTGATCGCATCCGCCGGGTGGTAGAGGCAGGAGGAAGTCTGGCCGACGCGGCAGACGAACTAGAGGCAGACAGCGAAGCCGCCAATGAGGTCGAGTCCCTTCCCCTTGAGCCAGGACGCACTGATGTTGTCAGGCTCATGAATCTGCACAAAGCTAAGGGACTCGAAGCCGACGTTGTCTTTCTTGCAGATCCTGCTGGTGGCTTTGCACCTCGCGTCGACGTGCGTATTGAGCGCACCGGACTGAAGGCGCGGGGTTGGCTGAGAATTGGGAGACAGATTTCATATGCTTTCAAGTTGATCGGTGAGCCCGCAGATTGGGCCGCTCACGCGGCGACGGAATTGCCTTATTTGCAAGCCGAGGAGGACCGGCTGCTCTATGTCGCGGCGACTCGGGCCCGTGAAATGGTTGTAATCAGCCGCGCGATCGGAGGAAGAGGGTATCCAGCCTGGGGTGCTCTCAACAACTTCGTGGCAGGCCACCCTGAACTGGAAATTCCTCCGCCTGTGGTGGCTGCTCAAGCTGGGCCGCTCGATTGCAAAATTGAGACCCAGATTGCTGCGTCTAATTCGCGAACCATGGCACATGAGCGGGTGAGCCAAGCATCATGGGCAATAACCTCAGTTGCGGAAGGGGCCCGACACATTTCCGGGATGATCCAAGCTGTAGAGTCTCTTGCTGACGATCCGTCAAAAGTGGTTACGGCCGACACACCTTCCCATCGTGCGGACGCGGGCCAGGCATGGGGCATACTCATTCATGGACTTCTCGAGCATGCAATGCGTCAAAAGGAAGCAACTACGGATGACCTCCAGAAGCTGGGAATGTGGCTTACCGTTGAAGAACCCCATCTACGTGACGTGCTCGATCTCGCAGTGAACACGGTGCTCCAGGTATCCAAGGCCAGCTTCTGGGATGAAGCCAGGAAATCGGAACATTCGGTTGAGACGCCGTTTGCGTTCGCGGAGCGTCGTAACGCGATCCTCACCGGTGTCATCGACCTTCTGTTCGGCCATGAGGAAGGTTGGCGGATCCTTGACTATAAGACCGACCTCAAATCACCGGAAGCTGTTGTGCCATACCAGGCGCAGCTGAAGATGTACGAGCGCGCTGTGGCGAGTGTAGGCTTGAAAGATGTAACCAGCGCGATCCAGCCGGTGAGAGGTGCGGACTAGTGGCCTTAGCTCCAAGAGAATGCTCCTGGCATTGTGCCTCGAACCGAAACAGCAATGATCTCAACGGGCCTAATGCCTCCCTGTGCAGCGGCTTCATCAGCGAACCAATTTCAGCATGAGCGAATCAGAGCGGGACCAATCAGAACGCGGCCGACTAAAGATTGCAAGCGTGGCAGAGCTTTCAGTGGCATTGCTGTCGCGAATCAATTTTTGCGTTGAGCTGGGAAATGGAGAGTTCCATGAAGATTGCATTGAAATGGGAAAAGTCTCTACGCCTCAGAGAACGGTCACGAGTAAACCAAATTTATTTCTGCCGTGGCATCGAACGACTGTCGGGGAAGCCGGGCGTGTATGTATTTGCCCGAAAATTTGGCAAGAATGTTGTTCCTCTCTATATCGGACAAGCTTCAAAGCTGAGAGGGCGTATTGAGGTGCAATTCAACAATCTGCGCCTCATGATGGGGATTAAAAACGCCCAATCTGGAAGCCGTATTCTGCTTGTCGCACGCCTGTACTTGAAGCGTGGGCAGCAAATGAGTAAGGTGCTAGACATCGTTGAGTCTGCACTCATTAAGAATGCACTTGCACAAGGACATGATTTACTGAATCAGCAAGGCACAAAAACAAAGGTACATGTGATCAGGTCTCAAGGTAACAGTTCATCGCGGCAGGTAGCACCACTTACGATGTTCGCGGAGAGAAAGTAGCTGCACGCGGCGTCCGCTGACGTTCGGCCGCTCCCCCTTGGTTCCGCTCCTGCCTAATCGGCCTAAATTAGGCCACAATTGGAAGGTCAAGGATCACAACCTGAAAGCGGCCGGAAAGAGTAGGGTTCTCGTTCGATTGACAATTCCATTCAGCAGGTCACACTTACCAAGTTATGGGCTTCTTCAAAAAGACCTTTCGGGTCCTAGGAGATGTGGTGTCTGTTGGTGGGACGTACCGCATGCGGAATCAGAGTGTTCGATACCTCCAACTGAGGCAAATGTACGATTATCTCCGAAGACAAATCTCTCAGGTCAATACCGACCTTCTCGCGGCCGCCACTGCAGTTAAGAAGCGCGTTAGAGTGGCAACCCGCCATTTGAGGGCAGCGATTCCGATACTAGCTCCATTAGGACAGAGGACCGATTTCGACCTCGTTGTTGGAACAAAGCCGAGGAGTCTCGTGGAGACTACTTCTCTGGACCACGTAACGCCGTTAGATTTTTCCACAATCGACAGATCCATTCCTCCGCTGGTGGGGGCCGGTGCAGGATTTGGCACAGCAGCAGGTTCATGGGCCGCAGTTCAGGTTGTTGGACACGCTTCGACAGGTACTGCGATGGCGGCGCTGCATGGGGCCGCAGCCGCAAATGCCGGATGGGCGTGGTTCGGAGGTGGATCACTAGCTACTGATGGTGGTGGAATGGCTGCAGGGCACTTTATACTGCCGGGTATTGGCACAGCAGTCGCTATTGGAATCTCTGCCACCATTTCACATCGAAGAGCTAACCGTATTGCTGACCTTTGCAACGAAATCGAGGGTCTAAATCGCAACAATTCCTCAGCGCTTTTGAAGGGCCAGTCTGACCTAGACTCACTGAACCGATTGAAAGAAACTCTCAGGAGTGAGGATCGACTACTACACGAAGCGGTCAACGCTGCCAGGAAAAGGCTACGCCCCTTCGGATGGTTTAGCCATTTGAGACGGCTTCTCAGATTCTGGATCAAAGGGTACTACTACACTGGGGAGGAGTTCATTTTAGTGACGAGCCTTGATGCTGCTGTTTTGCGCTTCGTTACGGCGTTCAAGGTGGCGTAGACCGGCAAGAGCCGAAGCATCTGAGGGTGGCAACACGCTGTAGTGATCATTTGGCGTGTCGTACTGGTCATACGTGGAAAATCTTCCAGCCGATTCAATGCCGCGTACGACGTAACGCCCTGTCATGACCTGGCTTTACGATCAATCATCCCATGCTGTGGCTCTTCGCAGATAATGGGAGCAGCCGACAGTACTCTCTCTAATCTCCGTAAAACAGAAACTTCCGGCTGACTCAATGTCAGCCAAAGTGGTGCGCACAAATCTGTCTCAAACGTTTTGCTAGCATTTCGTAAACCTTCTACTGGTCACTGTGTAAGAGCCGGCAGAATGCCCGACACCAATCACCTTGATCGGGCTAACTGAATCGCGCTCCTGATGGCTGATTCAATCCTCACTCCCCGGCGGGCAAAGCCCAAGACCGAAACCATTTCGGAGATAATGTCCTCATCGGTTCGAAGCTTACCGTCCGAAGCAATCCACTGAATCAACTCGGCCAGTTCACGCGTGCTGTACCTCGTGATGGAAGGTTTAAGGGGGATCGCCGGTCGGGGCTTCCGAGCCGGGGCAGCGGCGTTTAGGGCCGTGGAACCATTTACAGGTATCTTGCTGTGACCGTTGGAGGACCCATTCGCGACTGAGGGATCTCGATCCATTCTATCTGCGAACTTGACCGCTTCCTGAAACGCCGCCAGGGTTCGTTTCACCTCATCTTCTTTGCGGAGGAACCAATCGGTGGACCATATCCGGTGAAAGCGCCATCCCAGATTCTCCAACTGTTGCTGGCGCAAGCGGTCACGATCGCGAGCCGTGTAGCTGGAGTGATACGAAGCCCCATCACATTCAATGGCAAGCACAAAACGTCCCGGTTGCTGGGGGTGCTCCGCGACCATGTCAATACGATAATGCGACGCTCCAACCTGCGGGACCAGCTTCAACCCTTGACCGGTTAAGACATCGAATATGTCGGCTTCAAAATCATTCAGCGGAACGGTGGTCAGTTGCGCGTCACCCAGGCGTTTGCCGTTGGTAGCTGCGTACTGCAGATAGTCCCGCAGGAGTTCGACTCCGCTGCCCGGACGAATACGCGATACATCGATGTCCAGATGGTCGAAAGAGGAAACCACCGTAAGCCGCTGCCGCGACCGCGTAATCGCGACGTTGAGCCGACGCCGGCCGCCTTCAGAAAGAAGAGGCCCAAACCTTAAGGGCAAGTTTCCTGCGCGATCTTTTCCATATCCGATGCTGATGATGATCGCATCGCGCTCATCCCCTTGTACGCGCTCCAGGTTTTTCACGAAGAACCGCTCATTGCGATTTGGGTCGAAGAATTCATGCAGCTCTGGGTATTTCTCCAGTTCACGATCGAACGCAGCCTGCAACCGGTCCATGTGTCGAATGCCCATCGTGATCACACCCAGCGTCTCGGCAAAACGCTTGCGCGCATGCTCCAGGATGAGTTCGATGACCTTGCGGATTTCGGCGTTCGAGCTTTCTTCCTGCCCATCAACACCGAGTTCTTGCTTCACCAGAACATGATTGATAACCGGCGGTCCGCCCGGGCCGGGAAACGTCACAAGACGGTCGTGATAAAGGTAGTGGTTGGAGAAGTTGATGAGGGACTCGTCGCGGCTGCGATAATGCCAGTCAAGGTAGCGCGACCGGACAAAAGGCATCATCATGTCGAGCAGGCTTTCAAAACCTTCCGCGCTGCTGGTCTGTTCATCTGCCGCGTAATCGTCATCTTCGCCGGCTGCAAAGAATGTGGTGGGCGGCAACTGCATATTATCGCCCGCTACGACGACCCGCTTACCTCGCAAGATTGCCGGGACAGCATCTTCAGGCAGAACCTGGCTGGCCTCGTCGAAGATCACAAAATCAAAATACTGTTTCCCTCCGTCCAACAACTGGCTTACGGAAAGCGGGCTGGCCATCCAGCACGGGCACACCGCAGTGAGCACATCAGAGGCCTGGGCAAACATTTTCCGCAGCGGCAGGTGCTTTCGGCTCTTGCTGGCCTCTGCTTTGATCAGTTGTTGCTGATCGGGATGCGCGTTCATGGCAGTGATGACGTTTAATCCGTGCGATCGCCGGACGCGGTCAGCCGCGAGCGCCAGCCGTTCTTCGTCCAACCGGGTGAAATCCTCCACGTAGCCTGTCTGGGATTGTCCTTTGAAGCCACGAATCTCCGAATCCTGCTGGCTCACCGCGTCTAAAGTTGAGCTGAGCCAGGCATGCTCGAAGATGTCGGGCCAGCTGTTCTTTTCCGGTTTGGTCTGGCGGAGTTCCGCAATCAGTTTCCCTGCGCCCGATATTTCCAGGTTCTTCTCAATCTCAGTCAGTTTCGGAATCTCGTATGGCGTCGATACATCGGCAGCCAATTTGCGCGTCAGATCTCCGAACTGATCGAGCGAGGATGCTTCAAGCTGCTTGTCCGGAAGAATTATGGCAAGATTTACTAGTGCCCGAAACAGGTCCCCACAAATTCTGAGGTGCTGATCTGCGCCGGCGATCGGCATGGGATGAGTCGGGCTCTGCGCCAGTTCCGCCCATGCCCTTGCTTCAGCCGCTGCCTTTGTGATCTCCGCGAAAAGAACGGACGAAGAAGCTTTACCTCGCTTTCGTAACTTGATCACTGCTGTGCGCGCTTGCCGGAAGTTTGAGTTGGTGCATATTGCCCAGGCGGCATTGATCCCACCTTGTTTGCCGGGCTGTAGGCAAGTCACAAAGCCAGTAAGATCTTCTTTATAGATGTCAGGCTGATAGCTGGCAAGTGTTCCCTCAACCCCGGATATGAGATCGGCAAGATTGCGTGCCGCCTTCACCGAGGTAGGCCTGTGAAGTTGAGTCTGGTTGAGTAGGGCATTCAAGGCTTCGAGAAAACGTGGCCATGTTTCGGCAGACAAACTTGATACCAGATCCAGTGCCTGCTGGACGGACTTGCCATCCGGCAGGTTGGCGCCGCACCAGGGAGAAGGATCATCTCTGAGAAAGAGCGACTCGAAACCGCGCGATTCCATCAGCAGGTCGCGGATCTGCTGCGCTGCCTTGGGATCAATGCGCTTGAGTTCGGCTCCCCGCCATCTGGCTAAAGACTGGACACGCAGTCGCATCAGCTGGCCCTGCATCTCGTAAACACTTTTTCCCGTTGGCTCCCTGCGTTGATGGAGCCGGCTCACGTGTTCGTTGAGGCGGTTGCGCCTGTCCACAAGCTGGATGTGGACCTCTTCGCATTGGACTGGAGTGGCGTTGCGCACCATGTCAAGCGTGCGCGCGACCTGCTGCATGACTTTTTTTGGAGAAAGATCGGCTCCATGAAGATCAATGGAAAGATGCGATAATCCAACTTCAGCGAGCCGGTGAAGCACAACATCTAGGGCAGCGCGTTTTTCCGCTACAAACAAGATACGCTTGCCCGCTGCTGCCAGGCCGGCAATCAGGTTGGCAATCGTCTGGCTCTTGCCCGTCCCCGGCGGCCCGTGCACGACCGCATTCTGTCCCGCCAATATGTCAGCAATGGCGCACTGCTGGCTGGAATCAGCATCCAGAACGTTGAACTCGTTATCAGGAGGGACCTTGTCCAGTTCCCCGGGTTCCGTTTCATGTTGCGATGCGCTTACTGTCGTGCGCGCATCCGTATCTCCAGCGATTGCCGAGATAATGTCATGGAGGGAGAGTTCCTGAGCGCGTTCTTGCAGGTCTTTCACCATTGCCATTTTCTGAAAGGCAAAATTCCCGAGTGCGCTGAACTCCTTTATCTCCAGGCCTGGGACGGCAGTGCACTTCTGGCGAATCTCCGCGTATACCGGGTTGACGTCGAAGGGTTCGCCTTCGTCATCTCCCAACACCTTCGCCAGCAGCTCGTCTGCCGATAGCTTCGTGCCGAACTGGTTCTCAAAAACATGGAGAAGGACTAGGTTGGCTTGTACCGTTCCGCTGCGTTTCAGGTAAAAGTCTTGGCTGCCGTGTCCTTTTGTCTCTAGCGAAGCGGGGACGAGAAGAACCGGCGCTTCCGTCGGGCGCCCACCGTCGCTTGCAGGCCAGGAGGCTTTTCCCATTGCCACGAACAGAGTCTGGAGTCCTTTTTCTTCCAGGTTCGCCATCGCGCGGCGAGCAATCTCCCGTGCCAGTTTGCTCAAGGTATCGTCCGTTTCGGCCGGCAGCAGTTTCCTGACGGAGACTTCTTCGCCGCGCAGAAACGCGGCCATTTTCTCCTGATCGGCCCTTCCAAGGTCAAGGGTTCCCGTTTTCAGCGAGCGAAAATACAGAAGGTTGTTGCGACGAGACAGATCGATCAGCTTACGGATCCAGGACTGGAGTGCCTGATCAACTAACGAGCGGCGTTGCGCCGAGATGGCGGGAACTGACGGGGCCCGAGTCGGTGGGGTTGACATAACACGTTCTTCGGCGCCACGAGTGCAAACGAAGCCGCCGTCAAAAGCAGAAACATTTCATAAAAGTATATCTTAGTTGAAGATAAGATCAGCCCATGAAACGGAATCGATGTCAAAACGTCTTCCCGAACGGGCACCCCCGGTGGCTGGGCCACGGCTTCAGGACCGGCGGGGTTGTCTCCGGAGGGCTGTTGTTGGGCGCTTTCGCCCGGTCTGATCACGTGGGCAGATAACTCGACGGCATAGAAACGCCCTTCCTTTGCGCTGCCGCTGGCTCCGACCAGACTGTACCGGGTACCGTCCAGTTCAAGCCGCGCAAGCGCCTGTTCGACCATTGCCTGCTCGCAAGGATCAAGAGGCTCGGTCGGAACTTCTACTGTTGCCACCCGGATGTCCGAATAGAGACTCCGGAGCAGGCTGTTCGTCAGTTGGGCTTCCCTGCTTGCGTCCATGATCTTCCTGGTAATCTGTCCAACACGGTCGATTTCTAGCGTGAGGACGGGCTTCATTGGCTGTCTTACGAGGTGTTCCATCGCGATCTCCTTTATCTGTCGGGCACGGACAAACAAGGAGACTCGTGCCAGTCTCTTCGCTGCCCTTGCCGAAAAACGAGGAAAAAAGTTTTCGGCCGGGTGGCGAAGCACCTGGCCAGCACGAATTGTTGTTATGCGATGCTGGACACCATCAACCTCCATCCACCGAAGGTTTGCTGTGTTCCGTTTACCTCCCTAAGCGTGACACCTGCATCAACCAGGTGGGAGATGGTCCATCTCCAATCAAGATGGCAGAGCTCGGCTATCAGGCCTGCCAGTTCGACCGGGCTGCGATGAGCCTGGTCAGTGTTTGTTATGCCCGCCGGTTAATCGAATAAACGGCCTTTCGTGTTGCTCGTGCCTCATCGGGTCTCCAATAGTCCCGATAGGCCTTACGCAATACCAGGCTGAATCCGCGGCACCGGCGCACAAATGGCACAAGCCATTCCCATAGAGCGTGTAACAACGCATAGACGGCCCCTAAAACCAAAAACCACAACGCATTGAGGAGGATGTCCTTTCCGCGAAGTGGCGAGTCGTTCCACGCCTGTTCTGCTGCAACTCTGAACACTCCGATTCCCAGAACAACCAGGAAGAGTCGGAGTATCCACTTGAACCGCATAATGAACCGTTCCCGGAACATCGTTTCTTTTCCTCCTTATCGATCTGACACCAGAGCGGTAAGGAGGCTCGCCGGTTGGCGATCTCATCACTTTCCTGGTGCAACGTGTGAAGGTTCGCAGCCAGGTTCATGATTCGAACCAGCCAGCACTCAACCGCGATAGAGCTCGCGGATCGCTTCGTCGATTAACATCATCGAGTAAGACCGTTTCAAACACCCTGTCCCGCTACTTGCGTGGGATGGGTTCCTTCCTGAGCATCGGCGCACTGCCAGACAGGTCCGCGCAGGTCCTGTATTCCTCGACCCGGAAGTAAGACAAGCCGCGTTTCAGGGCTTCGACCATTGCCTCGCCCTCATTCGCCAACTCCTGATCGAGCAGCGGCGCCGCGGACGCGCCATCCTTCTTCGCCAGAAAAAACCGTGCGTGAGTCGAGGTTTCCTGCGGGCTGGCTCCAGGTTTTCTGCCGCGTGTCTTTCCTGCCTGTGCGCCGTTCGACTCGGGTGGCGCTCCATTCGGACGCGTATCTTTCGTCCCAGCTTCCGCCGGCGTAGTTCCAGCATTCATGTTCATAGAATGTTTCTCCCTTTTGCCTCGTCCCTTTGCGGGCTCGCGGCCGCTGTTAGCACTCACCAGATGGGCCCTCTGGCCAGGCCGCTATTTCTTCTCGAGTTCGCTTTGCTGCAGCAGGCTGGCCTGACGGTCGCCCGTCATCTGCTCCTCTGAATACTCGGCAACCAGCAGTCCGCTTGGCGTAAGCTCGGTTCTTGGCTGTTCGACCAAGCGGATGTTGTATTTCCCTACCATCGTGTCGGTCACTTCTGAGCCGTTTTTCAGATGATGGACCTCCTTGGCAGCAAAGACGATGAAGCTCCAGGGGGTATTGGGCACCTTCTGGACTGAGCGGATGCGAAAGTCGGAAATGATGTGGCCCTCTTTGATCTTTCCCACCGTGTCGTCATCGCGCAAACGGTTCATGGTGTACTTCTTCAAATTGTCAGTCATCATGTTCAGCGACTCTGCGAGGTTGCGCGCCACCGAGTCTGGTGTGTATTGCAAATAGTGTTCGAGGAAACGCCGAACCACAGCCCGCCCCTCAAGTTCCGTGGGCGCCACACTCTCACCGTTCGCGACATCCTGGTTTCCTCCGCCAAGCACTGTCGCTAGTTCTCCCGTGCGATCCCTTCGCGGTCCTCCGACGACGGTCGCATTGCCAGTCGAATCGACATGGATGACCATTGGGGGCTGGATTCTCACGTAGATCGCGAACCCGAGCGATCCAACAGCGAGCAGAGCGAAGATCGTCGCCAGGAACATGGAACGGTTCGCATAGGCGCGCAGCTGTCGATCGTGCTCGTAATACTTGGTGAGGTAAGCCAGTTCTGGTAGTTGACGATCAGATTTCGCGTTCATGATCACTTCCTTTTTGAGCTCCTAATCTCGGCGCCTGTGTCATTTGCTTGAAATTAACGATTAGCCGCGTCGATTGCTTCTTGACCTAAAGGTGTTTGCGATTTAGCCACCAGTAGCGACCTCGGACGCAAGTTGGCTGGACGTATGGCCCCGCTTCGGTGGTTCCATCGAGCTATTGCTGCTGATGCTCGCAGTTGCGACTGGACTAGGCGGAGTACTGGTCCCCGACGTTTCACCCCGGCTGCCCACGTCAGGCCCCTTCGCGCTCGTGGAGAGGGACGTTTCATTCGGTCCCGCCATTGGGGCGGGCGACCGACCCGCGCCCATCGGAATCCCACCGCCGCCACCACCACCGCTGCTGGCCCCCGCGCCTGCCGATCCTCCTCCCGCTCCCGCAAGACCAAACGCGGCTTTGGTAAGAAGTCCGGCAGCTTTGATGGAGGTGCCTGCAACCAGGAGAAACGTAGCGCCGAGGTCGCCCGAGATAATGTGTCTTGCCAGGAACAGGATCAATGCGATGCACAGTGATAGCACGAAGGTCGCGAAGCCCATCAGCAACATCGAATTGGCGCCGACAGCGCCGTTTAAGAACGAGCCATTGCTCGCCAGCGTCTGCAGGTTATTGATGTTGAGTACGCTCATCAACACCTGCAGAATGGCATACAGCAGCGCCCAGGAGTGGAAGATCATCAGGTTGACGGCATAGGGTGTTGCCAGCTTTCCCAGGGTCTTCGTGGGGATCAGCGCAAGAACGAGTGGGCCAACAACATAGAGAATCGATCCGTACAGCACGTATGCAATCGTGAATATTGTGTAGGTCAGAGGGAGTATTACGTACCCGCTTGCCATTAGCAGCACTCCCATGGCAGCTGCTGCTTCGCCGGTCACTAATCCAAAAAATGATTCCATACCGCCTTGAGTTCCCAGTGCCGTCGATAGCGAATTGAGCCAATCCTGTACCACATCACCTACGCCGCTGAGATTGAACATGAAGTCGGAGATCCCATCGAAGGCTTTGCTGATGCTGCGAAAAATCGTCGGGTAGCTGTTCAGGACCAGGCCCAGAGTGAGGTACTTTACCCCGGCAACACCAAGCTGTCGCACATCACCGCCTTTGGAATAGGCCTCATAGACGGCATACAGCAGGCTTGCGATCAGTATTACTCCACCCAATTTCACCGTAGCATCGCTTAAACCCTTGGCATCGATTCCGCCGAGCGCTTGATTGAGCAATTGATTGAAGTAGAAGTTCATTGGTTGACCTCCGCCGTCGGGCCTCAGTTGTGCTGCAGCAGATTTTGCAAAGCCTGCCTCAGCTTGGTGGTATTGGTGGCACCGCTCTTAATGTCGGCACTCGAATTAGCGAGCGCGACACCACGCACCCGCATCAAATCGGCGATGGCCGCTTGGGTATAAGCTTGCGATCGCAGCACCCAGGTCGCCGCTTGCGCTTCGATAATCGGGACGCTTCCCGCGGCAGCCGCTTGAATGCCCTGATCGATCTGGTCCGCCGCCTGGATCTCCTGATCCGCCAGCGCGTCAATCTCGATCGACCGTTTCATTGCCGCCTGCGCCGTGGCGTCGTTCATGTCGATAATGTTCCTCACCTGCGGCGAGGCATCCGTGGGGGATGGCACCGGGCCGTAAAGAGCCGCAAAATTAGTGCTCGCCTGCGCGATCTGGTTCGGATCCCGGGAGAGAAGAACGCGCTCCAGTTGCTGAGAACTCGGGAGGGTGGCGCTGGCCACGTTGATTTGCAAAAGAGATTTGATTTGGCCGGCATTGAACTGCAGCTTCGTCACCAGGCCGATGGCCTGCTGGATCTGCTGGATGGGAAAGATCACGCTTTGCTCAAACTGCTGGATTTGCTGATCGACCCCGAGGATTTTGTTCAACCCGCCCCCGACCACATTCTTTATGGTGGTATTGATTGTGGTGAGGCCGGCTGACAGCAACGCACAACAGGGATCGACGATCTGCGCCTGCACTGCGCGCGGCGCCGTGGCAATGAGGGCCAGGGCCACCATGAACAGGCGGAATTTGTTGCCCCACATCCAGGTTCCGGCCGGTTTGAGGGTCTTGTTAACGATTTGCATGTTTGTTCTCCTTCTCGATCTCGATCGTTAGCGGTGTTCGAGCAGGTCGTGCAAAGCCTGCCGCAGGTTGGTGGTTGAGGTTGCTCCATGTTTTTGGATCTCGGTGTGATGCGCCAGATGCGCCGCCTCTTCTCTAAGCTCGGCCGCGTACATTTTTTGCGCCAGGGCCTGGCTTCGGACGGTCGCGCTCAGCGCGGCGGCGGTCAGGAACGGAGCCGATCCCGGAGCTGATTGGCCAGCCGCGTCTTCCAGAGAATCCGCTGCCCGCAGCTCCACGTCGGTCGCCGAGTCGGTGGCTACGGTAAGCTTCAGGCTGTCCTGAGCCAGGGCGTCGTCCATGTCCGACATCGCGCGATCGGTGGGATTGGCGTCCGTCGCAGTAGGAACAGATCCAAACGTCCCATTGAAGGCCGGCGTGATGTTCCCGATACCTGAAACCTGGTGGCCACGCAGCAGCGATTCGAGAGTCTGTGGCGTCGGCAGCGATGCGCTTCTGATGTTCAGATTGAGGATGCCTGCCATGACCTGCCTGAACTGGCCAACCATTCCCAGAATTCGCGACTTCGCTTGCTGGATCAACTGTTGCGGAAAGATTGTCACTTGGCGAAAGTTGTTGAGAGTTGAGCGTGCTGTATTGATCGCGGTCAGTGCCTGATTGATGAAACCGTTAATCAGCGTGAGCACTTGTTGGATGATTGTGATGATTCCGCCTTGGGCCTGGGCCGGCTGGGGAACGACCAGCGAGGCTATAGTGACGGCGCCGATCAGCAACAGGGCCATTGCTTTCCTGCTGCGCAGGCTGAAGATCAGCCACGAGAACATCGAGAACAAGATGAAGTACAGCAATAACGGCATAGGAATGCTCCTCTTGAGACTATCTATCGAGCCATGGACCCAGCGGCGTGCGGCGCCCTGGCATGTTTTTTAAAATCGTGATTTGCTTTTCCTTCAGCCAATCGACCAAGCGGCTGACGGTTGTCTTCCCTTCCACAAAATCAATGGATGTCGTTAACATCAGCGGATCGGACGCCCCTGTAGAACGGTCACCCTCGAACATCTCCGGGTCGCTTGCTCCGAGAGTCGGGCCAACGCACATTTCGGGGTCGATTCCGTCGTGAGTTGAGCCGAACGTCCATGCCTGGTGATCGGCGATAACCAATCCAACGGGCAGGAGTAGAAGGACGATAATCGCTTCCGCCACGCGACGTTTAGCCACTGACCTCTTCATCTCTATACTCCTTGTGACATCACTCGACCTGCCGGCCGGATAGTGGTCTGGTCTTGGGCGTAGACCGCGTTGACTGCCCCGGAGAGTTCTTCTGGCAGCTGCGGCAGGTCGGCCAACCCATGCGGATATCGGCGAGCCAGTTCCTGGTAGCAATCGATGAGTTCCCGCTGTTGGTTTGTGTGAAGGAACCATTTGCGGTATTTACGTTCACGCGGAAACGTGGTCGAGATCCAGTAGGCAAGGGGCGTGGGAACGATCCTGATCGTCTGGGATGTCTCCGCTTTCTCGCCAATCACCAGCAGGACCTCGGCGCTCTGCCCCTTACGTGGCGCTCCAAACCGTTTTATCTCGCCGACAGCTACGGGATTCAGATGGAGGTGGTTTACCAGCGGTGCGACATCTCCGGGCTGCTGGCCGATAATCTTCGTGGTGGCATTCTTGAGGATCCCAGGCCCATGCTCCCGCGGCTGGAATTCGGTGCCGACGAAATCTTCGACTGTCTGTGAAATACCCCACACGCTCGAATTGCGCTTGCGCGCCGTCCGGAACAGCTGCACAACTTCCGGCGCCAGCGCTGCCGAGTCAAGCAAAGCCCAGCATTCATCAAGAACGGTAATGCTCGGCTGGCCCGTCTTCCCCGTCGCCCGTGATGCCATGGCGTTCGCAATCAGCATGCTCATGGCCGTCTCCAGACGCGCGTCCGAGCTCAAGCCTTCCACGTTGAAAAAGAGCCAGTCGTTCTCGAGGCGCATGGTCGTCTGGCTGTCGAATAACTTGGCGTAGATTCCCTTCTCCCCCGTCCATTGGCGCAGCTTGATGGACGCGAGCTTGGCCTCATCGATCGTGCGCTGCATCTTTTCCTCATCCCGCCAATTGGCTAGCTCTTCACGCAGGTCGTTCATCGTCGGGATGGGGCTGGAGTAGCGGATAGCACAGCGTTTATAGACACGCGAGATCGCTTCGGTCAGGACATTGTCGACGAGCGCTGAATCCGATCCAGGGCTCTCGCCCAGCATGTGCCGCGTCAGATTCTTGAGAAATGCGATCTTTTCATTGGTCGGTTCCTTTTGACCTTTCGGGAGGTCCCACGGATTCAGTGTCTCGTGTCCATCGAGATCGATGTTGATGACTCTTCCGCCCATCAGCTCCATGAGAGGAGCATAGGAATCGCCGCGCTCAAGAATTGAGATCAGGGGCTTTGCCCGGGCCATCATCAGCAAAAAGTTTTGCACGCCAAAGGTCTTACCGCCTCCACTCTTGGCCATCCAGAGCAGGTTCGCGTCTCCCAGGCACGAATCGAAGAGCGAGAAAGGAATCAACTGCCGGTAAGGAGTCTCGAACAGCATCAATGGCGAGTGTCGCGTGCCGTCCCATGGGATCTCGACCGGAACCAGGTCGGCAGCGTGGAGTGTGAGTATGTCGAGCTCGCGTTTGTTCGTCTCTGCCATGCCCGGAAGGCTGGAAAAGAAGACTCGCTTTTGTGCCAGCGTTTCCGCAATTCCGCGGGCGCCGTTCATCCGGTTGATCGCGTGCAGCACTCGTTGCCGACGGTCAGCGAGAATGCGTTCTGCTTCACCGGCTTCCAGCCTGTTCTCGGCCGGCTTGGAAGTGCGAACGGCGATGGTCATGCTCATCTGGCAAGCTTTCAACGAACTCGAAATCAGGTCCTGCAGCACTTGAATCAATTGTTTCTCCGCCACGTGGGCGTCAACGTTGAGCCGAAAGCCCCCTCCCATGTCTTTCTGTGCCGCTGTCATCTTCCGCAGCCGGCTCTTGAACTGCTTGATCGATTTGGCCTGGTCCGGCAAACTGACTTCAGCGTTGATCACCATGGGAAAGTCCATCACGATCAGGTCCCGGAGAACCCCGGGGAAAGTGGCATCGGGCAGGTCCTTCAGCGTGAGAAACGAGTAAAGCAGCCCTCCGATCTTGATGTAATCGTCGAGTTCGTCTTCGATATTGACGTTGGCCATCTGGCTTCGCGCACTCTGATAAACCAAGCTCGATTCCGGTGGCCGGTAAGGATGGCGGTCGCTGCCCAAAGGGTTCAGTGCTCTCTTGACCTCCACGAACAGGTCGTCGTTCGTCATCCGCGCGATCTTCATGCCGGTGGCGCGCAGGGTCGCCTCAACTCCAGACATGAGGCTGCGAAACTCCGCGACCAGGTCTTGGTGTTCCGTCCGGCTACGCTGGATGCACTTCTTGACCGACATGCTGAAGCTCCCGCCCCGCATTTTCTTTTTCCACTCCATGTCGGGTGATTGGTGGTGGATCCTTGGGTCCCAGATGAAGTAAAAGTGGAGCAGATGACGGAGGTAATAGCCGCTCTTCTCCTTCTCTCGCCAGGCCTCCGTCTGTTGCCGATCCAAGGCCTCGAGAATGGCGCTCGGATTTTTCTGCTCCCGGCGGTAGCGATCGACGAGATCCTCAGTTCCTTCCGAGATCTCAAAGCGCATCTGCATGCGCATCGAACGTTCAGGCAGCGATCGCACCAGGGCCTCGAGCGAGGTCTTCATGCGATTGCGATCTTCATCGCTCGAGTAGTAGGAATTGATGCCCGTGATCTGGTAGCCGGCAACCAACGAACCGTTGGTCTGGACCATCAGATCGTCGACGATGTCGCGGATCTTCAGCTCTTCGCACAGCGGCGGCTGTCCCAATGATGCTCTGTACTTTTGGTTCGTCATCGGCATGCTTTAGTCCTTGAGGTACTCCTCTGTGAGTTCGCGATCGCGTTCCAGCGCGGAGTAGACATGTGGTTTGGTGTGAAACAGCACCCAATCGAGCAAATAACCGCGCTGCTTTCCATACTTGAACAGCATGAGCGCTGGGATCGTCAGGATCGGCACGACGTACTGGAGAATCATGTTCATTGGCAATCCGAACATTTCGCGATTCAGGAAGCGCCCCGCGATGTTCATCACCACCGCCACGGCCATGATCGCGAACAAGTCCTCGGCTTCGAGCCCCATGAAGGTGACCTGGGTGCGCAGATTCCGGTAAACCGGGGTTACGTCAAGTTTGGCCATCGCTAGGTCACTCCTCCTATCCCCTGGGCTACGAAGAACTCCGCGAGGCGCAGCAGGCCGGAAACTAATAGGCACATTCCGGCCGCGGCGAAGTGCCGCAACCACCCGGACGTCGGGTGGACGTACGAGAAGATCGCCAGCCGCATGGCGCCGAGGGCGATCTGCCCGGCGGCATATACCGGCATGATGACGTTGGCGAACCAGTTGACCAGGGTCACGATTGAGATCCAGTAGCGGTCGGGGCTATTGAATCCCTGCTGGCCGGCAAAGGTTTCCAACACCCTCGTGAGTCCGGAGATGGTCAGACACCCGAGCACGCCATAGAGGCTGTGCGAGAAGTCGCGACCCTTCGAGAATTCAATGACGCCGGTGATGACAAACACGGCCGCCAATGTCGGCATGATGACGTTGCCAACCCAGTTCACAAGATTCAAGATGGCGTTATCGAATGACATTCCTCTTACCCCATCATCGCCAGCACGAGCTTCCATATGGCGGTCACCGAAAGCATGGCCAGCGCCACCGTCACTAAGTGCAGGAAAGGTTTATTGAGAGCAAAATTAACGATCGCACCCACGATTGCGAGGACCGACGCGATCGGCAGAATGGTCCCAGCCAGGTGGTTCCACAAATTGTCCAGGACATCGGCCGTGGAAAATTGGGTCCCGGTATCGAAGCTCTGAATCAGGGTCAACGTTGCCGGGACCGCTAAGAGAAACATGGCAGAGAGGATTGATAGCAGCGGGTTGCTGCCTGCAGTGGTATCCAAGATCGCCCGCACCACGAAGAACGCCGCCAGCGTTGGCATGATGCGGGCGACAACGAAGCTGGATACGAAGCTTGCGAGATCGGCCTGGATGCTGGCCAGCCACGGCGAATTGATGGTCGTGCCGGTGCCCGCCGGCAAAGTGGTATTGATGCCAAACGAAGAAACCAGCTGAGAAGCGGAGTCAGTGTCAGAAACACCACCGCCCAAAACATCCATTTGGGTGAAGCCGCCGCCCACCGCAAATGTTGTTACGCCTTCGCGTCTCAAGTTGATTCCAGCGAAGATCAGAGACAGGACGGCCGCTGGGGGCGCCAGGAGTAACAAAACATCGATAATGTCGTCCAGCAACTGGGGCGTTGGCATTGGCCTTCTCGCTAATTTCCTAATAACTGTTTGTTTGCAGACAGTCCGGAAAGTCACCGCTTAATTGTTTGGAAGATCACCTTCTCCCGGACTGTCTACAAATTCTTCTGGATAGTCAGATTGCTTTTCGCGTTTGGAATAGCTTCCTAGGTCACACCTCCTGTTCCGTTGGTGATGAAGAATTCGATCAGCCGCGTCGCGCCGGAGACCATAAGGAGCGCCGCCGCTGCCACCAGCCATCTTCCGACTCCGCGTCCGGTTAGCCATGCGGCAACAGCTCCCACAATGGCCCCGCCAGCCGCGACCGGTGCGATCACGTTGCCGATCCAGTTGATAAAGTTAAGAAACGTTCCTTCGGGCTGGGCCGCAGTTTCACCCTGGACCGCGACATTGGTCGCCGGCGCCGCGCCCAGGTTTTGCGCCCACAGCATGGCCGAAGGCATTGCCGGCGCAAGCGCCATCATCCAGATGGCCGCCCATAGAACCGGCTTGTGCAGGAACTTCATAAGCTTCTCCTCCTTTTTCGTTGCTGTCCGCTTGACGGTAAAACTTCTGGCTCAGCAAGAAATCTGCTTTCGAAGCCGAGAAATCACGGTCAAGCGCGGGTGAAGGTATCCGCAAGCGCGGAGAGTTGTCAAATGGCGGATTTCTGCCCAGATTCGCAGGATTTCGCGAGTGGTTCAGATGAATCGGGCACGATTGCGATCTATCATGCCATTGCAACTCTTGCCGTGTGCATCAGACCTTCCGTGTGACGCCAGCAATGGAATCTGGCCTCACGGATCACGTTTGGAGTTTGCTGGAATTGGTGGGATTATTGGAACAGAAGCGCAAAGAGGAGCAGCGGTATGAAATGTGTGACGGCAAACGAATTGGCTGGAAACGACCTAAACGACCAGAAGTCCTTTCGCCGAGCCCTGCGAGATGCAGCCCTGCGGGATGCAGACCTGAAGTGGCACCAGAAAAATGCACGGTGGGAGACTTGTACGGACAGCGAAATAGAAGCCATGCAAAGTGTCCGACGGGACTGGCTGAATCTAAGACCACGTTAATTCAAAACAGCCGCACTACCCCGGATCCGTCTATAAATGAGTTTCGATTGTCCCTGTTTTGATTTTACGATTTCCGGGTGCCAGAACCGGCACCGGCGAGTTGTCCTTTACCCGATACTTCAGTGGATGATTTTGTCGTCTGGGTCCAATTGGAGGGTAATCAGAGACATGCGTAGTTGCCGAAGGGTTGCATGTTTTTGTCGCACGAAAGCATCATCGTATGGAGTCTCCAGTGTGTAACCAAGGGACTTTAAACACTCTTCGAGAGTGTGAAGCTCTTCCTGAAAGTCCGCAGGCTGGTAACAGCCGCCGCCTGTTGGCCGAAAGCAGTTGCCCTCCTCGTCCAGATTGAGATAAGTGCGCGTGATGCCATGCTTGTACAGGGTGATTCCATTGATGCGACCCATGTACATGAATCCCGCGCACCGCGATTTTCCCAACCGAGTTTCGAGAGGCTTCCAGTTTGCTTCCACTTCTGGATCCATTCCTGCTATTGGTCCTGGCTCTGGCCTAGAGCCGGGGTGCTGCTTTGCTGATACATCTGATTGATTTCCTTCCTCAACTCCATCAACTGCCGCAGTTCCTGGAGCGTCGGCACCGACCCGTTATTGCAGGCAACGCTAGAATTGGCGGACTGCGCTGCGCCTGAGACCATGGACTTTTCCTGATCGTTTCCGGTTCCCTTTTGCAAAACAATATAGAACCGAGTGTTCCCTGGCACGGTCACCACGAAGGTTTGATTTAGCGCCAGGCTGTTGAGTTCTTGCTGTCCACCCTGTCCCACATTGTCCGCTATGCGTTCGCGCAACAACGCGTTTTCTGAAATTGGTCCATCGATTCCTGTGGTGCCGTGTGCTCCGACGAGAAAGGACGCCACGGTCCCAAGACCGGTCAGCGAGCTTACAAGAAAGTGGGTGCCGCGCTTTTTGCCTGATACGTTGCCCTTGAGCGGCCCATACTTCAGGTCCATGGCTGAGGCATCGATTTTTTCTGTTGTGCCATCGGGCATCTCGATCCGGTTGAACTGCACGTTCACGACGCCTGTGGCAGTGGCCTGGGTGAGCTTGCCGATGACCTTCGCTCCGGCCGGCAGAATGATCATTCCGTTGTGCTCGTAGTTGTATTCAACTACAGCGACCACCGGGGCCGAGACAGCAGAGCTTATCGGGGCCTGGAGTCGGCCAACGAGTTTGGTGCCGGGAGGCATGACTCCCATCAGATCATTCAGCTCGTCTTGCCCGGGAGCTATTGAAGGGCTCAACCGCGGACTTGCCTGTGTAGCAAGAACAAACAAGATCGAGGTCTTCTTTAGGTCCCGGTTTGCGTTTGCGTTCGGTAAAGGCGGTGGCGGGGCCAACTGGCCATCATTTGCGTCGCCGAAAGACACATTTTTCAGCGCGAATGCCTCTCGTGTAGCCGGGCTGGGCTTGCTTTTGGGGTCAGGTGCTGGAACTGCCTGCGGGTTGTACCTAGGGATGTCGCGCGATGTCCGGTTGATATCCTCTGGAGTTACCTGTCCCAGGTTCCCATTGTTCTGTCCTTGGACCTTGGCGTCGAGCACGGGCGTCACCGATTTGCTCGCGTCATCGTGCTCCGCACCGCGCGTAACCCTGCGTCCGAGACTGGGTTGCGCGCGGTTTCCCTCTCCTGGCGCGGGCTTCTTGTTGGGATGCGAAAACACCGCAAAAAAGACCAAAATGAGTGCAATCGCCACGGCAACCAGCATGACGACAGTCTTGCTCTTGTCCGCGCCGAGTTCACGGCGGTTGGCCACCGGCTTTTGTTGCCGTCGGGTTCTGTTCAGGGCATCGTTGAAAGCCTTTGAGATTTTGGCAAAACCAGTAGGATTCTCATCGCCGGATTCTGCCTCGTTGAGCTGGACCTCTGATGGTTCAGGTCTTGTTGGCGTCGCATTTCTGCTTTCGTTCTCTTTACCGTGATCCATGGTTCTCCTCTTCGCGCAATCTGCTGACTCCGAAACCGATGGGAGCCAACGCCGGCCGGTCCACCGCGCCTGATTCGGCCATCTGCAGGAACAGCGTTTCATTCGATTGTTTGTAGGGCGGACGAGTAAACACGACGACACCGTCAGCCCTTTCTTTGGGCCAAATGCGGCGCTGGCTCAAACGGAAATCAATAATTGCCAGCTGCTCGGCTGTGGACCACTTTTCGTGTTTGATGAGTTTTCCCGATTTGTCCTTCCCACCCAGTTGAACCTGAAGTGGCATGAGCAGAATTGGATGTTTGCTCGTATTCACCACTGAGAAAAGCACCACCACATCTTGCCCTTCATCCAGTACCTCGCTGATGCCAGTTCTCAATCGGTCACCGCTGCCTGTCTCGCCTTCGACTTTTTGCCCGTAGAGTTCGGGCAGCTTCGCTTGCTTCTGCCGGTCAAGAAGCTCATCCAGTCCCGTGCCGTTTTGCTGGGCTGGTGATGGGTCTTTTGTCGCCGTCGTAACCGCAGTTGGCGTTGTGGTTGATATCGCTGCGGACACAAGGTTCGCCGAGCGCAACCCGCCGGTGGCTTGTGTTGCTTGTGCCGTTTTCCCGACAGCAGCTGTCTGTGGCACCAGCGGATATGGCACCGCTTCCGGTTCAATCACAAAGTTCCCTGCGGGGCCGTAGTGCAGAAGAAAATCAACACTCATCTTTTCCGCGGAAGCTCCTGTTGGAGGAATTCCGCGCGAGGTCAGAAGCAGACTGATATGCCGCCCACGGGTCGTGGTTATGAGCAGGTTGGTCTCAGCAGCGACCAACGTCAGGGGTTTGGCAAACACCAGGTTTGGCTCATGTTCGTTGTGCTCGACCAGAAAGATATCTGGGTCGCCAACCACAACGGAGTTAACCGATTCCGGGAGCTGGATTGTAGTGACAAAATGGGGCATGAGTTCCACCATCGTCACTTTTCCTTCCGCGGTGATGCAGTTCCGAATCTGCGGATCCACGCCGCTTGTCTGTGCTCTGGCGATGGCGAGCGTACACAGCCAGAACAACGTAATTTTCATTTTCGCCATGGTTCACTTCCTGCGGCGATAAGATTCGTCTGGGCCTTTGACTGCCCGGGCGATTCGGTATCTCCGCGCAACACGTTCGACATAGCCATGCACATCGGCCGAAGAATAATCGAGCCCACGGATACGGATCGTGACTTCGCCCACGTAGTACGCGGCGGTGACAAGCCGGAGATCGCCTTGAAATTGACGCATCAGCCATGCCAGATAGGCCACACCGCCGCGGATGTTGTCGTCGCCCCGAAAACGATTGCGCACACCGAAGCGCGTGGCCGTGCCCGGCATCAGTTGCATCACGCCGGCGGCTCCCTTGTTGGACACTGCATAGGGGTTCCAGTGCGATTCTTCTTCGATAATCGCATTCACCAGTTCGACGGGCACGTGATAGCTAACAGCGTAGTAGGTGGCCCATTGTCCCAAGACCGCGCGTGACTGTAGCATTCTCGGCTGCGACGCCACCGATCCTGCCAATGCCAATAGACTCACGATAATTGGCCCTACGTTCAAGCAACCTCCTGGACTGGTTCGAGCTGAAGCTCTTCTGCGATCGACGTATCGCCGGCTCGTCGGAGCCTGCAACAGAGAGTCGCGATACAGCTTGGAGTCGTGTACGAGTCCCTCAAACCCTGCTTTCATGAGCAATCTTTTGCGATCACTCTCGGTCTTTGCCAGCAGTGGAAGGAACAGATCGCGTTGTTCGTGCGAGATCTCATCCATCCCCAGCAGGTCCAGGGCCTGGGCCAAGTCAAGCATTTCCGCGATGGATGGGGGGTTTTTCCATTTGCCAGCCGCGCAGCGCATTCGCCAGCCCGGCTATTTGTCCTTGGAGCCTCGGTTTGTCAGTAGTCCCGCGGGCCGCCAGGATCTCGCGCTCCCGCTCGAGAGTTGGATACTCGAGCCTCAGATAGAAGCAACGTCGGCGAAGAGGGTCTCCCAGACGGCGTTCTTCGTTGGAGCTAACAACAACGAATGGAGTCGTCTTGGCTTTGATGGTTCCGAGTTTCGGGATAGTGATCTGCCAGGCACTGAGGATCTCCAGCAACAGGGCCTCAAAGCCGTGGTCAACTTTGTCTAGCTCGTCGATCAAGAGCACGCAGGGCCGTTCTTCGTAGCAGAGTGCTCGCAGCAGCGGCCCTTCAGAGAAGAACCGCAACGTATGTAACTCCTTGCGCAACGAGTCCCATTCCCGATTGAGTTCCCTGCCTTGAGTTTCCAGGTACAGTCGCTGCAGGGCCTGGTCGAAACGGCCAATTGCCTTCTCTTCCGTGATTCCCTCATAACATTGCAGCCGTTCCACCACAGTGTCGCCGGCCGCGGCAATCGCATAGGCCAACTCAGTCTTTCCGCACCCGGGCGGTCCTTCCAGAAGGATTGGTTTGTGCATTCGCGCTGCGAGATAGACCACCTGCAGCATGTTGGGATCGATCACATACTGTTCCCGTTTCAGCTTGTCGCCGAGTTCGCCCGGGGAAAGAAACACTGTGCCCCTCCGCGAATCGCAGAGTACACCACCAAGGTGGATTTAGTGGCTGCTACTGGAGCACACGATGGCTCGCCGTGAAGTGTTGCCTTTTTCCTTTGAGGAGCATGCAAACATCGCCATCTTCGCAGCCTGTTTCTTTCGAGCAAATGGCCATCCCCATCATGGTGGCTTTTTCTCGCAAGGCTGAATCTGTCGCTGATGCACAAGGAGTTAGACTTTATTTGGCCGATCCAAAAAAGTTCATTATCAAAAATCAAACCGAGTCAGTTTTCTCTTGGCCGCCTAATGCCACTTTCGTGCCGTCTCTATCATGCGCTTTCTGGCCGTACGACGGGCGCAGAGTGACTGCTTGTTGATACATAAGGAGTTGGGGGGCCGCCAAATTTTATTTTTCCGGTCCAAAAATGTTCATTATCAAAAATAAGATCGAGGTCTCTTTCGCTTGCCCGTCCCATTTGGCTGGGCGGCCTCTAACCTGCGCTTCCTAGCCATGCGACAGGCTCAAAGTGACTGCTTGTTGATACTTAAGGAGTTGGGCGGTCAGCCAATTTTATTTATCTGATCCAAAAATGTTCATTGTCAAAACTCAAGCGTGAAGGTGTCATGTGTCCAAGCCGCAGGAACCGCAAGCCGTTCATGCGTGACCAAGACGCCGACAGTAAGATCCTTTTGTTGATGCTCAAGAACTTAGCCACGGGACGGCTGCAGAAAAGGAACCCTTTCCCCAATTCAATTGTCGCGACACACAAACGGAGCAATCTGTCTGGTACTTTTGAGACTTTCGTATGGACAAACTTCGAACTCTTCGCACAAGCATCGAAACCGATCTCATGCGCCGACAGTTGCCTTGCGGAGGTTGGTCTTATTCGCTCGCTTCAAGACAGGCGAGTCTTGAGCCAACAACACTTGCTCTGATGGCTGTTCGTGATACTAGCGCCCAAGGTCGCGCCGTACGTTGTCTTGTGCGCGCTCAGAATTCCAATGGAAGCTGGCCATCATTCGCTGGCGACGATGATCAGGGTTCATGGGCTACATCCCTGGCGCTGATTGCACTGCGAACCCGTTTCAATACAGCACATTCTCGAGTCAAGGGGGCCCAGTGGTTGCTTTCCACGGCTGGCCGCGAAGCACATTGGCTGTGGCGATGGAAATTTCGGTTTTTTGATCGCCATGCCCGCTTCGATCCCTTGAAGTATGGTTGGCCATGGAACCCTGACACTAACAGTTGGGTTGTTCCCACCTCATTCGCGATTCTTGCTCTGAAGAGTCTGCCTTGCGAGTGTGGTATCACCGATTACTCGCACCGCATCGCATTGGGTATCTCCATGTTGCTGGATCGAGCCTGCCCCGGCGGGGGCTGGAACTCTGGCAATGGCATAGTCTACGGATCATCTCTAACCCCACATCCCGATGACACGGCTGTTGCACTCCTTGCGCTGAAAGGCGAGGATTCTAGCCCGCTCGTGGGAGCGGGTCTTGATTGGCTTGAAAAGGCTGCTCCGACGCTTCCTCCCTCTGCGAGCCTGGCTCTCAGCATTCTTGCGTTGTCGGTTTATCAAAGACAAGTCGGGTCCCTTGGCGACCGGTTCGTGTCGACCAGCCGAGCGCTGCCGTCTAATGCCGCGGCTGTGGCACTCACTGGTCTGGCCATCGATGCAGTGCACGGGACAAACATTTTTGGGGAATCGCTATGACCATCGGGCGCCGCCAACTCCTGATTGGATCGGCTGGACTCGCTATTGGCGTGGCCATTCCTATCTCATTCCTACGGCCGCGCTACCAGACGGTCAGCCGGCCCAAGCGGTCGCGCGTCGCCGTAATTCCCGCGCCACAGTACTCCGACTCGATCGAAGCCGCCCTCGAATATGGCCTCAGGTCTTTCGCGATTGATGTCAGGAAAGTCAGTTCTTCTGAAACCCAACCTGGTGGACTACTCTTCCAGCAACGCTGTAAACACTCATCCTTCCGTTGTCGTTGCCGCGGTGAATTGTTTTCGTCGTCGGGGCGCCAGGTCCGTTGTGGTTGCCGAAGGCCCGGGTCATCAGAGGGACACTGACCTGGTGCTGGAACAGAGCGGGTTTGGCGATCGCCTTCGGCAGGAAGACATCGCTTTCGTTGATCTGAACCGCGACGAACTGATTCGGGTCTCGCTGCGGGCCAGCTACACTGCTCTATCAACCCTGTGGTTGCCTCGGACCGTTGTTGATGCCGACTATATCGTCTCCATGCCCAAAGTGAAAGCGCATCACTGGTCCGGAGTCACGCTGAGCCTGAAGAATATGTTTGGCGTTGTGCCAGGCGCCAAGTATGGATGGCCAAAGAATATTCTTCACTGGCAAGGAATCCAGGAATCGATTCTCGACATCTGTGCCACAGTCCCATTCATTTTGTCATCGCCGACGGTATTGTCGCGATGGAGGGCAATGGTCCACTCAACGGCCGGCCGCGGCAGCTTGGATATATGATTCTTTCCGACGATGCTGTTAGCGCCGACGCCACGTGCTCGCATCTCATGGGCTTCATTCCCGATCGAGTCATTCATATTCATGAGGCGGCCAGGTTCCTGGGAAACTTGGATGGAAGTCGGATTGATCAGGTTGGCGAGAACGTGAACAGTCCAGAGATCCCCTTTGACGTGGTGCCCGAGTTCCGGTTTCTGCAAACGAACGCGCGCGGCCCTTTGGATTCTACCGGCACGCTGATGCAGCAGACTAGTGAACACGCCGGCCAAGACGTTTCATATTGGAGCTGCTTTTGTCGTTAGCATTGTTGTTCCCAAGTCGCCCCCGCGGGTCTTGCGTATTGCAATTACATGGCCCCCATGGCCTTACTGTCGTGATCTAGTATCTAGCCACAGGGAGTGTCTACGGCTGTCTCCGCCTTCCAAGCGCAACAACGACTGCCCCTCTGGTTGATCCATTCCACTTACAATCTCGGGCTATTCCTCTTTCAAGCGGTCCTGCGCTAGACTAATCCGGCTGCCTGCGGGACGTTGGTGGAAGCTACGCAAGGATGGCCGTTCTCTCAACACCGTGTCCACAAAGAAAAAGATCAAACCTCGGAGCGTTGATCGTGTGGTGGGTGAGCTCGTTCGTGAGCGCGCTGATGAGGAGTTCCTGCGTGTCACATGGCCCCGCTTTCTGCAGGTTCAACAGGGGTATCTCGGTTGGCGAGAGTTTTACTTTTGGGTAAGAACACTCGTCGAACATGCCGGCCGCATTCCACCGGAACATTTGCCCTTAATTGAAGAGCGCTGCCCCGACGTGTTTTCCACTTCGTCGAAAGTCCAGCGACAAACAGGGGATGCCGGCCAATCAATGAAACGCTTTGCCCAATGGATTGACGATGAAGTTGCCAGCGCCGCGGGCGCCGAAGGGTGGCTCAATGCCTTGCGGTTCTATTCCGGCCGCCACCCTCGCGACCTGCAGGCCACCGGTTACTATCTGGATTGCTCTGAGCGATGGTCTGTTGAACGCACGCCTCGTTATCCTGGCTTCAAGTCCTGGTTGAAAGCTGCAGCCGTTTTTGATCCGTCCGCTCAATTGCTGCCCGAACATCGGCCTGCTTGGAAGGCAGTCTTCCGTGTGAAACCGGAGCGCCTGGCCGATGCCGTGCAGCGGTACTTGGACTGGGAAGTCTTTGCCTACTGGGCCCGCACTGCGTTTGAATTGCCCAGAAGCGAGATGCCGGACAATGTAAGAGCTGAACTGGATCACAGATGCCCAGACTTTTTAGAAGACGATGCCAAATTTCCTCATGACAATTCCGCCGGCATTCCTAATTCATGGTTTCGGCTGATCCAGTGGATTGAAACTCGCCATTTCCGAAAGGCTTTGGAAGGCGACTGGTTCGATGCAATCCAGTTGCATGTTGGCGTGCACCCGTGCCACATCCGCGTGTTCCAGTTTTGGCTTGCGTGGGATTCGGAGTATGCCGCGGTCCGATCACAATCCTATCTAGCATTCCCGGAATGGCGCTCTCAGCTCGACAGGTTCACGGATCCTGAAGGGCGAACGCTACAACTGTAAGGAAGCCTACTCGCGGCGGCATGTTAAACAGCATGCCTACTCTCAACAACACTCGCTGACCTCAGAAGCCAGGATTAGCCGCCCGTGTTCCTCCGACCATATAGCCAGGCGGGCTTCCCTATACGAGCCCGCTGAGCAGGTTTGCAGTATTCAGCAACTTCGTGGCTTCCGCCTGACTTAGTTTAGACCCTGCCTGCCCGAGACTGACCGCAATCGTAAGTGACTCTGTTCATCTCGCGCGCCTCGTCCTGGCCGAAATGGATCGCCAACGGTAGTCACGCGGGGCGCTCCGAAGAGATGCGGTTGCTCAGTTCAATTTTTCCAAGGTGGCCGTGAGGGTCACTTCTGATCCTGCCAATGCCGTCATTTCGCGCGTCCAGTCCTTATATCCAACCTTGGTGATTTTGATAGTGTGCTTGCCTGGCTTGAGTTTAAGTTTGGCCGGCGCGTTGCCCACAAAGGCGTCGTCGACGGTTATGTCTCCGCCGTCCGGCGTTGACACCAAGGCTATAAGGGCATCGGCTTCTACAGTAGAGACTGCCCCCGGGCCGCCCTCAACTGCGGGCTTTTTCTCGTCGTCCCTCACCTGCTCTAGGTGGCAGTCGTGCTGTTTTCCTTTGTCGTCCATCAGGTAAAGGGTGTTGCCACTCACAGCGAACTTGATCGGGGTGTTTACGCTGATGTTCAGTCTGGCTCCCGTGCGATTCGCGATGTATAGCTTTCCTTCTGCGGTGATCGCGTAGTGCGTTCGATGATATGTTCCTCCGCAGACGTTACCAGCGCATCCGGCATCTTCTAGGGTTACGCTTTGGTCCACTAACATTCCCGTTTGCCACGCGAGGCCTTTCTTGTCTTCGGCACCGCAGAATAGCGATAGTAGCAAGATACATAAGGAAGTGTTTAGGTGTTTCATCGTGCTCCTTCCCAACCGGGCGTGATCTTAACATGTGGCGTGGGCTGCACGACGGCGAAGTAGATAGCCGGCGGTAGTTACTGCATCTGGACATTGGGCATCAGCCGGACAACTCTCAGACCACGTCCCGACCGTTCCCATCCGCAAGAAAGTACTGTAAGCGATTCTCTGAATCAAAGAAATTGCGGGGTTCGGCTAATCTTGCTCGCTTGCGTCAAATCTCCCGAACGCTGTGTCGTCTTTCTAATTCCGATTTGAAAAGAAAGAACAGCGAAAGCGAGACAACTTTCGACCTGCGTCTGAAATAAAGGTGCCACGAAGTTCAAGTTTTAGCAGCTCTGTCCGCTGCTTCCCTGCTAAACCCATGTCTTGCAAGGACTTCCTTTGAGCTGCAACGATTAGAACATTAAATGCACTAATACTTAGGGAGCAGGGGCTGCAGGTCTTTGCAACTGAGTTACAATGCTTCACCCGGCAATGCAACGTCAGGGCCCTAGTTTCAATCCAGGTAGGCCTTTTTTATGCACAGGATGCAGCCCCAGGCCAACGCTTTCGTGGTCGGCGGCCGATATGAGATCAAAGATGCCCCCATCGGACAGGGTGGGATGGGTGTAGTCTATAAGGCCTACGATACAGTTACGCGCCGCTACGTCGCCCTTAAGACCATCTGGGGTGGCGTTAATTCCATGGCTCTCTCCCTCTTTGAAAAAGAGTGGAGTGTTCTTGCCCGTCTCAGCCACCCCAATGTCGTCGACATTATAGAAACAGGGCAATTCGAAGAGGCCGGACAAAGGAAACCTTTTTTTGTAATGCCTCTCCTTCCGGGAGTCACACTGGATCAGCTCATCAAAAAAGCGAGCCAGCGTCTGACCGTGGAACGTACAGTAGACATTATGTCTCAGGCTTGCCGTGGCCTGCAGGCGGCGCACGACCAGGGGCTGGTCCATCGCGACTTGAAGCCCAGCAATATATTTGTCTTGGATGACGATTCGGTAAAGCTCATCGATTTCGGGGTGGTGCACCTGACTGACATGAGCACCATGACCGGAATGAAAGGGACGCTGAACTACATTGCGCCGGAGCTCATTGACCGCAAACCGCCATCGATTCTTTCTGACGTGTTCGCATTGGGCGTGGTGTGTTACGAGGCGTTTACCCGCCGCAAGCCGTTCGAACGGCCCACGGAAGACGAAACCGTCGAAGCCATTCGCACCTATATTCCCCCTCCCGTATCTGACATCAACAGCGCAGTGAATGAACCACTCAGCCGAACTGTGCACAAGTCCATGGCCAAGCAGCCTTGGCATCGCTTCTCCAGCGCGCGGGAGTTCGGTGACGTCCTGAAGAAAGCGCTGCGCAACGAGCCCATCGAATACTTTGATCCGGCTAAGATCCAGCCACGCATTGAACGTGTGAAGCGAGCCCAAGGTGAAGGCGATTATCAATTTGCCAAAGAAATCCTGAGTGAACTGGAAGCAGAGGGGCACATTGACCTGCAGATTTCCCTGTTGCGCATGCAACTGGACCAGGCCATCAAGCAGAAGTCTATCCGCCAGTTGATGGAGAGCGCCCGCACTCGCGTTGAAGAAGAGGAATATCCCCTGGCGTTGCAGAAAATCCAGGAAGTTCTCGAAATCGATCCGCAGAACGCCGACGCCCTTCAGTTGAAAACGCAAATTGAAAGACAGAGAAATGAGAAGCAGATTGACAACTGGTATCGCCTGGTGCAGCAGCATATTGACAATCAGATGTTTGGCCAGGCGCGGCTTGGGCTAGAAGAGATCCTTAGAATAAGCCCCTCCGATTCCAAAGCGCACAGTCTGCTTGATCAGGTGGACCGCCAAGAGAAAGAAGCCAACAAGATCCGTGAAGAGAAGGAACAACTTTACCAATCTGCGCTCAAGTGCTACCAATGCGGTGAAGTAAGTACAGCGCTGGACAAGTTGGAACGGCTGCTCTCTATTTCCCGGCAATCCACACGAACACCCAATCCGGAAAAAGACGCGCAGTATCAAAGCCTATATAACCAGATTCGATCCGAACGGGAAGTGTTTCGCAACGGCTACTCTGAGGCCCGCCGCTGCCTGGAAGATAAGAATTTCAGCAAGGCGTTGGCATTGTGTACCGAGTTCCTGCGTAAAAATCCTTCCGATCCCATGTTCCAGGCGTTGAAACTTGAAGTGGAAGAAAGGGAACGCCAGGAGCGCTCGGCGGCAGTCGCCGATGTAGACCGACGCGTAGAGACCGAAGCGGACCTCGACCGCAAGATCAATATCCTGAAAGAGGCGGTAGAGTCGTATCCTAACGAACCTTATTTCAAGGATGCTCTTAAGTTGGTGCGCGGCCGTCGTGATCTGCTCGATTCCATCGTGAACCGGGCCAAACAGTACGAGCAGCACGGCCAGTTTAATGAAGCTGTGGGACAATGGGATATCCTACGCAACATTTATCCGCAGTATCCGGGACTCGATGCTGAGGTCCAGCGCCTGCGATTGAAGCGCGAAGGACAGTTGCACGAAGAATCAAAATCGCGCTGGGTACGCCAGATCGATCAACATCTGGAAGCTGGAGAATACGAGAAGGCTCAATCGGCGGTTCGGGACGCGCTAGCGGAATTTCCCGGAGACCGTGAGCTCGCAAGCATGGAACAACTTGTTACCCAAGGGTCGGAGAAGAAGCTGGAAGCACAGCAATATTTCTCCAAGGGCAAGAATTTGTTGGCAACTGGAGCCGCAACAGAAGCAATCGACCACCTTCGCAAGGCGGCGGAACTTGACAGCCGCGATCGTGTTATTCGGGGATCCTTGCTGGGAGCGTTACTGGATCGCGCCCGTGCTCGCCTGAACGATGATTGGCGCGAAGCACAGACGCTGGTGCAGGAAGCCCTCAAACTGGATGGCAGCAATCCCGTCGGACGTAGCCTTTTTTCTGAGGTGCAGGATCGCGAACGCCATGCTCTTGTCGATTCCTGCGTGCTGGAAGCGCGTGGGCTGCAGGCTGCAGGCGATCTGGAAGGCGCCTTGAACAAGGTACGCGCTGCACTCGCGCAACATCCACGGGAATCGCGTCTTTCCCAGTTGGAAAACACCTTGCTGAACAATCTGGATCGCCACGCCCGCGAGAGAGCACCGGAGAAACCGCAAGGTAGAGCGCAAACCCCGCAGCAACGTAACCGCCGTCTAAGCGCCGAGCCTGCGCAGCAGCAGGTTGTTCAATCGGCAGGCGCCGGCGCAGCTCCGGCGTTGCAAGTAGAAGCCAAGCGTTCGTCCGTACAGATTCCCAGGCCGGCAGTGCCAAAACCGTCGACGCCTCCGCGCCCAGCAGTATCGGAACGAATCAGAGTCGCCCTCGGTAAGGCAAAATTTCCCCAATTATCTGGGCTGCAGTGGATGATTGTCGCCGCCGTACCGATACTTCTGATCGCAGGATTGGGGGCCTACAAGCTGATCAAGGGCCGACAGCAGACTCCGCCAGTCCTGGTAGGAACGGATTTACAGGCCAATGTTCCGGGAGTCAGGTTCCTTCTTGACGGGCAGCCGGCTGAAACTCCAGTCGTGTTGACACCCGGTCAGGAGCATGTTCTGGAAGCTCTCCGTGAGGGCTACCAAAGCAGTATTCAAAAGGTTACGCCTGAAGCCGGAAAACAGACCGCACCAATCCAGTTCGTATTGAGTCCGCTGCTTCCCCATCTGCAGGTCCTTTCGGACGTGCAGGGAGTCATAGTCTCCGTTGGCGACCAGCCCGCGGCTGAGCTACAGGGTGGCATTCTCGATGTCGCCCAGATCGCAGCCGGGCAGCAGTCGATAAAGGTTTTCAGCGGCCGCAAGCAGATCTTTGAGCTGTCTTTGAACGTGGAACCAGGAAAAGCCGCAAACATTGCCTGGAAGTTCGAAGGCAAGAACTATTCTGTGGCAGCAGGCAGCATATTGGGCACACATGCCAAGGTCTTTGCTTCAACAGACTTAAAAGGCAATATCAGCGGCCAGGATCTCGTGCAGGTACCAGCTGAGGGACTGGACGTTGATACTAAGATTTCCGGTCCTATTTTTAAGTTGAGCAATAACCAGACCTTGACCCTGGAGCCTAGCAATCAGCCCGCGGTGATCATTTCAATCATGGCCCGTAGCGAAGCGGGGAGGCAACCTCCGCCACCCATCGTGGCGAAACAGCCCGCACATTTGATGCTGCAATCGATGTTGCCTGATTCTGAGATCTTGATCGATGCCGAGCCTCCGCGTCCAGTCTCCGGTACAGTCCTGCTTCCCTTGCCAGCGGGCGCACACACAATAGCATTGCGTCGGCCGCGCTTTGAAGATTCCACTCCAATCCGTATCAATCTCAAACCCGGTCAAAATTTACCAATCGACGCCAGCCGTTTTACCCAGCAGCCGCAGGGTGCTCTGGTATTCAAGATCAATCCCCCTTCGGCAACAGTGACTTATCAGCTTGACGAACCACAACACACATCACAACCGCGGAAAGCTGGTGGGACTGACACTGTTTGGGTCAAGCCTGGAAGATACCATCTCAGGATCGAGGCGCAGGGATATGCTTCCGACGAAGTAGAGTTTGATGCGAAAGCCGGAACCGCACCCACCGAAGTAAAGCGGACGCTCAAGGCCCTTGCGGCAGAAACGCCTGTCCCGGCAACACCAACTCCGCAGGCCAAAGGCGAACCGCCGGTTGAAGACCCATCGCAGTGGTCCCGAGACGGAAACTGGTGGGTATTCAAAAAAGACGCATATGGCTGGCTGAAGCACAAACAAGGCACATTCGAAGTGACCATACAGAGATCGAAGAAAAACTGGTTCAAAAGCTCCAGGAAAGCTGAATGGACCATCGATTACCACGACGATAGCAACAAGGTCGTCTGTACAATTGATGACAATACTTACCGCCGCATGACCTACAAAGATGGGAAGCCGGTATCAGAGCAGACAAAAGAATTGTCGAAACACCCGAAAGATTACAAGTTGACGGTTGATGTTTCCAATCATCACATTAGCGTAAGCGAAGCCGGCAATGGCAAGCTCGACGACTTCGAACGGCCGAATTCCAGTGCTCCGCTGGGAAAGATCGGGTTGAAAGGGGAGATTGCAGTGACGGTTCAATCCCACTGAGGTTAAATGCCATCGGCGCCCATGATGACGAATCTTTTTTGAGGGGTGGTGGATACTTAAAAGCACATTCCAAAGAATTCCAGGGGGTTCACGAGTGTCCCGGAAGTACGGACCTCAATGTGTACGTGGTTGGTAATTCCCCGATAGCGTAGTGAAAGATCCTGTGCCGTTCCGATAATCTGGCCAGCATCGACCCTACCCTGAATCATTCCCTGGACATAGAAGATTTTTACCTCGATGCCCTTCCACTCATTAACGCCTTCGATTAGCAGCCCGCGAAAGCGGTTGTCGCCTTTATATGGGAACGCTTCGCGTGTAATTACGCCGTCAATCGGCGAGCGGATGGGCTCTCCTGGTTCTGCTGTTATATCCAGCCCTTGGTGGAGCCTGCTGTGGACATGGCCGGGGCGTGAGGCACCGAATTGGCCGCTCCCCCATTGGTCACGAAAGCGTGTGCCACCTCGGGCAATTTTATGAAAGAAGATCGGCATCGGCAGGGTGTTGAAGACAGACACAATTTATCTGATTGGCGAAGAGTAATCAAGGATAGGAATGTAAATGAGGACTGGCGGGATAGTTCCATTGACTCTTCGTCACTTAGAGGTACAATTCAGCAATTTGAAAAAGCCTTAGGGGTCATCCATGTAGCTTGCAGCAGGACCGCAGGGAGGTTCATATGGCATCAGCGATAATCAAGATCGATGGAGAGCAGAGACAATATACTCACCCGCAAGTCACCGTGATGCAGGAATTGAACAGTCATTGGTGGTGTCATGTACAACTCCACCAGACTGGGGATCAGAGATTTCCTGCGGAAGAGGTGCTGGGGAAAACAATTGAAATCTCAGCGCAGGACTCAGCAGGCGCGGAAAATCAGGTTTTCACCGGAATAATCTTGGAAAGCCAACTGGAATATGAAATAGATGGAAGCTATACGGCGCGCCTGACAGGAGTCTCCAAGTCGTATCTGTTGGATCTTACGCCAGGCCGTGAATATTTCAAGCAACAAAACGCGAAAGATGTTATTCAAAAGCTGCTTTCTGACGCGGGGTTAAACCTTGAAGGTAACATGCCAGGTGGGCAATCAAGAAGTTACCATCAGATGGAGGAAACTGATTTCAGTTTCATCACGAGACTGGTAGACGATGCTGAGGCATGGATGCGTCCTACCGAAAATGGCATTGAGATCCAGACCGCGTTTCAAAAAGCCATCGAGTTGCAATGGCGAGGCGAGGATGGATTATTGCAATTCAGGATCTCTGGCAGGCTTGCGCAGCCTTCCTGCAACGGGGCACACTACGATCCCAAAGCGATGGAAAGCAAGGTTTTCAGCAAGGTGGGCGACGAACCAGCTTTTTATGAGTCTGCAAAGAAGATGGTAGATGCGGCGAAGAACCAATCAACCGCTTTGATGCCTCCAGATTACATCTATCAGCGTTCCCGGACCGGCACCATCAATGAATTCCAAGATCTGTTGAAGAAGGAGTCACGCCGCTCTCTCAGCCGCAACGTGATTTGTTCGGGAGAGAGCCGTACTCCCCAACTCACGCCAGGAAATGAACTCAAAATTAAAGGTGCGCTCGATGCCCAGGGTGTGTATGGGGTGACACGCGTCATGCACGAATGGACGGTTACGGGCTATTTGAATCGATTCGAATGTACACCATACAAGAAATGGACTGTTCCCCACGCACCTCAAGTCCAACGTTATCCTGGAGTTGTCCCGGCCCGAGTCGTATCCAATGACGATCCCGACAAGTCTGGCCGCATTCAGGTTCAATTCTACTGGCAGGAAGCAAACCAAACTCAGTGGATGTCGATGATGGCGCCACATGCCGGCGCCAATCGAGGCTTCATGTTCCTTCCTGAAATCGGCGACGAGGTTTGGGTGGCATTTGAAGAAGGAGATCCGGAGCGTGGGCGCGTGCTTGGCTCCGCCTGGAATGGGGTAGACAAACCTCCAAGGGAAGAGTTTTGGGGCGATGATGTGGGCCCTAATGATGTCAAACGGATTGTCACCAAGAGTGGCCACCGCATCACGATCGTCGACAAGCCCGGTAAGAACTCAATTGTGCTGGCCACCCCGAAACATCTTAAGGTGTCTCTCATCGAGAATAGCGATGAAACCGGTGACGCAATGCTGGCGCTGCATTCAGACGGAGACATCTGTTTGAGCGCACCCAACGGGAGGATCCATTTTCACAGTAAATTCTTCTCTCGTGAAGTCGGTTCATAATTCAGGGAATTCACCTGACAACGCATTGGAGGACGTTATGGCTGTTTTTGACGGGAAAAGCAAAACTACACGCGCAGTATCCGACACCGGCGATGATAAGAAACTCCCCGCAGCTGGATCGCTCTCATGGAGTTCTATTAAGACATCCTCGGCGTTGTCCGGCACAACCGGTGCAAGCTGTGAGCTTGTGAGCGGAGATCGGTGGCATCAGACCACTGGCAAACATTTTGACCAAATTACTGACTCCCACAAGCATCTGGTCGGCGGAGACCAGACCGTCACCGTAACCGGAGACCACAAGGAGGTTATCTGCGGCACCTGCAGTCAAAACATCATAGGACCGCACTTGGTCACGAATATGAATGCACGAAACGAAACCAGGCTGGGGGCCATGACGCGGGTGCATGGCGAATTGGAACTCGTCGATGACGAGGACGGAAAAGTTCACTTCGGGACCAGGCAGTACACTCTTTACGGAATGACCCACGAGGTGGAAGGGTTCCATTTTGAGTTCGCCCCTGAGCATTGTGAGATCAAAGGGAACCATTTTTATGCCTCGGGAATGGACGCGAATGCAGTAGCATTCCAGTTCCAGACTCATGCTTTGAATGCTGAGGTGGACGTAACTCAGGCGGATATCACAGGATTACGGGGCGACATAAAGGCCCTGCAGACAAAGTTGGGGGCCTTGGAGGCGAAGGCGACAGCCTGTGTCGCAACAGCTGGCGTGGATCCGAATCCGACCCCGCTCATCTAGAGCCTATGACCAATATCGAACCTCAACGCGCGCGCCTTTCCTCGAGTCACGAGAGCGCTCTGGCTCTTCAGCCTTTACGCCGGGCGGAACGGCTTGAAGAGTGCTTCTTGTACTGGCTTCCGGTCGCCAGTTTTCCCATGCCAATTGTCCAGAGACACTGGGTAAATGCTTTCCTCGATCAGGTCTCTGATTATTTGACGGCCACGGTCGGTTTGAGGTCAGAAGTGTTTTTGCAATTCAATACAATTCATCCGGATCTTTCCGACTCCGTGCTGGATCAGGCAGTGAAATTGATTCCGATCATGGGTTTCGGGCGTAGGCCGGGAGTTCCTCTCCCACCCATCCCCACGAATGAAGACTTCAAGCCCTTCATCGAAGGGAAGCAACCTTTTAAGTTCTCCGACTATGTCGGGGATTTTTGCTACTGGTTCCTCGGAAAGAACGAGAAACAACAGCGTCAATCTTTCCTCGGCTTTGGCGGGTTAACGATTATGTTTATGCCCCGGGATCCGAATACAACCGTAGCCAAATTGCCAATTCCTCCGAAGGTAAAGGAGCACCCGTCACTGCGCGCGCTCTTCCAACAATTTGATCTCGATCAGGTGAATCAGCAAGCGCGTTCGCTCGCCGACAAGTTCTTGAAGCAAAGCCTTGAACTCTATGCCGATTCCGTCCCAAAATCTCCGCAAATGCAGGGCATACCGTTTATCTTGCCTCTGTTAAGGAGCCGCGACTTTCTGGATACGGAATTAGAACACCAAAAGCTCTTCGAGCTATGTGATTTCTACGTTACCGAAAGCGTAGAAGATAAAGGCATCCTGCTGTGCTCCAAAGCAAACCACCAGAATGCTTTGGTCGGGATCATCGATCGTATGCACCAGAATGGTATGCCATATCCGGAGCGTTAACAGATGCGATCAATCACCCTGCGCGTTATACCGACCCAAGAGCCATGCGAAGCCTATATGCTGCCCGTTTTAGGCTTCCCATTACAAGAGGAACAGCGGGTTGAGGTTGAATATTTGCTTTCCGCTTTCTGCGATGCGGCAGCACGGCAGTTCACAGCGACGTCTGAAGTGTTCCTGCAATTGGAACAACTTCACGGCAAGGAGTGTAGGAAAGTTGTCGCAGACAACGGCAGGCACTGGATGCCGGAAACCGGCCTGGGCGTATGGGTGGACCGGGAACCACCGCAGAAATGGACAAAGGAAGAGCTGGACAACTTTGTACCGGGCACGAAGTTCCGCCCTTTGATGTTTCAGGTGTTCCGGATTTCATCCGATCCCTATCGCCGCAAGGAAGCACGATCCTCAATGTTGCGGTTTGGTTCAGTCTTGGAAATCATCACTCAGGACGGCGAACAATATCTGCCGAAGGTAAAACCGGTATTCCTGGAAAATATCACCGATCAAAGCTATACCTGCTTCCCGTTTTACGTGCCCCTTATCGAAGCAAAGACCATGCAAAATGCAAGTTCAGACAATTTAGTTCGCTGGTTCAACGGGTTGACCGTTTATATACGACAGAGTTTTGAGGACAACGGAATCTTAATTTCATCGTCCAAACCACTTGCTCCCGTGCTGCATGCATTGGGTGGCAAGTTGAAGAATGGCTCCTGGGACATTGCCTTCTAAAATGCCTTCCTCATCCATTCGCGTCACGGAACAATCCGGATCACGACTGACTGTTCTGGCTCCGGCCTATTACCCAGCCGCCATCGCTGTTCTCTCAATGGTGCTGCTGGCTTTGCTGGTCTTTTTTCTTATATCACTCCTTTCAGGACACAGGCGCACAAGCGGAGTTTTACTTGGGGCTCTATTCATTCTGCTCGTTGGTGTCGGAATAACTTTGAGAAGCACGATCGCAGTCTTTGATTTTTCAACAGAGACATTTCAAGTGGAGTCGAGTCTTGCCGGCATAACTTGGCGAGTGCACTCTTATCCACTCTCTCGCTTAGAGCATGCGGGAATCCAACGTGGACGGGGTACGGAACGCCTGATTCTGCAACTAACAGGAGGGGAATTAGTGGTGATTGGTGGCTCGACCAGCCAGCCCGGCCGCGACGCGACGGCGCAAGCGATAAACGATTTTCTTGCACGTGGGGGAAAGGCGCTCGAAGAATTCAGAAAGAATTGAGTGGCTTAGTCACTGGTTGCTCTTGGGCCGTCGTTCCAACCCAAAACGAAATGCCACAGTCCCGCCCAGGTCCACTCGCGTACCGTTCTTTAGCTGCACCGGCTTGCCTGGCGTAATACGCTGCTTGTCAATCCGCGTTCCATTGGCACTATTGCAATCAATGAGATAGAACTTGCCTTCCTGGCTATGAATCTCACAGTGGAAGCGTGAGATCATGTGTTCCACGTCGCGTACAACGATGTCATTGCTGGTAGCACCGTCTTTCGCGATCGCGCCGATCCGCATCACATCGCGATCAAGGTTGTACTTCCGCCCATTGTCCAAACCGGAAACAATCTGCAGGTACCCATCCTTTTTTCGCACTTTCAAGAATGTCAAAGCACCCAGGCCCCCCAGTCCCAGGGCCGCGCCGCCGATCCAGAAATAGCGCACCCTGGTGGCTTGCGCGCGTAGAGTGTCGATTTGTTGACGCAGGGCTTTTATCTGGGGATCCTCTGGCGCTATGCGTTCGGCAATCGCGAGTTGGCTGTTCGCGGTAGACAGGTCTCGATTGTAAAAAGCGTCCTGCGCCTTAGCGAGCGCCTCGCGTTTGATTGCGTCGCTTTTGGCGCCCTCGGTTTGTTCTTTGTTGCGCTCTGCTGCCTTCTGCTGAGCCTCCTCCTGTTGCTTATCCAACTTATCCTGAGCCGTGTTCAACAAAGTCGCGGCCGCCCCGTTGGAGGGATCTAACTCCAGTACTTGCCGGTAGATTCTGACCTTTTCTGCGGGATCCGAAGCAATGGTGGCTTCTGCCATCAGCTTCCCCACTCTTTTCGTGTTTTCCGCCTGTTGCTGTGGAGTAACCGGAGCCACAGGAGTGGCGGCAGCTACCGGCGCAGGTGCGGGAGGCGCGGCTTTTCCGATCACGCCACCCAATGTCTTGGACAGGAGACTCAACTTGATCTGACTATAGTTAGCGGTCGCGCTGGAGGACTGAAGAGGCAGAGCGATAATGCCTGCCCCAGTCTTTGCGTTTTTCTCGGTAGGACTGCCCTCTGGTCGTGTGTCGGAAAACTCTGTCACCGGGATCCCATTTACCCATACCGCGATATGGCGCCCATGGACGGCAACGGTGGTGACGGTAATATTTGTCAAACGCACCTTTCTTCGCGGCGAGGCAAGGTTGGGACCGATTGCACCTGGAGCATTTTCATCCAACTGCACCATGTAGCCGGAAAACATCTTGTCGGCATCTCCGCGAAGGTAGATGGCTCCCTGCGGTTTGCCTGGAGAGGAACGTGTTTCAAATTGCAGCACGTAATCTTCATACATTGCCCCGGAATTTAGCTGTCCCGGGCCCTTTTCCCCGTGAATAGCGTGGTCCCGCACCGACCAATCTGCTTCCTTTGGCTTGGCGTTGCCACCCATGTGAAGCATCTTCTTAATCTTGCCAGGCTTCGCTGGAGGCGTCTGCTCCGTTCCTGTTTTCCAGCCATTCAAGTCGCTTCCGTTGAACAATGACGTGGTTGTCGCAGGCTTCAGCTTGATGTCACGGAATTCCAATCGGCCACCCTTTGCGACCTTGAATCCCATAAACCCCGCTCGCGCTGACGGATCCTTTACATCGGTCACCTTCTGGTGATCTACCGTGACGGTGATATGGTCACCCAGGGCGCTGATTTCCAGCGTGTGCCATTGGCTAGCCGTCAGATGCGGCCCACTCGCAGATTTACGGAGCACGATACTGCCAGCAGGCCAGTTCGAGTCACTGTCGCCCAATCTAATCTGGTATCCGTTCTCTGTCGGCACTGCGTCGTTGGCGGTGCGAATGAAGATCGCCGCGTCCACCCCGACACTGGACGCCCGAAAATCGAACTTCAACAGAAAATCGGAAAAAGGACTGGTCGTGCGGATGTACGCGGGGCTGGTGCCATCGGCTGTCAGCACTCCATCGCTTACCCGAAAAGAGGAACCATCCTGCAAGAGCCCAAAGGTGGATTCACCATCAAAGAGTAGGATCCATCCTTCCGCCGCTTCGGCAGATTGCAAAGCCGCTTCTTTTGCGGCTGTGAGCGCCCCGCCGACGAGGAAGATCACAAAGATAAGAACAAACGTGCGTCGCATAGAACGATTCAATCCAGTGATAACTTAGCTTGCGGCTGCCGCCGCGTCAGCTCCTTCCACAGTAAATGTGAGTCCCTCATTCTCAACATAATCGATGGCCAGAACCTGGCCGGGCACAACATCGCCAGACAGGATGGCCGTAGCCAACGGGGCCAAAACGATTTGCTGCAAGGTGCGGTGTACCGGCCGCGCTCCATACGCGGGATCGTAGGATTCTTTGGCCAGATAGGCCAGCGCCTCTTTGGAAATTGTGAGCTCTATCTCTCTTTCGTCACGCAATTTCTTCACCAGAGCATTGATTTGCGCCATAACTATTCGCTGCAATTCCGCATCGGTGAGAGCATTGAACGCAATGACTTGGCCAATGCGGTTATAAAGCTCCGGTCGCAAACTCGCCTTTACTACTTTCAGGATGATTCCTTTGCGCTGCTCCAAGTCTTCTGTCGTCTCCATGGCCTCACGAACGCCAAGGTTCGAGGTAAAAAGCAGGATGGTGTTTGAGAAGTCGCAAAAACGTCCTTTGGCGTCGGTGAGCCGCCCTTCATCAAGCACCGCCAGCAGCAGATCGAGGATTTCCGGGTGGCCTTTTTCCACTTCGTCAAACAACACCACCGAGTACGGCGACCGGCGTACCTGCTCTGTAAGAAAGCCGCCTTCGTCCGAGCCTACAAGTCCAGGCCGGGAGCCGATGAGCCCCGAAACCGAACCTTTGTCCTTATATTCACCCATGTCAACCCGGATGAGGGCGCTTTCATCATCAAAGAGAGCCTCTGCCAGGGCCTTGGCTAGTTCGGTCTTCCCAACGCCGGTGGGACCGACAAAAAGAAACGAATTTGGCTTCCTGCCCGGCTGCAGATCAGCACGCATACGCCGCGCCGCTTCGGCGACGGCGTGCACGGCTTCATCCTGCCCAAAAACACGCTCGCCAATCCGCTCTTCCATCTTCAGCAGGCGATCACGTTCGCTTTCGAGCATCCGGTTAGTTGGAATGCCCGAACGTTCCGCAATCGCTTCGGCAATATGCTCCGGCAAAACTATGTCAGGCGCCACCGGTCCCATGCTCGGGTGTTGCAGTTTTCCCTCCAGCTCGTTGCGCTGCTCTTCCAGATATTTAAGGCTGCCGTAACGGATTTCAGCCGCTTTGGCTACGTCGCCGCCCGATTCGGCCGCCTGCAAAGCTGCGCTTTGTTCCTCGATGGCCTGCTTCGTTTTCTGCAGGTTGTCACTGAGCCCTTTGTGCTGTTGCCAGCGCTCCACCAGGGAAGACACTTTTGGCTTCAGTTCCGCAATCTCGGCTTCCAGTGCCACCGCTACTTTCTTGTTTTGAGCGGATGTAGATGTTGAGCGCAGGGACTCAAGCTCCGCTTCCTTACGCAACAATAGGCGTTCCTGCTGGTCAATCTCAATGGGCTTGGATTCCTTCTGCATGCGAATCCTTGCCGCAGCCTCGTCAATCACGTCAATTGCCTTGTCGGGAAGGAACCGATTGCGCAGGTAACGCCTCGTCAGTTTGACCGATGCCTGCAAGGCTTCGTCGGCTAGGCGGACGCCGTGGTATGCCTCATAACGAGCGCGCAGGCCACGCAAAATCACCATCATCACCTCATCATTGGGTTCTTTGACCTGCACCACATCAAAGCGGCGCGCGAGTGCGCCATCTTTTTCAATGCGCTCGCGATATTCGTCATATGTGGTTGCGCCTACGCAGCGGAGTTCGCCGCGGGCCAAAGCAGGCTTCAAGATATTGGCGGCATCCATACCACCCTCAGTACCGCCCGCTCCAACCAGCGTGTGAAGCTCGTCCAGGAAAAGGATAATTTCCCCCTTGCGAGCGCGCACTTCATCGACCACCGATTTGATTCGTTCCTCGAACTCGCCGCGATATTTGGCTCCAGCAACCATTGAGGTAAGATCCAGCGCGATCACGCGGCACTTCTTCAGGCTCTCAGGAACGTCTCCGGCAGCAATGCGCAGCGCCAGCCCTTCGGCGATTGCGGTCTTACCCGTTCCGGGATCGCCTACCAGGACCGGATTGTTCTTGCTCTTGCGCAACAAAGTCTGGATAACGCGGCGTACTTCATCATCGCGGCCGATCACCGGCATCAACTCACCGGCCGCTGCAAGAGCGGTAAGATCGCGGCCAAAACGCTCCAGCACTTTACTGCCCGGCCTCGCCGGGCTTCCCGGCGTACGTGAGGACGGTTCCTCTCCCAGCGTTTGTACTGTGGATTCCTGGGTCTCAATGGCTTTCGCAACCGCCTTCTGGGTAACACCCGCGTCGCGCAGCTCAGATTTGAGGTCTTCTTCAGTAAAATCGACCGCTGCCATTACGAGGTCAACAGGAATAACAGTTTCCGCGCCACGATCGTCCATTTTCTTGAATGACTGCTCAATCAGTTGCCGCAAAGCCGGTGAAGCGACCGGACGTTTTCCCGGCTCGAGCTTCGGCGCTTTGCGATCATTAAGGCGCGTGGCAAAGCTATCGAGTAGTGCAGCGCTGGCCACACCAGCGCGCTCCAGTGTTGCCGACAAGGCACTCCCTTTATCGAGCAGTACATAAAGCAGATGAGCAGGAGTAATTTGCGCTTGCTGGCGCTGCTCGGCGAGCAGGCGAGCCTGCTCCAAAGCATCCTCCAGCTCCTCCGATAGCCTATTTAAGTCAATGGCCACTTGTCCTCACTTCGTACCTCAAACCCCAACCATTTCTTGCCTGTTATTCCAACCGGCGCCGACGCGGAGGAGGCGGCGGAGGATCTCCTCTACCGGAATCGCGCGGCTGCTCTTCGCGAACTCCTTTGTCCCAAGGTGCAGCCCGATTGTCGGCGGGACCGTACCCTGGTCGAGGTGTATCACGCGGATCGCTGTCAAGCCTATCTGCGCCGCGGGCTGGGGCAGGATCGGGTCTCCGGTTAGGTTCAAATCCCTCCTGGTCACGACGAAGCGGGCGCTCCTGCTCTCCTCGCGGACTATGAAGATCGGCTCCGGGCGACAGGCGCGATTGCTGAGAAAGAGGGTCGCCGGGCACTCCCGGTCGGGCCGAGGATGCTGCTGCCTGGGCCGCGCTTCCGTAAAAGCGATGACGCGTGTAGAGCAACGCCGTGCGAATGGGATGATGCGCCTGCAGAGTCACGCGCGCGTCATTAATGGTGGGAACATCAGGCGCTTCAAAGTCGCATTCAAAATTGTGTTGCTCGCTCAGTTTGCACTCGGCAACCAGGTTGATAGCCGCACGGCGGAAGCCGCTTCCCTCATTGAGCCGCACCTCAGCGTTAATACGCGACCCTTTTTCAAAATTCGCGTTCTGCTCACCCACCAGGATGAGCCGGTACTTGTCCCGGCCCTCGAGGCGCAGGTTCGAGAAATGAATTGCCAGCTCATCGCCGAAACCCTGTACGCGCGACGGCTTCGCCGCCAGCTTATACAGCACCTTGCCCCCGCGGTCGAAGATGAAATTCATTCCTTCCAGAACAGTGCTGACTCGGAAGTCAATGTATTTCCCCTCCAATGCCCTTTCCAGATGGGCCAACGTATACAGTGCCTGCATTGCGGCACGCACCTCCACCGCAAGGTTTTCATTCACCTGCAGAGAGCGGCTGGCGTGAAGAGCCATCTTTTGCTGTTCAATCAGGCTGATGAATTCTGTTTCACCCGTTTCCTTGAGCGTGTCGTAATACTGCTGGACGCCAGGGGTTAACTCCAGATAAACCGCAGCATTGTGGAAGAATCGTTTCAGGTAGCCAAAAAAGCGTGCTGGTGGCTGAACAGGATCGAGTACCTCATAAATCGTGCTTTGAAGGGCTACAACCATGCGCTCGACAAACGCCGCGGCATCTGTATCGACCTGGGTTTCAATGCCGCGTTCTTCGAAAAGCACAAGGAACTCGCGCATGGCACGATACAGGTCAGAATAGCGGTCGGCAAGGGTAGTAACCGATTCAACCATCTTCCGCCATGACGCCATTAGTTCGCTGTAGCTGACCATTGTGGTACAGGGCGGGATGTACGCCGGATCTTTTTCATAGCCTGTACCATACTGCGGGCGGCGTATGCGGGCGATGGAAATGCTGTTCGCCGCTTCCCGGGCTTCCAGTTGCAAGGCAATTCGATAGGCGGGACGGCGCTCGGTCCTCATTTGCGGATTGAATTCATCGGGCTGGCCGTCAACCACTTCTTTCGGGATGGAATCGCAAACAATGTAAACATTGCTTTCCGCCACACCCGTCAAGTCGGCCTTGGAGAATCGGATGCTGACAGGACAATCAGGCTGAATTTCGATAATGCGTCCGCCCGGCGTAATCCCGCGCGCCTGAGTCACGGAGATTCCGATGCTGTCAGGGGCCTCGTCAAGGGCAACAATAGGGTCATGACGCACGGCACCACGCTCGCTCTCAGCCAGCCGTGGACCCCCGCCCACCAGCCCATAGGCAACGCTGGAATAGCGCAAAAGCCAGAGCACCAGCGAGTCCACGTACTGCTCCTGCCGCAGGAAATGGTCCGGCGTGAGCAGCATTCCGTGTTCCCAGTTGACCGAAGTTAACTTGACTTCATCCATAATATGCACCTACCGCCTGGCCAGGACGCTCTGATCCGAGCCGGCAAGAGAAGCTTGTCTGCGCAAATAGCTGTTGATACCGAGGCGCAGGCCCATGTTCTCCGTTACCAGCCGGGGTGCGCGGTCTTCACCATCAACTACCCAAAACAGGGAATAATGTGAGTAGCAGGGTAACACCAAACGAAGCGTCCGATTCAACAACTCACGCATTCCTGTCTGACAAAACTCGTAGTAGGTTCGCAGGCCTACTGGGCCGACTACCAACTCTGCCGCATCAGCATCTTCAAAGCTCTTGCCGAGCACGCAATCGATGCCCAAACGGCTTGATTGCCTGGCCAGGCGCGAGAGCTCTCCATCGTCCATGGAGTTAAAATTGCGGTAAAAACGGACTTCGCGCAGGGGAAGCCGCAGCAACAAATCCAACACCAGGCGGATCCCGCGTTCAGTACCTGCAATTTCCTGCATGCTGGGCAGCAGCAGGGCCAATGGATACAGGCCGGCATCATGCCAATCTTCAGGATTTAAGCCAAAAAGCGATATCCAGAGAGCGCAAGCCGTGGGATTCTCCGGCGAGACACCGAGGAGCCGGGCGCCATCGCAGATCCAGTGACTTGCTTTTTGCAACGGATCGTCCAGCAGTTCAAACACTTCTTTAGTTCTGGGTTCCTGGTCTCCTCCGCTGTCCCACATCGCAACGGGAAGGTTCTGGCAAAAACCAAGCCCGGAAACGGCCAAAGTGATTTGGGTCTCGCCGGAAATCGGTGTTCCCGCAGTTGGCTCTTGTTCTGCGATGAATCGCGAGGGCAGGCCTCGGCCAGCCATCCGAAGAGTCACCCTTGGTAAGGGGATGCCTAGCATGTAGAGCACTTCCAAGGCAGAATCCACTGTATGGTGAAAGCCATATGAGCTGCGGGAAAAATCCGGCATCACGGGTTGGGGTTCCGACCTGTGCACTGCTTCCGTCATTGGCCGCCGCCATTCATTTCCACGTAACTCCCAGGCGTAACCCAGTTCCATGCAAGAGTCGAGTTTCAAGATGATGTTGCAATCCGTTCTTGAGCAGTTCAACTTCAACCGAGGCATCGGTAAAACCGTCACGGTCAAGCTTCGCTGTCACCTGCTGTACCCGCCTAAGGCCATGCGGAGTGCGGACGAGACGAGAGCTGACTTCGGCCTCGACAATCCGCCGGTCATAAGCCCGGACCGAGGTGATCAAGTCCATTTCCGTGACAACGCGGTCGCGAGAAAGAAGCGTCTCAGCGATCCTGGCACGAGCGTCGGAATAACCTTCGTCATCGGTACCGCCGGCTGCCGCAACTGGATTCGCGATCCGCAGTGTCTCAAACGGTCCACCTTTGGCAAAGCTCGTGATTTGCCCGGGGCCCACGCCATTCCCGACCGCACCGTCCGTCAACCACACTCGAACATTGGCATATGTTTCGGGTTTCCCATCAGGACTCAGGGCCGGACGAAATTCGATGCGGCCGTTACGAATGGCATAGCGACCGATGCAACGATCACCCGAGGGCTGCAATTCGGGAAGATACATTGATTCCGACTCGCCCGAAACGGACAATGGCGCGACCAGGTACTTTCTGGTGCCGGCTTCCCGACTGATGGGAATGGATGTTCCGTGACTTGCAAATTGAATCGTCTGGTTAAAGCACTCCACGTTGGAGGCTGACACCGCGTGCAAGCTGATTGAACCCAACCCAGTATGTAAAGACGGCATGTCGTGAGGCAGGGAAATCCGGAGCCAAACGCGCGGCGTAGAAAAAATACGTTGCGATTCACGTCCAAAAATCCGCACCAGCGCTTCGCCCATCGCTTTCGGAGACCCACAGCTGAACCGTCTGGGCTGGGGCACATGAGGGAAAACGAACGTACGTCCAGCATAGAATCCGTTGGTCAGTTCCGGAACTTCCTGAGGAAGGCTTTCTTCCAGCGCATCGACAGGGCGTACCAGCCAGTCAAGCTGGCGCACACCTCCATTCCCGCGGCGGGGGAAAAGCAATCCCTTGGAAGAGAGTGCCCCCTCCAAATCAGCAATGCACCACGTTTCTGACTCAAGAGCGCGCTGGATCTTGAAAGAATCCGGATCGAGTTCGAAGAAAACACTGTGAAAGCTCAGATGACCATCGGGCAGTCCCTCAATCGCCAGATAGATTGCCGGGTGTGGCCCTAATCGTGCCCGCACAGGATCGAGTGAAGGCCGGGTAGACTGCAGTGCTTCCGGCATCTCCACCCCGGGGAGAAGCTGGATGTTTTCATCCTGGTAGGTGGCTGCGAGCGCAATGCGGGCATTGGAGACCTGAACAGATACGTCCGTGGTGAAGTTCAGGCGTTCGCCGGTCGTGGCCAGGGCGTTCAGTTCGGTGCCGCCAGGAACGGTGACCACAGGAGACTTGCCGTCCGGAAAAAAACGAATCACCGATTGCGCAGGATGAGCCATCCGCGGTTGCATTCTAAGATTCGCGAGAAATTCGTCGAGAAGCGCCATGCGGATCCGATCGGTCTCGACGTAAAGTTTTTCAATCTCGTGCGCAAAGGTCCGGAAAAGCACGGCAAGCACGGGATCGGTGCTTTCGGCCAGAATTCCGAAGTCTTTGAGCCGTCTTCGGAAATCCTCCCGCAGCTTCCGGTCAATCTCGATCGCTGAATTGCTTGAATAGGACATAGGGATAAATGAGTCAGGAATTCAACGCAATCGAGTAGCTCTTAGAGGCATCTGTTGTCGAAACGATAGTCACGACGTAGGAATCTACGTCACGCTCGGCGGCTGGTTCTTTGGTGATGGCTTCCACTCGATAGGACTTAATCTCCAGATCCTCGAGAGCACGATTCATCTGTTCGGTGGCAATCCTGGCGGCATCGGGCTGGGTGCGGGCACCTTCAAAAATGTCACGAACGCCGAACAAGGAACAACCTCCCCAAGAGCCCGCAGGCGTAGCTGCCATTAGCCGAATGAGTGCAACGACTGATTCAACTTCACCCGTGCGTAGAAGAAACGCGTTTTGAAATCGTAATGGGAATGCGATAAACGACATGAGGCACTAATTGCTGATCTTAATTTCCTTGAAATTCTGCTGATTCAGCGCTGGTTCAAGCGTGAGCACCAGCATGTGATTCAGCGCGCTCTGGCCGTTGCCAGACACTGGATTACAGGTCTGAAAATTGCTAATCCATCCTTTGAAGTTGTAGCTGCAAAGCGCGTCCTGATGGTTTTCATCCTTCCAGAACTCTACTTTCACGTCTTTCACTTTGTCGCGCGTTACTACGTTGGCCAGATCAAACAACTTGCTGAGCGCGCTGTAGGGCAGGTTTTTGTCGTCATGGAAGTCAACCAGGCAGCGAATGCTGGTTTTCAGGCTGCCCATCTGAGGCATGCCGGCCCGATCTTTTTCCGTCGCGAACGCCACCGAAATGGAAACGCAATCAAACTTTTCGCCGTCGATTGTGCAAGTGCTCCGATAAGGTGTTGCTGGCATATTGTCTCCTTCCCGTAAGTCCTAATTGCTCATCTTAATTTCTTTGTAATTCTTCTGGTTCATAGCAGGCTCAAGATCCAGAACCATGAGGTGATTCAGTTGGGGAGCAAGGCCCTTAAATTGGCCCGCACCATCGTCGTCATCGCCAGCAAAGTCAATGGGATTAGTGGTCTCAAAACGCCGAATCCAGCCATTGAAGCTGTAGGTACATAGCGCGTCCTGCCGGGAATCATCCTTCCAGAACTCGATCTTCATGGGCTTGATCTTGTCCATGGTGACTACGTTGGCCATGTCGAAAAACTTCTTTATCGCAGAAAACGGCATGTTCTGGTCATCATGAAAGTCGACCCAAACCCGAATCGATGTACCCAGGCTCCCCATCTGCGGGGTTCCGCTGCGGTCCTTTTCTGTAGAAAACTTGACACTGCTGGTGACCGCCCCAAACTTGGTGCCGTCAATCGTCACTGTGCATCTATAAGGCGAGGCCATAAAAGCAAACTCCTTCCTTTATTAAGTGAGTCTGGAGTGAAGTTCGTTTCCCAAAATTCCGGCCGCTAGCGGCCAAAGAGTTTCCGTACCCGCCCCGCCCAAGATCCGCGAGACGGGACCTGATGATCTCTGGTGGCTTCCGTTTCCATGCTTGCGGGACTGCCAAAATCCCGATGTGCGGCCGCATCAGGAGTACCTTGTTTCGCAACAGGCTCGACGAGCGGGGGCTTATACCCCTCGGGAAGCGCTTCTCCTGGGCCATCATGGGTGCGGGCGAATTCGAACTTGGCCCCGGTGGCCACACTAGTGCGAATGCTCATCGTCCCGCGAAAAGACTGTCTCGGAACCGCCGTGCTTTCGACGTTCTGTTCCGCCATCCTGGCCGCCGAGCCGGACTCAACCTTCGTATTAGGAGTGCGAGGTTCCTGTTCGGCGGAACGTGCCGCTGAACCCGGAACAGGAAGTTTGATGTCCATGGCTTGCCTCCTCCGAGGCCGGGCCTGTTCTAACCTGCTGCTTCAGTACTGGCTTTCTTGAATTCGGGCACGTCAATCTTTAAAACGAAAGTCTCCGCCGGACCGGTGGGCATTACATTGAGAGTGATATCGCAAATCCCCTGCATCCGCTTATTAGAATCTTTGTCCACGAAAAGGTCGTAATTCAGAATTGTTCCTTGCTCCACCTGCTCGTCCAGCAGGCGTTTCAATGGCATTTCGATCTGCTGATCCATGAAGTCCCTTGTCAAAACCTGGCCGGCTACCTGCAACAGGTAATGACGGCAGCAACGCTCTAGATAACGCAGGATTCGGTATGACGTAAAGAACTTCAGCACGCCGTACGGATCGTCGGCCTGCGTGCGGCAGCCAAAGAAACAAAGGTGGTTGTCGGCGTCACGAATGATAGGGATCAATTGGCGCTCCATGCTCAAATGCTCCATCTCACCAATCAGCGGCTCGATGCGGCATTTTTCGACGCCTGAAATCTGCCCAAAGCGCGAACCAACCGGACCCTGGGCAATTCCTTGTGAATCGTCCGCCCGGGCCACCGCTCCGGCAAACACCATGGAGGCCGGTCCATAAATCCCGTCGGCAGCCTCTCCCTCTTTCTCAAACCAATGCGACGGACGCAGTTGCAGATATCCCATTAGACAGACATCGGCGGCGGCACGGTCTTCGGGACGCTTCAGGAATTCATATTTTCCGCCGGGAGCGAAATTCCGCTCGACGTTCTTGAATGACCGTTCGTCATCAAGATCGCCGATTAGCAGCATTCCCCAGGCATTGGCGACGTCTTCAAGCTTTTCGCGGACCTGCTGGGGCAGGTGTCCAGGGACTACCAGGTTGCATATATCGTCGCGAAAATTGAAGTTGTCATTTCTTCTTCTGACGAAGTTCTCGATGGCCGCTATGTTCATGCCGAACACATCCTTCATCGCTTTAGGATCGGCATTCAGCACATAGAGTTCGACTGGCTTGCGCACTTTCCCATCTGGAACCTTGCTGTTCTCAAAGAACAGCATCAGTTCGCGATAACTCTTCTCGATCGGCCGGATCTGTTCAAAGACCTGAGCCAGAAGGCTGTCACGGATGCTTTCAGCTTCATCAATTTGAGTTTGCAATTTCTTAACCGTGGCTTCATAGGAATCGTCCACGGAAAGCAGCTTTTCGAAATTCATCAGCTGCGACAGGAATTCATTGGCCGACTGCGCTGTGAAAATGCTGGAGAGATCGCGAGTCTCATCGATCAATGCAGGATGCAGATCGGCAAAGATATCGTGCACTAGATTGCGTGCCGGTCCAGAGCCCAGGATTTCGTGGGTGGTGCGGGTTTTGGTAGCAGTATCCTGTGCCATCACGCACCTCCCTTGCGAACGACTTTTTCAAGTTCGGTTCGCAGTTGCCCCAGCCCCCCAATGATCTCTTTTCGTTGCGCTTCATTGGCCCACGCGCGCCGGACTGTGGGCAGCTTCCAACGATCTTTCAGACGATAAAGCAGGTCGATGTTCTTTTTCAGGTCGGCGACATCATTTCGCAGGTATGTAACCTGGCCGTCTTCGCCTCGAACTTCCTGCTTCTTCTGAAGATTCTCCGGATCAAAATCTTTGATGTTCTTGAAGCGAAATTCCGCTTTGAACTCAGTTTCTTCTTTGCCGGCATTTCCGGTGAAATTCAACTTCGGCTGAAACTTGGAAAACGCATCATTGACATCTTCAACCTTGGTCAGTTCTTCGTTTTCTGTGGCCGCTTCCGTGTCAACCCGATCCAGTGTCATGGGCATCACAGCCGCGCAGGTCGACGTGGGAACCTTGCGGATAGCTGGAGTTATGCCCTTCCTTATAACCTTTACTAGTGGCATTTCCTGGTACTCCCTAAAATGTGGTTCCTACAATATCTCACTCTGTCCAAGCTGCAAAACTATTTTTGGTCTTTATCCAGCCTTATTCGCGTTGCGTCTCCCATGGGCTGGACTATGGTTGCGTCTCTAGGAGTGCGTTGGCTTGGCGTCCGACCGCCTTGTTCGAACCCGGCAGGGGCGTTTCTTGAAGGCAATCCCCGACCCGCTCCAGGCCCGCCTGCACCGGGCGGGGAGCGGCGAATCTGGGTTACTCCCGACCACTTCATGGAGGACTTAGGAAGCGAAATGCTGCCCATATATTGGCCTGGCCAAATGAGGCGGGGTACCCAGAACCAGGCAATCAAAAGAATGACCCCGAGCCCTAAAAACACAAAAATAGGCCTTAATAGCTCAAGCCAACCCGTCTCCATGGGGGCGGTACCCATCAGACTAAGTCCTCTAAGCAATTCCGGTCCAGCTTTGCCTGAAGGCACCGGCGGACCCAACTGAGGGGTGTCAAACCTGCCTTCGTTGCTCGTGAGCGTTCGACCATCGGGCAAATCTAAAGTTGCTTTAAGATTCAGGGTCTTTCCCGCTAGTGACGCGGCATTGGTCCAGGAAGTAAGGAAGGCGACCTGAATCCGGTCGGTGAGCAGCTTTCGAGTCATATTAAAGGCTTTGTTTAGCCCATCGGCATCCGCCGCCATATAGGGCCGTCGTGTGCTGATCTCTGCCAGAGCGTGCTGATCAATTTCTGCCGGGTCGCCGAACCCAATGGCAATCACTTCGATCCGGGACTGAACCACATCGTTACGAGCCTGCCCTAGGCCACCCGTTCCTGCCAGTAAACCGGGGTCGTCACCAGGCCGCACGTCATTGGTGCCATCGGTCATGACTATCAATAACGTATCAACGTCATTGGCCTTCATTTGCCTGCGCGCTTTTAGCACTTCGAGCCCAGTCGAAACAGCTGAGAACAAGGCAGTGTTGTTTTGAGCACGTGGAGCCGGCAAGGCTTGAGCTTGCTCATTCGCCTGCTCACGGGTTTGGGCGAAAGTAGCTGATTGGATTGTGCTGGCTACGTTGTGGCTTTCGAACGGGACAATTGCCACCTGATCCACGCCGTCGCGGAAATCATAAAGAAACTGTGCCAGAGCGGAGCGGGCGGCCTGAAATCGTGTTTCCTGGGTCGGCAATCTTCTCGCCATGCTGCCACTTATGTCCACCAGAATCATAGTGATACGTCCATGTCTGGCCTGCGTGGCTCCTGCTGCCGCATAAAATACCTTGGCATCCTCGTTGTCAACGGTGATCTTCAGCCGGGACAAGAGATTACCTCCCAAATCGACTCCGACTAGTTGATCGTGCTCATCAAGGATGTTAAAGCTCGTGGAGAAGCATGGAACTGACGATTGAGGCGTACAGTCCAGCATCTTAACCGGATCGGCAAAATTGAGGTGTGGTTGCTGCGCACTCAGGCTGCCAAGCCCCAGGAGCAACAGGGTGGGGATGACAATCAACTGCGAAAAGACCGGGTTTGAAATCATAGAGAACTTACTCTCAGGCGTCTGACCGACGCGTGACAAACTTTAACGCCGTTCGGCCGATAAGGATGTCGTCAGAATTCGACAATTCCTGTGATGTGACCACCGACTTGCCGCGCACTCGCACCACATATTTGGCGAGTCCTGGCTGGCCTCCCGTATCAGGGTGGCGCGCAAGGTAAAATCTTCCTTCTTTGCCAAACAGGATGGCATGGCAAGGTGCAATGGCAGAATCCGGAATAAAGATCTCGATTTCCGGGCGGTAACGGGTCTGGCTTTGGTCCTGGCTGCGGCTGCCAATGGTATAGGAATCTCCCTGTTGCAGTTCCCATTCTTTTCTGGCTTTGCCAAACTTCATCTGCGCCCGGGCATCCCCGCTGCTCACAAATTGCAGAAGGCCGTCACGTAACAAAATAGGAGCGAGCGTCACTCCAAAGCAGATTCCCACCCCCACCAGGATGAAGCTGATGGCGTGGGAAAGCTCAGGTACCCTGCTGCCTAGACTCGCAAAAACCAGCCCTCCGAGTGCGCCGCCCAGGAGGCCTCCCACATAAGCGTGCGCGACCCGGGCTTTGTTCACGTGGATCCAGCGCAAGCCCAGTCCCAGCCCGATAAACGAACCCGCCAGCATCCACGTTATCAAGCGAGAAAGAAGTGGGGAGGAAGCGGCCAGGCTTCTGGTAATGGGGATTTGCAGCAGCCCCCCGGCCAGGCCGGCGCAAAGACCAATGAAGGCCCCAGAAATAATCCATCGCGGCATGGCGCGATTTCCGGCGTAATGATCGAAAAATGCCACCGTGAGTCCGCCGATAAAGGCTCCTAGAACGGCGGTTGCGATCAGATCAGAGACCCAAATCCCACTTTCTGTTGTCAGGATCGCTTCCACCAGCCTTACAATCGCCCAGGCGAACAAACCTGACATCCCGCCAACAAGCGACATAAAATAAAGCGTCTGGCGTAGGCTCATAAAAGAGGCCGCTAGTCTAACTTCAGGTATTAAGCATGTCAATGGAAACCACTTCCAGATCGCGGCGTATTTCTACTGGCTCGACGGCCGTGCCTGGACACAAAACGCTGCAATTGAGCGCGCTCGAAGCCGGTGACGATCGCTTCGCCCGTGCAAGGGATACCCAGCTAAACAAGGATCGGCTTTCGAACTTAAACTTCGTTGTGATAGGCGCAGGCGCTCTGGGAAACGAGGTTGTCAAGGCCCTGGGCCTTTTAGGATCCGGCTCTGTCGCAATAGTGGATCCCGACAACGTCGAAAGGAGTAACCTCTCGCGTTCCGTTTTTTTCCGTGATGAGGACTGCGGGCGGCCTAAGGCGCTGGCTTTGTGCGAAGCACTAGCGCGTGCTTTTCCTGATACGCGCTGGAAATCACACGAATGTGAAATTGCCGACTTCGGATTGGAAGAGCTGGCCGGCTGCCAAATGATCATGAGCTGCGTCGATACTGATATAGCGCGCGTGGAGACAGCCTGGGCCGCACTTGCTCTTGATCTCCCCGTCGCAGACGCCGGGCTGGGTGGGCCGGATTACTGGCATGGCCGGGTATCTCTTTTTGCCGGACAGCGCTCGGCGTGCTTTTGCTGCAAACTCTCGCCCCGCCGCCGACAGGAAATCCTTGCGTTGGCGCAAGCCACCGGGCAATCCTGCTGGGCAGCGCCAGAAATACCGCCCATCCCGAGCACGCCAACCATGGCAGCTATCACGGCTTCTTTGCAGGTAAATATGGGCATCCGATCGCTCTTCGACCTGCAGACCGGAGCGAAAGAGTATCTTTCGTGGACCACAGAGATCCTGCTGGGTTCAAGTTTGGAAACCCGGCGCTTCTCTACCCCGCAGTCCGGTCACTGCCCTCTGCATGGTTCGACACCACGACCACTGGCGGCCCCGCCCCATGATGGCGCCAGCGCGCGCGAACTGCTCGAATCAGTCGAGATGGAGGTGCTGGAACTGGACTGGCCAATATGTGTTTCCGCAGGTTGCCTTGACTGCGGCCACATCTGGAGCCCCAGACGCCGTGTCGCATGGCTTCGCCGCTATGGCAAGTGCCCACATTGCCAGAGCCGCCACATTCTGGAAAAGGAAAACATCCACAGGCTGGAACGTGGCTCGCACTGGGCCAGCAATCCTCTCATTGAGCTTGGATTGCCCCAGCGACACCTTTATACTGTGCGTCCCGGCGGCGCAAAGGAGCAGACATAATCGTGCGCAGAGCTTTCACTACTGTTGCTTGTTTCTCAGTCTGCTTCTTCGTTCAATTTGTCAGCATACTGGGCGGCCTGGCTTGGGCGATCGTCGGTGGCGCACTCACGGCCGTTATTTTTCTGCTGCTGACGGTATTCTTTGAGCTGGACTTTCCGTTCCCTTGGCTGCAGTACTTTCTTCCGGTTGTGGCCAGCCTTGCAGCAACATTGATCGCTTTCATCGGTGGCATCATTACTGATCCGCTTGATTGGTGGGCTGCCGCTGCCGCCGGGGCGGTAAGTTGTTCATGGCTGGTTTACCAGACCCAGAGCCGGAGGAGATGCGCTCTCTGTGATCAACGGCTGGGATCGTCAGCACTGGCGTTTGAATGCCCTCGCTGCACCCTTGAAGTGTGTGCAGACGCCTGCTGGGATTCCACCCATTTGCGCTGCCGGCTTTGCGAACAGAATCATGTTGCCATTCTGCCGCCCGAGCCGCGTTGGTGGGACCGCCAACTGGGAGCGCGCGTGAACCAGGGTCGCTGCCAGATGTGCATGGCAACTCCAGATAAAGCCGATCTGCGCTGCTGTGGACATTGCGGCCGTCCCCAGTGCCGGGATTGCTGGGACCAGGCCAACGGCCAATGCAGCCGCTGCCACTGGACGATTCCTGACTTGCCGGAAAAGCTGCGTCCCTATATGCTGACGCAATAAATCGCGGATTTGAGTTTCCTATGCCGAAATACCAAATGTACTTTGACACGGTCAGCGGTGAGACCAAGTACAACGTAGACATCGATGATAACGAACCTCTGCAGGATGTTCTGGACGAGATTCTGTTCGAACTGCGGGAGCGCGGCGACATGCTGCATGGAGACGGCGATCCTCAAGTAGTGTGGAACGGTACGTCCCTGGACTTCATCACGCCGCTGCCTGACCAGGGCGTACGCCCCAACGATGTGCTGAGAATTTCCACCATCGCTACCAACGGTTAGCAGTTTCCGAGTGAGCATGGATCTGCGCGAACAGCGAATCGAAAATGAGTGGGAATTACTCAAGCGCATGGCTGAGGCGAATCCTTGTTTGCTAGAGATCCAGGAACGGCGTCCATCTGATTTTGTTTTGCTGTTGCGGGAAACGACTGCTGTGACGCTCGCCAACGGCGAGATTCAGCATTGCTCGGTGCACCAAGTCAGGATCTCTTTCGCACGCTTCTTTCCTGCCATGCCGATCGAGGCTTATTTAACGCGCACAGTATTCCACCCCAACGTGCATCCGGATACGGGTTTTGTTTGTCTTTGGGGACGCTTTTCTTTGCGCGATACCGTGGTAGAAGCTCTGTGCCAGCTTCAACGCGTAATCACGCATTCTCTGACGAGCGAATCAGCCGATCACGTGATGCAGCCAGAGGCGCTCCGCTGGACTGAACAAGAGCGCACAGCCGGAAAGCTGCCTTTGCCCTATGCACCGCTGGTTAAGCCTTCGGGTTGGGAGGACGAAAGGGAGTCTAGGAAGACATCTGCACGCAGAAGATTGAGCTAAATTCTTCCTGCCTCTAAACGGTGACTCTTCGAATTCCACTCATCAGCTTCGAAACTGCTTCCATTGTAAATCGAAAGCTTGAGTGATCAAAGGACGAGCCCTGAGCTAGTTAATGACGAGGTACTTGTTGATGTAGATATAAATATTGTCTCCATCGGTTATCTTTTCAAACCTCGAGTTAAATGTCGCAGCCATCGTCTTAAGCCTTTCGTCCAAGTCCGTGGCCCGCTGAATGCCCGCCAACTCGCCAATTTGGCAGTATCCTCCGAGTATCGTGGCGAGGAGATCCGCAGTTGCGGAGATCGCTCCTCCTGCGGTTCGTAGCATCACTGAGCTAACTTGTGTTGAAAGCCGCGCTGCTTTGGTGTCCCAAGAATCGGCAGAATCCAAAATCGCAGCTGTTTGTTGACGTGCTTTAAAAAGGTTATCTGCCAGAGCTGCGAAAAGTGCGATTTTTTCCACAGGCTTGAGCGCATCCTCAGCGAAATGAAAAACTGCCGCCCATCGCTTGCTGATCACCATCCCTCTGAGGTTGTTCGACGTGTTACGAACAGGCGCATTCTTAATCCAATCGTACCTGCGAAATGCCTCTGAAGCTGAAATCGCCTTGACAGTTTTGAGCGACCCTTCAGCCTTATCAGCAGTTTTGTCGGCTATCTCGACGGCGGCGTGAATGTGCTTGTGATGCATGAGTAACTCTTTTACCGACCTATTCGAAGAATGCTAATTGTCGAACCTCAGTTGCTAATCCTCAGATCGTTGTAATTCTTCGTATCAATCGCCGGCTGGACGCTAATGGAGAGCGTATGATTATTTGTCCCGCCGCCGCTGCCCGTATGCCAATGGCTAATCCAGCCTTTGAATGCGTAGCTGCACAGCACGTCCTGACGGTTCTCGTCCTGCCAGAATTCGATTTTCACGTCCTTGACTTTGTCTTTGGTTACAACCTTGGCCAGTTCAAACAGCTTCTTCACCGTGGAGAAGGGCATGTTCTTGTTGTCATGAAGATCGACGATGACTTCTATGCTGGAGTTAAAACTTCCCATCATGGGCATGCCGGAGCTGTCGGTCGCGGTAGAAAATGAAACGCTGGCCGTAAGCGCGTCAAACTTGTCGCCATCAATGGTGACGGTGGTTACAGACGGTTGTGGCATAACTCATCCTTTCAAACAAAAACATTTCCCTGGAGTATTAGGGCCGAGATTATATGCCAGGCAAACACAACTTCAAAGGCAAATCAGAAACCTTACCGATTTTTCCCGTTGGACGCGGGCTCCGGGCGGAAAATGGAATTAAAGGTGATATTTCGTGCGATTTTCTATGTTGAACTGCAATGGGCCGCCCGTCGGGCTAACGTAGGTTGGTCGCGAGCATCAGAGTGAAAGAATGTATAGCTCACGCTTTCTCTTCTGAATCATCCTCTTCGTTCTCTTCGTCTGCGTCAGGATTTGCTTAAGCTCACCGTTCGACATGCCGCTAACGTCCTCCGACGCCATGCGCTCATCTGGTTCGGAGGTGAGCCAGTCCTCTAGGGAACTATTCATTGCTGGAGTTTTCTATTCCTGTGTGGCAATGTGCGGCATTGTTGGCGAACGGCTCATCAAAGATATGTTTCGTAGACGAAGAAAAAGCCCTAATCGACAATCTCCACACTTAGCCAGTCTAACCGATGAAAGGATGCATTCATGAGTACTCCCACTATTCCTCCTCCAAAAGAAATCGTTAGTGCGCAGAAGCCAGCAGATGAAGCAAGACAAGCGAATTTCTCCCTCGCTCTTGTCGACAAAGTTGATACAGTGCTTAAACCGTTTGCAGAGTTAGCGAGTCAAGGAATTAAAGTGTTATTGATAGGGATAGGGGGCTTCATCTTGCCAATATCGTGCAGGAAAGCGCCGCGAGAAATTACGCGGATTTTCTCGCCGGAGAGCCCCATAGCGCGGGCATTAGCGATGGTGAACGCGCCTGACGAAGCGGTTCTGTGAAGGACTTATCCATGTCGGGCCGTCTGCATTGTACAGCCGACCGCCGTGGTGTCTATGTTGCTTCTCTCATTTTAATTGAAAAACCTCGCAATGAGCCCCTTCCGACACTCCCTTCGGACGGGCCAACGTTATCTGTCTCGCCCCACGAAGGACACGTCCGGCCCGAGTGATTCCCCGGCGTTGTACCGCTTCGGGTCGGCCAGCAATTTCCTCGTCGGTGAGCGTGTCCCGCCAGGATCCGATTGTCGCCATGATGTAGACGTCGGCCCCTAAAAATTCCAGTGTGCGATTCACCTGCCAAGTGTCGGTAAGATCGAGCGTATCCGGGTCCCCGCCCAGTGTTCTTATTGCGCGCTCGATTTCTGCCGTGATTTCCTTGGTGAATGCCGGCGGGGCGCCCATACCAACATGCTAAGCATGATAAAGGATGCTCATGGCGTTTGACTTTCTCCCAGTGTTCGCCTAGCCTGCTCGGATGTCCTCTGAGGCCTGGGTCGTCACATGCGCCGGCTGTAAATGCGTCGTTACCTGCTTTGCCATTGATCCTCAACTTGAGCACGGCAAGAGCGAAGGCGAGATCAGACCTCTTGCTCCCTCGGCGGTGCTAACGTGTCCGTGCTGTGGATCGGCTTACCGATACTCGGGTGGCACGCGCCCAAGTAAACGACCTTGCCATGCTGGCAAAGCGGATTTATGGCCGGATGCGGAATGAGTTTCCCGTTCCGCGCTAAACATGGAACCAGAACAGCATGCCGGGCTCTTGGCAATCCTCAACCGAGACTCAGTAGACTTCCCATTGCAACCACACAGCTTCGTTAAGAACAAAGCTGAGCTTCAGCAGATGAGGCCACCCGATCACAAGTGCATGTCAACGGAACGCGAGATAACATTCCCGTTGACGAACAGGGTCACCGACGCAATGATTGGGCATCCCGCTCCCCTTTGGGGAGTTCGAAGACGTAATCATGATCGAAGTTGTGATCGAAGAGATGGTTGGGTCGGACTGAGTTCCTGACCGCAACAATTACGAGCGACCCTTAGGGTTGGAAAGCGCAAACCATCCACTAGAGCGAAATGGCGCTCTTGTTCGAGTGCAGGCAGGAGTGTCTACGAAAAGTACTTGACACCGCCGACATTGTTAGAGATGGCGGTTTTACAACAGTGCAATCGCGAGTTGGACCGTGCGATATCCAGCATCGTGTCCCAGTTGCCAACGAACCATTAACAGCAAGCAGCAGCCTTTCTTTAGAGCACCTTTTCGCAGGTCGGAAGATCAGCCTCCCAAGTCGCCCTGGATTCGGTGTGTGCAGCGGTCGGACGTGAGCGCCCAACGTTAAATTCACCGGAGTCAAGGGAGACTGATGCCACGGCCTCCTACTATGGTTGTGATCGTTCCATTTTGTGGCGAAACCTTGCGAATTACCAAAGAATCACAACTGAAGCCGCGGTTGGTCGGGTTGATGTCCCAAACATCGGCAAAGTAGAGATTGCCCGTTCCATCGACGGCGACACTTGTGGGCTGGCCGAGCTGTGCATGAGTCGCTGGACCGCCGTCACCTGAAAAACCACGCCCGACTCCACCTGCAACTGTGCTTATTGTCCCATCTGCTATTCTTAGGATTTTGGCATCAGAGAAATCGGCGATATAAAGAACTCCTTTGGGATCCACTCCCAGGCTCCATGCGTCGAGCGTTGCTTGCGTCGCTGGCCCATTCTCACCGGAATACTTAACGACACCCGGCGTTCCAGCCACTCTTGTCAAATGGTCATCCGATGTGCTCCTGTACACCATTGAGCCGTCCGCCATGTACAGGGCCCCGTGGGAGTCTACCGCCAGGGTACCTCCCCTGCTTTGACTGACCACAGTTTTGATTGTTCCATCTGGGAGCACTTTTCGGACGCGACCCTGTCCTGTTTCGACGATGTAAAGGTTGCCTGCAGAATCCACTGCAATACCCTGGGGGCGGGAGAGCGATGCATTTATCGCTAGTGCTCCATCGTCTGAGGAAGTGCCACTCCCACCACCAGCCACTACGCTGATGCTGCCATCCGCCGCAACTTTTCTTACTTGGCCCAGATCATAATCTGAAATAAAGATATTGCCTGCATTGTCCGCTGCCAATCCAACGGCCCCGGAGAATATACTTGCTGCTGGCAGTGCAGCCAAAGGCTTGTAATGTCCTGGACCTTCAACCCGGAAAACGCAGCTGGACGTGGCGAAGTAGAGGCGACCAGAGGGATCTACAGCAAGCGAAGGGCTTCTACAAACAGAGTTCACCACCGGGCAATGGGAAGACACATTCAATGATTCATCAAGGGAAACCTCACCTTTATAAGCTTGGGCTCGCAAGATCGGTGTATATCCAATGGCCACCACCAATGCAAAAGCAATCGTAGCGCGTTCAAGATACCGTTTTGTTCTTCGAACCTCATTTGGATCTTGCATCATAAATGCGTCCTCTCGCGATTGGATACCTACTAGCTAGAGAGCACAGCGCGTTTAGTATAGCGTTTATTTTGTCGAACGTCAGTCTGATTCCGCTTCATAATAGTCAATCGAGTGGTCAACTACGGCCAATCAAGTTCTTTAGCTTATGTTGTAGACCGGTCAGAAGATTCTCGCTTCTCCGTGTCTTATCCCGAATCCCGAAAGGGAGCACCGACGCAAGGGGTCAGTAGTCTCCTCCTGCTGATTTCCTCATCTCCGGAAACATTGTTGTACTCTTCCTCTAACTTTCTACACACACCTTGACACAGTTTGCCGGTAGCCGATCGACATTTTCGTGTCGAGCGGCTCAAGGCATGTGGACTTCGTGTATCTGGTCCGCCTCGCTGCTAGTCCATCATCAGTCCCTCACACGGACCTGGCCACAAGTCGAGTAATCATCCGAGGCGCCCCCTGTGAGCGGCACTGCCGATCACTCGCAGGGCATCGGTGGCTTACACTTGGTGGGAGGCGGTGGTGGTGGTGGTATCGGCGCATTCACAGTTAAGCTGACGGTGCCGCTGTGGCTAGTTCCGCATCCGCTGGCGTTCATCGTAAGCGTGTAGGTACCTGTCGGAGTGGAAGTTGAAGTTGCAATCGTCACTGTGGATGTTCCAAACTGCGTTCCTGCTATCACACCCGCAGTTGCACCGGCGGGAAGACCAGTAACGGCCACCGGCAGCCCACCGGTAAAGGCGCAGGTACTCGTAGCATTCGCAACTGCTGAATAGTTGACAGAATTTCCTTGAACTACGCTCTGTGAAGCGGGTGACAGCGCTAACGTGAAATCTGGTGCCGGCTCAACCGTTAATGTCAGGCTACCCGAAACATGATATGGATCTGACGTGAATATAAAAAGGAGAGCATAGGTTCCTACAGGTGTGGAGGTGCTTGTCGTCAGGGTCATCGTGAATGTGTCGCCCCCAATAATGCCTGCTGGGCTGAAGGTTGCCGTGGCATTTGCCGGTAATCCGGTAACGCTCGGAGTTACGGTGCCGTTGAACCCGTTCAACGGTGTTATGGCAAAAGCAGAGCTCGCCGAGCCTCCCGTGAAAACACTTGGAGAGCCGGGCAGAGTCACACTAAATGCCTGCAGACTCAGTGTCGCCGTTGCGCTGTGCGTAAGGGAACCACTAGTGCCGCTAATCGTCAGAGTTAAGTTCCCCGCGAGATTTGAGAGACTTGTTATTATCGTCAGGGTAGAGCTTCCGCCTGCAACAATCGATGTCGGACTAAAAGTCGCTGTATTTCTCACAGGGAGTCCGGTCAAAGCCAGTGTCACTGTGCCCGTAAACCCATTTAGTGGTGCTACGGTCACGGTATAGCTGGTGGTTCCACCGATTACAATCTGCTGTGTTGCGGGTGTCACTGTGATGCTGAAATCTGGTAAGCCTCGGACTGTCAAAGACACCGTAGCGGTATGAAGTCTGGCGCCCGACGCACCTGAAACAGTGAGCGTGAAGCTCCCCTGTGTCACAGCGGTGGTTGTCGCAATGGTCAGAGTCGACGTCCCTGCTCCTGCAATGGTCGCCGGGCTGAAGCTTGCCGTTGCTCCAGCCGGTAAGCCCGTTACGGTAGGGGTCACTGTTCCCGTGAACCCATTTACGGCCGTCGTAGTAATCGTATAGGTTGTGCTGTTGCCCGCCGCCACTGTTTGAGTCGTCGGCGTCGCTGTCAATGTGAAATCCACCACCGCCAGCGTTGCCGTCGCCGTTTGCACGTCCGTTCCACTCGTCCCGGTAATCGTTAGCGTGGAAGTCGCCGCCGGTGTGGTCCCTGCCGTTGTAATCGTCAACGTCGATGTCCCAGGTCCCACGATCGTCGTCGGGCTGAAGCTCGCCGTCGTTCCCGACGGCAGCCCGGACACAGTCGGCGTCACCGTCCCCGTGAACCCGTTTACCGCCGCGACCGTCACTGCATAACTGGTACTTGCGCCAATCAGAACCTGTTGCGTAGCTGGCGTCACCGTCAAGTTGAAGTTTGATACCGCCAGCGTTACCGTGGCGGTGTGCACATCCGCTCCGCTGGTTCCGCTGATGGTCAGCGTCGAAGTGCCGCCTGACGTGGCGCTGGTTGTGGACACTGTCAAGGTGGTCGTCCCTGCTCCTCCCGTAATCGTCGCCGGACTGAATGTCGCCGTAGCTCCTGCAGGCAGCCCGATCACAGTTGGTGTCACTGTTCCCGTAAATCCGTTTACCGCGGCAACGGTCACGGTGTAGCTAGTGCTTCCTCCCGCCGTAACAGCTTGCGTTGTCGGCGTCGCCGTCAAGCTGAAGTTAGACACCGCCAGCGTTACTGTTGCGCTGTGCACATCCGCTCCGCTGGTTCCGCTTATGGTCAGCGTCGAAGTCCCGCCTGGCGCGGCGCTGGTTGTGGACACTGTGAGGGTAGTCGTCCCTGCTCCTCCCGTAATCGTCGCCGGACTGAATGTCGCCGTGGCTCCTGTAGGCAATCCCGTCACGCTCGGCGTCACCGTTCCTGTGAACCCATTTACTGCTGTCGTGGTGATCGTATACGTTGTACTGCTGCCCGCGATCACGGCCTGCGTCGTAGGGCTTGCGGTTAGAGTAAAAGTTTGCGTGAGAACTACACCTGTTCCGCTTAAGGCCACCGCCTGCGGGCTTCCCGCTGCGTTGTCGGATATGCTTAACGCGCCGGTGCGTGCACCGGATGCCGTGGGCGTAAATGTCAGCTTTATGGTGCAACCAGAACCAACCGGCAGAGTTGCCAAACAGTTATTGGTCTGCGCGAAGTCACCAACCGTAGCAATGCTGCTAAGTGACAGCTGTGATCCACCACAATTCGTCAGCCCGACTGTTTGAGCAGCGCTGGTGGTGCCTACATTCTGTGAGGCAAATGTTAAGCTGGTTGGAGAGATGCACGCCACGGGAGCCGGCGGCACGATATTGAGAGTGACATTTGCTGTATGAGTATCATTTCCATCAGACCCGGTTATGGCCAGAGTTACCTGTCCGGTCGGGGTGGCGCTGGTGCTTGTGATTGTTAATATCGACGAGCCGACGGTGATTGGATTGACACTGAAAGTGCCCTGCACCCCTGATGGCAGCGCGATGGGGTTCAGGCTGAGAATGGCACTGTCTCCAAATCCAAACCCACCCACGTCCGCCACGCTTACCGTATAGCTCGTGCTGGCACCGGGCGCTATGGTTTGTGAGGCGGGGCTTGCACTAATCGAGAAATCGGTTACCGTGAGGGCAATCGGGACAGTCCGTGTTATCGTCGTGTCCGCAATGTCTGTCCCAGTAACCACGATATTGGAATAAATCCCAGGTGGTGTTGTTGCAGTTGTGGTGATCGTTAGCGTGGACGCAGCGGCTCCACTGATAGATGCCGGTGCAAATGCGGCATTTGAGGAGGCAGGCAACCCGCTTATGCTGAGCGAAACACTGTCGCTGAATTGGTTAACGGTCGATAAATTGATCGTGTAGGTTGCACTATTTCCGGTGGCAACAACCCGTAATGTGGGAGTCGATACCAGCGAAAAATCACTCGTATTAAGCGTAACGGTCGCAGTGCGGGTAGCTCCGCCGGCACTGGTGGCGGTGACCGTGATTGTCGAGTTTCCGCCAGTCGTTCCGGAGCTGGTGGTAATTGTCATTGTTGTTGAACCAGAGCCCGTCACCGATGCTGGCGTGAAGGTAGCGGTGGCACCCGACGGCAGACCAGTCGCAGCAAACGTCACATTGTCATTGAACCCGCCCAGTGGCGATATCGTCGCTGTGTAGGTTGCCGCCTGGCCAGCAGTAATTGTCCGTGATGATGGCGTAACGGCTAACGTAAAACTATTAACCGTCAATAGGAGCGTCGCGCTATGTGTCAGCGTACCGCTCGTCCCGGTAACGGTAAAAACATAGCCTCCAACGGCGGTTGCCTGGGTAGTCGAAATGGTCAGCGTTGTAGTTCCTGATCCGGTGATCGTAGCTGGACTGAATGTGGCCGTAGCTCCCGATGGCAAGCCAACCGCACTAAGCGTAACCACGCCGCCGAAGCCGGCCACTGGATTTACCTTTATGCTGTACGTGATTTGAGCGCCGGTGGTGACTGTCTGCAAATCTGCCACTGGAGACAGCGAAAAGTCTGGCGTATTGGCGCAACTAGGGAATTTGAAATTGGAAATCCGTGTGTTCCAACCATTGCCGTTGGAATTTGTCTTTATATATTCCTGCGTGTACCAGAAGGTGCAATCGTCGACCGGGTCGACGCTCATGCCGCTATAATCACCCCATCGGCTATTGTCAGTAGATCCCGTTACTGGGTCGGGGGGTGTTGGCAGTTGGGATCCGCCACCTACCACAACTGTTGATTCTGTCTCCATCGTTCCTAATGCGTCGCTCGGAACTCGCCCTGTAATTCTGACCGATGGGTTCACCGTCGTCGCATTGGACACGCTATAGCCGAGCAACATATCTCCAATCTTGTCTGTTGCGATGCTACCCATCCAGCGGTTCACACTATCAGGACTGAACAAGGATTGCTGAAAAATCGTCGGTGTACCATTGGGGTTGCGGATCTCGTACCATGCGACTCCAGAAACGGCATGCGCATCCGGAGGTGCAGCATCTTCGTTTATTACCAGGGACTCGTGATCCCCAAAGTTCCGATATGAGAGCCGATAATTGAGGGTAGCATCGTCGTGCGCCAGGAGCTGCGTAGTACCGGGCTGAGGTATTTGGGGGCCTAATGGAAGGCCTGGTATTACTGTAAATGGAATCGCAGTAGGGGCCGGAAGAGTGGCAGTCAGGGTCGTAAAATCAGGGTGAAATTTATACAAGCGAAATTGGTCCAGGGTCGCGTCGGAAGTCAGAAAGTAGTTTGGAGAACCGGCGGGGGGAGGATTTGTTCCATCCAAATCTGCGGGCATCAAAAAGCCCTGCTCAAAGGGCGGCTGATTACGCGGAAGTGCGTCGCAGACAAAGTGAACCGGAGCTCCTTGTAACATGTCACTTCGGCTAAAAGCGCAGATCTCCGGGCCAAAAAAATCGCCCAGACCAGTTGCGTCTGCGAAAACATTGAATCCCATGAAGTACGCATCCGGCCACACTCCCATCTTTGGAAAGTCCGCAAAGGCGTTAACCACGGCGCCTTGCAAATTGATGCCTTGCGTGTTGAAGGCATAGAGGTTCCACGCTCCCATAGCGTCCGAAGTCTTTGAAACTGCAATACATTCGAAAAATGGGCCGACAGCATTATTCGCGATGCCAATGTCGCTCATGATCCAACGATTAGCGAGTTTGTCGTATAGGATGATCGGATCCAGGCTAGGGGTAGTTTCGCAAGGTCCTCCGAAGCCATGCCAAAGGGTATTGCCCGAAATGGGCTGGGTAAAGTATGCCCCAGTCGCCTTGTTAATGACAATATAAGAGGAATTCACAGTTTGAACATATTGAGTTAGCCCTACAGCTCCATTCGTATCTGGGGGGGTTTCGAACGGAACGAAAGCGGGACCGCCGAGAACCGTAAGTCCTTGGCCAAGTCCATCGAGGTTGAGACCAGGGGCCGCAAGCAAATTGGTCCCAACAAACTGCTGCACTGCGCCTTGTGGCGTGAGTGTATTGCTCCGTTGCGCTAAGGATGGGGGAACGCGTCGAGGTAGCGTCACAGTCGGAGGCCTGCTCACCTGAGGGGCTGCCTGGGCGGCCAACTCGCTCAAAGGCAAAGAAACGGCATGTTTTACAGATTGGCCTACAATGAGCTGTCCCACAGAAACAGTCTGTGGGGTTGCGGCAGCTGCTGAGGTGGAAGCGGTGGAATCTGCTTGCTGCTGTGCAACTCCCGAAAATGCGAATGTAAGTAGCAACCCAGCGACGCTAACCATCTTTTTGACAAAATAGTTCATTTTATTTTTTGTCCTTGCCTTCCGTTGGTACCTTTGGGATTGGTACGTAGTCCAACGGTATTAAATGGAATGTCTTGATTCGTGGTGCCGAAAGTGGGCTTTGTTACTGGATTGAAACGCGTTACGCAAAGGTCATGCGAGAGCTACTCGCCAAGCCTTTGAAAGTATGATCTCTCGCCGATGGAACGCACGATTTGGCATATCACTTCCGGATGCCCAGATTTCACGACGACGAAACTTTGCGTGTTGCAGTTTTGAAACAACCGTCTGGCTTCTCGGTCACCTAAAAACAGCGGTCGTCACCTCGCAAGTGTGCTTGCTTTCCGCAGATCTGCACTCGGTGCGGGAATACGCGCTGGACGTTGAGCTTCCGGAGGGTTCTGTGTCCACGAGGGCTAGTTACAAACAATGTGGGCCGATGGGTCAGTTGGGAGACACATTAAGGAGGATTCAACACTCGAATGACTATCCTAAGAGACTTAAGGCAGGGCGCACAGTGGAAATCCGAATGTCACCGCCAATGTCCAAACAGCGCGGGTTTAAGCTGGTCAGGAAAACCACGTTGCAAAAACCGCTGTGTTAGCGAACAATAGAAGTTCATAGATGAAACCCTCAAGAAAAGCGAACGTTTTGACGGTGTGGCTTTTCTCTTTCCTTTTTGTACTCGGATTGCAAAATGCTGGGTGTATCCAGGCTTCGCAAGCAGAGACGTCCTCAGTAAACGATGTCCATCACAGTGTCGGGAATGCTCTTGACGAGGAGACGTTGCTGCGGTTGCGATACCGAGTGTTGGGCGATTACTTGACATTGCCGTATTGCTCTGAGCAAGTACGTCAGGCTGAAGTTGAACAAGCCAAGGCGCGGTTTTCAGTCATTCAGAAAGATGCCGCTGTCTTCGGTGTCATTGTTGAACATCTGGGTCTCGCTGCGGTGCGGAGATTTGGGCCAGATGAGCAATTTTTGGTCTATCGTGAACACCAGAGGCTGCAAGCGGTGCAACTCGAGCCGGCAGGCGACAAAATCAAATTCACCGTCGCTAAACCGGACCGGCCGAATTGCGCCGACCTAGATGCATACCCGAGCACTGGGTTGATCGACCCTAGAAACAATGTCATCGCTCCGGCAGGACGGCTCATTGCTGGTCTGAGTGGTACCAATCCAGCCCAGCCTGCGCCGTCACCTTTGCAAAGCACGCTGAATAATCCCCAGTTGCGTTCCATTCTGCTGCAGCACTTCGGCGATTCAGTCGGCTGTCGGCCAAAGCGGGACGGGCAGGCTGAGCGATCAGCAGAGCTTGGAAGATTCTCTGTCATCCGGCAGGATACGATCGCATTTCAAGTACTCCTCCAGCGCCTTGGGCTGACGGGATCCCAAGAATTCTTAGAGGAGCAAAAGCTCCTGGTGACTCGCGAGTATTCCAAGCTCCTGCGCATTCAACTTGAACCCCTGGCACAGAAATTCCAGTTCAAGATGCTTGTTCGTGATCCGAAGCGTGTGTTCAAACACAATGATTTGTTTAACATCGACGGCCTCATTGATTCGCGAGGCGAGATCACTCAGTTGAAGCAAACTCCGGTTTGGTACAGTCCCTGTCTGAGATGAGCTGTTTTAGCGAGATGCCAAGAGCTCACGAGGCACAGCGCCAACTCCGGGGCAGGACCACTGACCGGTTACAGCCAGACTCCCTTCACCGAGGCGGGTACATTTCGGCCAGGCGTACCCGACCGAAGCCGTAGAGGGACAGTTAGAGTTCCTCCTTCCTAACGCTGATCGTTACGCCGGCCCAAGCTCGGCCGAACCTGTACATCAGTGCAGACGCCCAAGCGGTCGCTCTTGTGGTCTACCAACTCCATCGCTACAGCCACCACTTGGCCTACGATCTCAGCATCTCTTGGATGGCGATAAGATTTCACGACGGTCGGTGACAAGGGATGGGGCTGAATTGTAAGCACACCGTCTGCCACGGAACACCAGCCAACTCGCAGTCCCTCGTTTCTTGTTTCAACTAAATAGATAGGCTTTTCAAATTCCGACCGCCAGCCTCGATGCGCAATCGCTGATCCAGATTCAGCAACTTGCAGGAAGCTACCTGGTCGAATGAGGGGATACATTGTGTAATCTTCGGTGCCAACATAAGCATAGATAAAGTGATCATCGCTTCTCGCTTCTAAGAGACGGAAACGCTCAATTGCACTGCTCCCGCGGGACAGCAAGGAGGTCGCATTCATTCCTACAGGGGCCTTCCACATCCGATTGTCTAACCCTGTACACAGATCGCTTTCTACGCGATGCGTCACCGGGATTGAGTTTGCCCTCAAATCCTTGTCAAGTGCACCCATATTGACTCCATACCACTTCATGATCTCTCGGCAATCTTTTCGATAAGCCACTGCAAGAGAGTAGATCGAATGGATGGTCGGTATCAGTCCTTTTGATTCGATTCTGAACAAACGTATGAATGAAACGGTGAACCGAGGCTCCTGATGTTGCATGGCGAGCTGGGAGCTCATGGTTTCCACCTCACGAAGAGTGAGGTGTAATGACTGTCGAACAGAGCGCAACATCTCACCGGCGTCCTGCTTCATTCATCGCCTCCCGCGACGTGAGCTAACTGGTCGGTGCCATCGCATCACTGAAAGCCCCGCGCTCAATGTTGCGGGATGGGCATACTGCGCATCGGTGGCGAAACCAGCCCGCTTCAATGTACAGCAGATACCGCCGCACAACTTCAGCATGTCATATATCTTTTTGTGGTGGCTAGTGAATTTGCCCTCCCCAATTTGTAGTAGCTTCTGTCGCATTGCACCAAGCATTCAGTACTCTCTATCTATATCGGAGTCTAACCAAGAACATGCAGCGCAAAAGCGCCCCATGACAAGACCGCTGAAGACGCGCTATTCCCTATGCTTCGTCAATACTGCGAATGTGAAACGATATAGTGCAGTGGAATGGCCTTTCGTGTTCATTGAATGCAATTGAACCGTGTAATAGGTTCCAGCCGTGAGCAGAGCTGCTGGCACAACAATAGGAACAACCCTGCCATTGGCTGTGTGTTGAGCTCGAAGAAACTTTTGACTCATCAGCGTTCGATCACCCGTAAACGTTTCCAGGTCGGCAAAATAAGAGTCTGATTCCACAAATACAGGAAGCAAGAGATCGAATTTGATCGCTGTCACGCCTGATCCAAGTGAGATCTCGGGAATACTGGTCCTCTCTTCCGAACGGACCCTTTGACCATCCCAAGTCAGTGCGTAAGAGACGACACTGGCAACGGTATTTGGTAACCCTTGGCTCCCGCTTCGATGTGCCTGTTGGAGCGCACGCTCCATCGACCGAATCTTATGCAGGTACAATGCAGTTGTTGCGACACAACCGACCAACACGGCTGCAAAAGCTCCTAATATATGTGGCCTCAGGCGGCCCCACGACCCTGACCCTCTCCAATTGCTCCATGAGAGCACTCGCTGCAATTTGGGTCGATAGTTCACATTCATCGACGCCTGTGCCCCTTCATTCGAACGTCTGCCCATTGGAGTGACTGCCAGGTCCAATTCACCTGTACTCACAATGACCGTGCCTTTGGAGACTTGAAACCCGTCTGGTCCATGATGGACTACATGCGTGGCCAAAAGGAGTTTGCCTGAGTCATCCTCGCCCCAGACCTCAACCAACTTGACCCCTTGCTCAATTGCAATATTGAGTTGCCCCGAATACATCGCCTCAAATCTTGCCCGTTCAACACGATCAATGACTACACTGAGATAGCGGGACTTGATCTCTTTCCGGCGCTTATCATTTGCGGCTAACCGCGCTTCAATGCGCGCAAAGTCCTCCGGTAATAGCTCTGGGGCTCGCCGCTTAGCGTTCCCATTCCCGCCATCCATTCCTCTTCTTTCTTGCATGTGAAACCTCGGCAGCGCCAGTTTTGTTTCTGGCGACTGGAATTCTAGCTGCTTAACCAATCGGCTAAAGCACGCGGGTTCTATCAACGCATGGCACCATTCGATCTCAGCACTATTGCGATCATCTGCTTGATTGCGATCACCAACACAATTGTTGCCGCAGCCGTTTACTGCTATGAACTCGCGGCATCTCCCCTCTGTGCTCCATGGTGTGAACGCGAACAAGCAGTCACTTGCCAGTCCCAGCCACCTCTGCTGCTCTCCATATACGTCAAATTTGAGCTCCCCATACTGTGCTCTCACTGTTTTTAGAAACTCCGGGAATCGCCGGCTCATCTTTTCCATCAGAGAGCTTTTCGCACGACGATATTCATCCCCACCCAACTCACGCTGTGCCAAGAATCTGTAAAGCTCTTGCGCTTCCGAAGTACTGTAGTTATATAAAAGTCGGCTCACTCCAACATTGACATAAAAAGAAGACATTGAAGTCGCCACATAAACTAAGTGTTTGATGTATCGAATGACCATGTCGGCCAATGACTGCTCGGCAGCCTGTTCTTGCACTCTCTCATAGTCCTCGGATGCATACATGATCATCCATTGCAGCAAGTCTGAATCGTCCCACGATATCCGCCTGACTGGATTCTTGCGATGAGCGTACCGCCAGTAGAACCTCTTCCTTTCATGCTGGCATTGCAATCTCACTCCTTCGAGCGCGTCAATCACGATCTCCAGCGCTGTTGAGCGATTCGGGAAAATGAAATAGGCTAACTCAAAGCATCGCTTGATCACTGCCCTAGTGCCATAATGCTTCTCTGTTCGCCCGCCTGGGCCAGCCGGCTGCGAGACTTGTGGCACTGCTTCTGCTGAGCTATTGCGCATAACAATTAGGTCTACTCTAAAAAGAACGTCTCACAGTCTAGCGCACAGCTGAGCCTGTGACTGTGGCACTATCAGAATGTTTTTCGACACTCCCGCCCAGGTTCCCGCTAAATTTCCTGGATAATCCATTCGGAATACCTGTTAAGAATATGAAGATGGCACTGGAGACCTTTTAAATTACCTTGGGGTACGCGCGGTCTTCGTTTGCGACAGTGCCTTGGTCTGAAAAATCAATCCAAAAATCACTTCGGTAAAGCCGCAGAAGCTTTGGTATGGCAAGTCTCTTTTCGGCGTCAGACAGGAGCCTCTCAGGACCGACGAGAAAGAAGATCGATCGATCAACTCGTTGCTGTGCCTTAAATTGTGGCTCCAGGAGCACAGCTCCGATTGAAGGCAGCCCTGCCTGCATGACTTCGGACAGTAACTTTGGATCTTCCCTCATTCTTAATAGTGCTTCCGAAAAACGCCGGACCTTCTCTGGCTCGTTGCCATCGTAGATGTCCTGCGCAAGGCTCTTTCCCCGATTCGCAAATGTTCCCATTGACCTCGGATGTGGGAATGTTCTTTGCAGCGCATAATCGATCAGAGATTGGTCTCGCAGCCCTGGAATTGTGCCAGCAATCGAATTTACGAGCTGTACAAGCGATGCAATATCCGGGCTCCGGTCAGCATAATACCAAAGGAGCTGAGTCCCAGGATTGCTCGCAACTGAATTGGAATACGCCAGTCCAGTTTCTAGCGTCTTCATGTATAGAGAATGCGGACCAGTTCCTGAGAGAAGTTTGCTGGATAAAATTCTCATTAAGGACTTCCGGTCAAGCTGCGAATAGCTAGGCAGGTCAGCGAAAAAGACCACTCCCCCGGTTGCACTGCTAGGGTCCTCGAACCCAACATGCCAGGGAAAATCATCACCTGACAGTCCAGCACGCTTTTCGATTGACCTCATAATGAAAGTCTTCCCGTCAGTCTCGCTTAAGTCACCTTTCCCCCGGTGTGCCGCTTGTTTTCGAGCAGGTATAGATACAAGAAAATCCCTCAACATCGGCCGGAGCCGATCAAGGTCGTCAGGATCAAGCGTCAAATCAACATGGAGCGCTCCGCGATCAACCACTATCGCCAGCAATTCTTTTAGGTCCTCTGTTGCTCTCTCGGGGCCTATCGTTAAGTCTTGTTGAACTTCCGCTGTCAACCGACGAAAGCTCGCGATTAATTCATCTTGCGAAAAGTTGGGAATGTTCTTCTCCCAGTACTGAAGCAATTCCAGTTCTAAGCCTTTCGCATCAAATTTGTTAATTCTTTCAGAAATATCCTTTGCAGATACACCCGCAAACGAAGCCAAGGTAGCCTTCGCAAAGCCGCCCAATCTATCGATTTCGCCTGCCGTGACAGGCCGATGCATCATCCATCTGAATCTAGCGTCCCAATGCGCTCGCGTGAATTGCGAATCCAACGCAAGAAATAAAAGATCATCTTGGTGCCGGAACGCATATGCCGGGTTCCAAAGCCACCTGGAATCGTCTCCTTTACCATATCTGTCGTCCCCCGCTAGACGCTCTCCCACTAAATCTCTCAGACGATCCGCGCTCGATAAATCGATGCGGCTGAATTGAATCATCTGTTTGATGAGAGCTAGTGCCCGCTTCAACTCTTCAGCCGATGTCACCGATGCCCGAATTGCGAGGTCTGCTCGTCCCGAGACCGGGTTCGTTTCATAGGCAATGGAAAAGTCATTCAGTTCTTTCTGTGTTTCTGCAAGCAAATCTGAATAGGAAACCACGCGCTCGGGGCCCTTCAACCCCAGTGAATCGATGCATCGGGGCAAGATGGGCAGATATTTATAAAATCTCTTTGGAATCTTCTTCAGATCAAAGGCCAGGCCGATATCGATTGTCGGGTCTCGTTCAAACAAGGTGGCAATAACCGGAACAGTTCCAAGGCGAAACTGCTTGTATTTAACATCATCATCCGCAGTTAGCGGTGGATGGTCTGTAAACTTCGGTTGCTGAACCTTAGCACTGATCCTGTCGATCTCCTGGGTTTTCCGTGATTCAGTTTGATCAAACCGGATCAGCGCCTCCTGCTCATCGTTGACGCCAAACTCCTTCTTGAGCTGTTCTATTCTGTTCCGAATTCGCTCTTTCCTGTCCCGCTCCATTTCGATCACGAGTTGCGGAGAAGGTACCGAGGCAGTCGCGTAAGGAGTATCCAAAAGATGAAATTCTTTAACGACATCACGCCATATGTTCTTTCCCGACCCTAACTGCGATTCGACATTCTGCCAGACCGCTTCGTCCGACAGCGATCGCACAAAAGAGCGATCCATTTCAAGATAGTTGAGGTGCTCTTTCCAGTCAGTTCTGTATTCCGCATTGAAAAGAGGTGCGTTCTTGATCCAGACTCTCTCCGATCGATGCCATGAGTTGGCAGACGACATGACCAGCTCATTGAACGCCGTGAGCTCCGGTGAGTTCTCAGCATACCCCGACACTATTTGCATCTTGGCAAGAATGTGCTGCCGCAATTGCTCAATCTTGTCAACAGAGATATGGTTACCTGGAATGCCACTCAAACCAACAACCGCAACAGGGAACCAGGGCGAATTTTCAAGAAAGGCCCCTGACCCAATGCTAGTTCCGCCTGAATCCAACTCTCTACTATTGCTGTCGATCAAAGACTTGTAGAGCAAAGATTGTTCGCCGTCACCTAAAACGCGCAGAAACAGCTGAAGAAGCCGCACATCGGTTTGCGATCCAGCTTGTGCTGGTCGCCACGCCAAGCGAACTTCACCCCTGTCGGCTTCACTGGCACTGGGGAATGGGTAAATCTTGATTTCTGTGCTCGCCGACGGAGTAAACGGATATTTCTGTCCTTTGGATGAGCGCCCTTTCTGGGCAGCACCACCGTCACGACCGGAGAATCTTTTAAGCTCTTCTGATATGCGTCCAAGAAAGGCAGAGACATTCTCTTTGGAGTTGATTACAAAAATGAACCCCGTTCCCGGCCCTAGCAGATAGTGCTTGGCGTGGAACTGGCGAATCTCCAGAGGAGTAACACTTCGCATCTCGCGCGGCACCCCAGTTGCAACCAGTGCGAACGGATTCTCCGGCCCAAGTGTTTCCTTATTGAGTTCGTAGTAATATGTGTAAATCCCCTCCCCGGTTTGCTCTTCATTGTAAACAGTGCCTTGTTCCACCAGTGTCTTCTTTTGGGTTCCCGGATCGGTCGTTACCGCCCAATGGTAGAATTCTCTCTCTGCCTCGAGGTCCGTGAAATCCGGTTTATATAACGCATCGAGCCAGGCGTGAAACTGCTCCAAGAAGCCTGCCATCCCTGTACCTGACGTCAGGCAATAAAAATTGTAGTCCTGAAAAGTTGCCGCTCCTGTCTCACTAAACCTCATCTCTTTCAAAAGACTAAGGTAACGCCCTTTCGTTCCCTTTGACGCCAGGAGATGTTCAAGAGAGTGGGGTACTCCGTCACTCGAATCTGCCGGTACGTCAACCCACATGAATGTTTGCGGAGCAGTTTCAATCTGAAGCAAATAAATCGGCGCACCCGTAGGAGCGTGCCAGAATTTTCCCCCGACGATTCTTCCTTCTGAATCTGAATAGAGGTTGGCAACCCGGAAATCACCGATTGCTTGATCTTGCTTCAGTCCTGGCAAATCTTGAGCAAGCCCAAGAGTGCCAGCTCCCAATACCACCATGAAAAACGTGCTTACGAGCACAATACGTACATTCATGCTTTTATTCATTACTGCTCACATCGCCTCAAGCCGATTTCCCCACAAGACATGGACAATCTGATCGAAACTCGCAACCTGCTTCTTTTACTGCCATTCTCCTTGCATCTGAAATGCGGCCCAATAATATGGAGCACTCCATTGGCCTTGCCTCCACATATGAATCTGGGCCTCTCTCAACGCTGCCGCAGGCCGCATTCGCCCTTCCTCCATTGCTTTGTAAAAATCCGCCATCAGATTAGCGGTCGCAGCGTCGCTCACACTCCACAAACTTGCAACAACTCGGCTCGCACCGGCGTACATAAAACCTCGCGTCAAGCCTATCAGTCCTTCTCCGCTAATCTCCTGGCCTAGGCCGGTTTCGCAGCCGCTCAACACAACCAGATCAACCGGCAATTTCAACTCATAGATGTCCTGCAACTTCAGAAACCCATTCTGACGCTTCCCGTCCTTGCTAACCAAGGACAACACTAATCCAGATAGCTCAGGATGTTTATTATTCAACAAGCCATGAGTGGCAAAATGCACGATCCGATATTGCGCCAGAACCCCGCTAACAGCTGTCGCGCGGCTTGCATCAAAATCCAACGCTTCCAAGCTCTTCCCCGCCGGCATCACAGCAATTACCGCAGCTGCTTCATTCCGCGAATATATCAACCTATTTAAGTACAATCTGCCAGCTCTCGTCAGTCCTAAATCGCTTGCCGAACGACTCACGTCGCCATCACGCTGAGCAATTAGCTTAGGCAACCCGGTGGCCCCTGTTCCCACTGTTACCCGCAAGTCCTTTACATCAAAAACGGGATCCGCCAATACGGCAACCAGTTTCGGGGGCTTTCGGCGGCCGATCTGTTGGCGCCGGATTTCCGCAAGGACAGACGCCGACGGCAAATTGACAATCTCGTGCGAGACGAGCAGCGGCGCTGGACGCCCCAACTTCCCGGGCGCAGGCAGAGCAGAAAATGGAATGTATTGCAGAACTCCATCGGTGACGACCAGCAACCGTTTTGTTCCAAGTAGAGATGCAACAGGACCGATTACCATTTCACTCAATGCTGCCGCAGCTTTTTGGTAATCTTTCTCTACTTTTTGCCAGTTTCGCTCGTCGAACTGCACAGCCTTTTGATTCCTGAAACTTAAAAGATCATAAACTTGACGCCCCAGACTCTCGATCTCCGCTCTGCCCGGGAGCTCGAGGGCCGTCACGGAACTGGGTGTTAGCGCCCAGACATAGCTCTTGTCATCACCCAAGGAGTATTCCAACAACAATGTATCGTCATCAAGCAAACCCTGAATCTCAGCTGTGCTAAGCTGTCGTGGTTCCGTGAGCGCGGCGTATCCAGGACTGCTTGCGCGGAGCTCAGCCTTAACGTCTTGTTCTTGCACCAAGAGATCATTGATCTCCTGATCCATCAGGGACAATTGTTCTTCCGTATGCTCGGACGTCACCAAACGCATTCGCGCTTCTGATTTGGCCTCTACTAACCTGTGCAGCCTGCGATCCTCGCCAAGAATTTCTGCATCAGCACCTTGCCTGATATTAATTCGAGCTTGAGAGAGCATTTCTACCAAGGTTCGAGCCCGCGACCCCTCCACCACCTCAAACGCTTGCTCACGCTGCCCTCGTCTCATCAGGGCGTCTATATATCCCTCGTAATAACGGACATACCAGGCTCTATAGCGGGAACGATCTTCTTCCTCACCACCTAAATGAAAGGCCTTCTGCTCAAGAGCCGTTAGCGCCTGCCGGTACAGTCTTACGGCAGTGTCGACTTTCCCCTGATGTCCCAGAACTCCTGCGAGGCCCGCAAGTGCTTCAGCATGATCTAAGCTGCCGGGAGCCGATTTCTCAAAAATAGTCACAGCGCGCCGATAAGACTCCGCTGATTTCTCGAAATCTCTCCGATCTCGCAAGACCTCGGCGTCACCGACAAGAAGTTGCCCCAAGATCAAGGGCGGCGCGTCAACTTTCGCGGCAATCGCCAAGGCTTGTTTGTAGTAATCTTCCGCAACTTCAAAGTCTTTGCGTATACGCGCAATCTTCCCGAGGCTAGCGAGATTAGGTATGCTGGCTAGGCTACCTGGCGCAATTCGCTCTTTCATCGCTAAGCCGCGTTTCTGGTATTGTTCGGCTGTGACTGCATCACCTTGTTCCAGAACGCACTCCCCGAGATTGCCGAGAATTTCCGCAATCTGAAGTTCATTCTGCGCTTGCGTTTCTGCAATGCGCAAAGCGCGGCGATGGTAAACCTCTGCTCTTGGTAAGTCACCCCGTTCGTGTGCTAGAGTGCCCAAATTCGTAAGGGTGTTTGCTAATAGACGGCTCCCTGAAAGGGATCGTTCCTCAATAGGCAGCGCCTTAAGATAATATTCTTCCGCTTTTCCAGGATCACCACGATCTTGGAATAGGATACCCAGATCTTCAAGGATCGCCGCGGTTTGGAAGCTCAACGGAGCCAGTCGTTTTGCGATAGCGAAAGCGCGTGTAAGATACGCTTCCGCTTGATCAAGCTCACCACGATCTAAATCAACACCAGCCAATACCAGAAGGCTATTCGCTACCGTCATTGTTTCACGGCCCAGCTTTTCCGACTCGAGCAGCTGTTCGTGAAAATACTTAGCCGCCTGCGGAAGATCCCCACGGTAATAAAATGATCTGGCCCATTGCCTAAACAACTCCGCGCTCACTATCGGTCCAGCCGCTACCGCCACCTCAAGGCCCGCCCCAAATGCTTCGTCGGCCGATTTCCATTCTTGGGCCGTAGACAAAATTCGACCAACTCGGTACTGGAACCAGGCTGCAAGCCAGAAGTTGTCGTCTTCGCGTGCGGTAGCAGCAGCTGTACTCCAACGTTCCGCAGCCTCTATCGATTTGCCCGCCGTTGCGAAGGCTAATCCTTCGCTGTAAACCGTCAGATAGCGACCGACAAAAACAGGCCGGCCTTCAATGCCCCAGTCATCAGATCCAAAAAGCCAAGTTCGCTCTTTCTCTCCTCGCCGGCCGTGGACAGCCACCAACCCTCTGGATGCCTGCTCAACCGAAATATAGATAAGATCAAAAGGCGAATTAAAACTTCTTCCTTCACTCCCACGACTCCAGCTCAACAGCTTGTCTCCAGGTTGTAAGCCCAATCTCTCAGCCTGAGTCCCTTTTGTGACCGACTCAACGATAATGCCATGGCCAACCAAAAGAGAATCGGGGATTGCAAGAGCCCGCAACCCTTGGCAGTAGACCGAGGTGCCCGTACCAACAAATAACCCCAAAGAGAAGATGAATGCGTAACGCTTCATTTTTCTGCCCTACGTTGTGCGATGCTAAAGAAGAGGGCTGCATCTCTGCCAGCCCTCGGTGAATTAACAACGTGTCTGTCCCTTTTGAATGCACCCAATGGGATCTCTGCTACCTTAACGATCTGTCAAGTTAACTACCCGAGCCACCCACTACCCGCCCCCCCCGGGGGGAGGAAGGGGGTGCGGATTTGGGCCTGTTGGACCGGCTCCGGTGGTTGCTTCCGAAGAACTCGCCATCAAAGTGGTAAACAACATCAAGAGCAAATCGACCATAGTGTAGTCTCCATTATGTTAGAAGCCGAACATCAGATCTCTTGCAGAGAGAGTCTTTCTTGGCCGCAATCAATACACACGACGAAACAGATTCAAATTGTCTAGCACTTTATTGCCAATTTACACTGAAAAGCGTAGAGTCTAACCAATAATTTGAGCTTTTGGGTGTGGCACTATCAGAATCTTTGGAGGCCAAAACGGACCGCATCCTGCGGATCGCGGCTGAGTATGGCTTGCCGGAGCAAGGCAAGAGCCGCGGATCGATGCTTCCGGATTCGTTTTCGATTGTCATCGTCGGTAAGGAGCATGTGGCTACCCACGGTAGTCGCAAAGGATGAAGGTTTGCGCCAACGCTGCCGCGAGCTGCTGATGAGCTTTCGGTGGACTCGCCCCAGAGCCTTGGGAGTTGTTGCAGTCCCGCGGATGTCCTGGCAGGGGAAACGTCGCGACGTCTAGCGGAGGTGATCGCTCCGCCGTGCCCGGCATAACGGAGTGCTTTCAATTTTGGCGGAGAGAAACCTTGGGCGATTCCATCAGGTCGAATGATCGAACAAGTTCTTGCAATCACGCGTACTGTTAGACCGCGATCTCCACTCGACAGCGTCCCGCGACACTTTGGCAAGACTTAATGTGCCTGAAATATGCATTGCCTTTGATTCGCTTCAAGCAGGCACACTGTCGTGTCCTCAGGAGATGCTTTAATCTGTACGTTGCATTTTCTGGCGGTGTTTGAGCGGCTCTTGCCGCCTGCTCTGCCAGGGCCTTTTCCAGGAAGGCAATCATTTTCTTCCGGGCAACAGGAGGCGGCGGCGTGTCGGAGCCGCAGGTGCTCAGACTGTTCCGCGCCTTGGCCCGCGCACCCATCTTATTCATGATGCGTAGCGCTGCCGGCTGGTCCACAGAAAACAAGGTCTTGATCTCATCAGCGGAAAAGTCCTGGATGACTCCCATCTTCACGCGAGAGAGAATATCCGGTACGTTTTTTTGCCAACCATCGAACTCGTTATAGAACCAATGCCGCTCATCGCGGCTCATAAGCTCCGTCCGCAACTCGGCTTGATGGAGTTCACAGTATGTCTCGAACGACTCGGCAGTGATATGGAGGTCTACCGGGTGGAGCAAATTCGCATTCACCCAGAGTTTTACTTGACTGATCTCCACGCCTAATATCGAAGCAATCGTCTTTTGCTCCTTCGGTTTTCGGGTCCGCAGGAGACGCTGGCGCGCCCGGGGTGTGACGACAAGATTGAAGCCCTTTGCGTGTTTATCAACGAATTTCTTGAGCGACCTATAGCGAATGGCTGGGTCACTCAACTCAAGCACCTCTTGCTCCACGAGATAATTTAGCCGCCGTATTCCGATATGCAGCAATCGACGAACCTCGTGCCTGCTATACCCGCTCTTAACCTTAGTGATTTTGCGTCCCGTAAGGCGCGTTAGTTTCATCTGGATAGCAGCCGCAGAACGTCCCAGCATCTTCTGCAGCGTGGCGATGGATTTCTCGCCGGCCGTATCCAGCAGTTCCCTTACTTCCTCTTCTGTCCATTTTATGTAGTGCTTGTGGACTCCTAATTCTCGCCTGACCCGGTTTAAGACGGCCTGTGTCCAATCGGGATGGCGCGCTAACAGCTGGCGGGCCAAAACGATTTTCATTGCTTTCGATGCAGCCCTTCGAGGTTGTCCATACACTTTGCGGAGAAGTCGTTTGTCCTCCGCGGTCGGCGCTGAGTACTTTCGGGGTCGGCCCTTTTGCCGCTTTTGGGTTGTCTTCTTGGGTGCTATAGACGGGCCAGCGTCTTGTTCTTGCGCAGCGCTTACAAGTATCCCTTGGCTTTTGTCCTCGTCCGCCTCATATCGCCAGGGCAAGAGTCCTTCCTCTGCTGGCGTCACATTGGAGCACTGATAACCATCTTCGTTGTTCATAACCGGGCCACGCAGAGTTGGCCAGAGCTTCCATCGCGCGCTTGGGGATAGTCTTGATCTGCTTCTGCATTCGGCGAGAAAAGCGCGAAACAAAATAGTGAACCAGGAGTGGGATATCGCTGGGTCGTTCGCGAAGCGGAGGG
>DASYKK010000461.1:0-4079 GCA_035995565.1 Candidatus Angelobacter sp.
GATTCGGACTTTAGCGCGGTGAAGATGTTTAAGTAAGTCATCGGCTCCCGGCAATGGCTGTATCCTGGAAAGAACCTCCTCGATTGTGGCATCGTGCTGCTCTTCCAACTTGTCGATGTTGATCTTTTTCTTTGGAGCGAATTGTCGCAGTAATTCGGTAACAAATGATTTCCCACTCATCCCGACGCGCCGGTGAATCATCCACTTCGGCACCAGAATTCCTGCCTTCATCAATGGCGTCCACCAAGCCTCGACGTGCTCGTAAACGCTGTCAATTAAGGTTCCGTCCAGATCGAATAACACGGCAGGCACTTCACTCTTGACCTTCGCCATGGTTGCACTCCAATTCCGGGTGTCTTCTACGCAGGCCGCACAGGCTTAATGGATGCAAAGGGACGGCAGACGGCTTGCAACATCGCCAAGTTATTGGATATTGGCGGAAGCGTGTGAGAGTCGAACTCACCAGAGCCAGCGAAGCTAACTCTCGCCGGTTTTGAAGACCGGAAGGGTCACCGGACCCCATGCGCTTCCACGTCTCGATAGTCTACATGACGGCAATCAACACTCAGTCGGCGGCGGCGATTCACTTTGGCCAAAGGTTGACGGCTAAGTGCTAACGGCTACTCCCGCGTTATCCGCAAAATGTCATACTTCACTTCCACCTTGCGCCCGGGGAACTCCGCTTCGATCTGCTGCTTGAGTTGTGGCACAGTGGGTGAGCCATTCTGACCGTTGAGACCGCGCGCGTCATCCATCAGGATCACGTGCTGGTACCGTGAATCATGCAGGATGGCCTCAAGTTCGCTGGTCAGGCGCTGCTTGTCGCCCTGAAGTCCGGCCCAGCCGTAATAGCCGGCGTCGAGCCAGAAGAGCGCCGGTTGCTTGAGCGACTCCAGAAGTTCCGGCACCACCTTCTGGCTGTCGCCTTCATGAATATGCAGGTGCGGCCAGCGAGAAAACTTTTTTGCGGCGCGTTGCGCCAGCGCAGAATCAAACTCCACGGAATGAATTTCCGCAAAACGGTTTTTCATCGCATCCACCATCTCGCCGTAATAAGTGCCGGTTTCCACCAGCACGCGCAGGCCATAACGCTGCGCATATTCGTGGACGGTGCGCTGCTTGAGCAGGTGTGGAGATCGCACAGGTTTGCCGCGCAGTTGCCAGTACCAGTAGTCAGGATAATGGCCCAGCGATTTGTAGACGCCGTAAAACGGCGTGCGCGCCAGCAGTTTGCGGAATGCCTTCATTTATATTAAGCCGCGCGCCGCAACATCGGCGCGCATCATTGAATCCGAAGCATAAGGGTGCGGAGAAAAACATGTCAAACCAGAAACGCCGTTTGCCGTTCGTGCAGGTGGATGTTTTTACTACAGTTCCGCTGGAAGGCAACCAGCTCGCCGTCTTCGCTGACGGCAGTTCCCTCTCCGACGCCGAGATGCAAGCGCTGGCCAAAGAGACCAATCTCTCTGAAACCACTTTTATCTTTCCTCGCGATGCCGCCACGGAGCGGGAACGCGGCGTCCGCGTCCGCATCTTTACCACAACAGAAGAGCTTCCATTCGCCGGACATCCCACGCTTGGCACCGCCATGGTGCTAAGAGACAACGCCCTAAGATATCCCGCACTGCGGAGCAACGGCGACGACGAAGTTGCTCTGGACCTGAACATTGGACGCATTCCCGTGCACTTCTCCATCCGTGACGACCTGCCTTTTGGAATGATGACGCAGCGCGACCCGGAATTTAAGCAGAAGCACTCGCGGGAAGAAGTGGCGCGCGCCTCCGGCCTCGCCATCGACGACATTGCCGACGATCTACCCATCCAAACCGTGAGCACCGGGAATCCATTCGCAATTGTTCCGTTGAAATCTCTGGCAATCCTGCAAAAGCTCTCGCCCGCGTGGGCCAGGATGAAGGCATATCTTGACAAGAGCGACGCAAAATTCCTGTACTTCGTTTCGCGTCAGACTCTGAACCCTGAAGCCAGGCTGCAATCGCGCATGTTCTTTTACAACGGTGAAGACCCCGCCACCGGCTCTGCCGCTGGTCCGTGTGCTGCATGGGCAGTGCAATATGGCGTGGTTCCGGCCGGTCAGCAAGTGTTGATGGAGCAGGGCGTGGAGATGAAGCGTCGCAGCAGGATATTTTTCAGCGCAGGGCGCAATGGTGACAAGATCGTCAACGTGCGCGTGGGCGGTCATGTGGCAGAAGTAGCGCGCGGAGAATTTATTTTGTAGCGAAAAATTTATTTTTACAGATCATCGCCGCAGCAAGCGGTTCATTTCCCGCGCTTTCCAGCCACGCTTGCCGCTTGAAAAAAGTTCTCCACAGAGTTTTCCACTTGTTGGCGTTTCGGTTACTTGCTTCCCCGCTTCGGATGCCGTAAAGTTCCTGAACCAAAGTAACAAACACCCAGCCGTAAAAAAAAATCCGTTGACGCCACTGCGCCGGCCAGCACGGTAAAAAGATTCCAGGGGGATAGATGCGACCGAAAAGAACGATTCTGTGCGTGGACGACAATGAGCAGGCGCTTTCCATTCGAAAGGTTATGCTGGAAACACGCGGTTACCGCGTCCTGGCTTGCAGCAACGGCCAGCAGGCCCTGGACGCCTTTATGCAGGGCGGCGTTGATCTGGTCTTGAGTGACCTGCAAATGCCCGGACTCGACGGCGCGGAGTTGGTGGACAAGATCAAAAACATTTCCGCCTGTACGCCCGCCATTCTTTTTTCCGGCAAAACGCGGTTTTACGAGAAGGACACGCGCGCCGATCTCTTCCTGCCCAAGGGCATGTATGCTCCCATCGAATTACTGGAGCGTATCCGGGTGATGCTGGTAAAAAAACGCGGTCCCAAACGCCTGACTCCGGTGGAACCTGCCAGAATGTCCGTGGCCAGTTGAGTTACCCGGCCAATGTTGCGCTTTGCCGCTGTTTGACCGCTTTCCCTCACTCCGCCGTCTGATAATATCGATTGAGTGGCTCCGATCATCCAGGCTGAAAACGTAACCAAGGTTTACCGCATCGGCAAAGTCGATGTGCCCGCTCTCCGCGGCGTGAGCTTCCAGGTGGAGAAGGGCGAATTTGTCACCATCGTTGGCCCTTCAGGCAGCGGCAAGTCCACTCTCTTTTATATTCTCGGCGGTCTCACCCGTGCGACATCGGGCCGTGTGACCATTGACGGCGCGGATTTTGCCCGGCTTTCTGATGCGCAACGCACGGAAATGCGAAAACAAAAAATCGGCTTCGTCTTCCAGAAGTTCAACCTGCTGCCCACGCTTACCGCCAAGGGAAATATTGAGATTGCGCGGGAGATCGCCGGCAAAAACGGCCTCGACCAGAAGCTGTTCGAGCAGGTAACGCAGATGCTGGGCATTGCCGGGCGTCTCGACCACCGGCCATCGGAGCTTTCCGGCGGAGAACAGCAACGCGTTGCCCTGGCGCGTGCCGTCATCAATGGACCGTCACTCATCCTGGCCGACGAACCTACCGGGAACCTGGATTCGAAGAACTCTGAAATCGTGCTTAAGATGTTGCGTGACGCCAATAAGCAATTCGGCCAGACCGTGCTGATGATCACGCACAATCCTGAGGCAGCCGAAGTCGGCGACCGAATCATTCATATGCGCGATGGCTCGATTGTTTCGGCGAATCAGGATCCGCAGTGGGCCAGCCGGCATTAAATCCAGCTTAGGATCCCCACTTTAGACCAGCCAACACCTTTGGCGCCGGTGCTGGAACCTGCTCATCTGACTGCCTATTCTGATTTAAAGATCGTCGCGAGTCCAGGCGCAAGCTGCTGCCACATTACGCCAATCCAGCAGCAGAGCTGCATTTTATTTTACGGCTACAACCTCTCACCCCTACCTTAGTTCTAACGGTTTAAGGCCAGTTCCTTCCTAATAATAGGCCCAACTTCAGCAAATTATGCGCTCCTTGGTTATCATCCCGGTCTTGATCCTTACCTGCGCCCTGGCACTCGCGCAGGCTCCGCCGCCCGACCCCGCCACGGAATCGTCTTCGGAGTCATCCTCGGAATCGTCTTCGAACGTGACCATGGCGATGGCAGAAGCGCCGCTGTTTG
>DASYKK010000462.1:0-11029 GCA_035995565.1 Candidatus Angelobacter sp.
GCGCCGTTACTGATCTGCCGGATTCTGTGTGACGAACTTATAGTCGATTGCCTTCTTCAGAATCTTTTCGAACTTCTGGAAATCGCAACTGGTTTCACAGGGAGATATGGTCAAGTGCACCCAGTTCGGCGGGCGTTCATCTGTGAGAACCGCCCTTGTGCGAAGCTGACGCAAGGTTTGATGGACGTAATGCATGCGGACAAAGTGTTGGCCTTTCTCCGGGCCGGCATATAACTCAAATATCAGGGCCCCGGCAGGCGGCGTGTCATCGTCCGGCAAGTCTGGCAGCTTCCAATGAAGATTGAGCATGGCTGCAACATTAGCAATGTTGGTATCATGCCCGGCAAAGATGACAAGCTTTTGCGGCGGCGAATCCGACTTGACGGCCTGTTGAAATCTGGTAAGAACTTGATTTGTGAGGTTCGATCCCTGGATTTGCGCAATATAGGGAGCTTGCTGTATCTCCTTAAAATAGGCCGTATGGACCTCTTGCATCAGACGAAAACTCTGACCGTGTCCGGAACAATCCGGGCTGTTAAAGTCCGGACGACCCCAGCCAACTTTGCCGCAAGGCATGCCGTGGGCGTACTCCAGCAGAAAAATCTCAGAAGCGGTAGAACCGATGTTGAAAGCGCCTTCCCACTTCACGGATTTTCCGTCCTCACTCACGGAGGCCTTGTGTGGCAGGCCCAGCAATGTGCACGGAAGTCCCGGACACTTGCAGCACCCGAGAGTCTCCTGCAGTGCCTGAAGCGGCTTGAGATACTTCGCCTGCAGCTGATCGTACCGGCTATTAATCCCATCCACGACCTGCTGGATTTTGACAGGATCAGACGGGCCGAGCTTAGACAGCGGATGGAACCACAGATCCGTAGGACCGGCTTTTCCCCGCTGGCAGCTTTTATCATTCTGTGACGGACTACAACCTGGAGGATTATAGGGAAGCGACTGCACTGGCACATCACAGCCCGGCAGACCGTCCGCCAATCCCAACGCGAGTTGTTTGCCAGTTAGAATGGTGCGCTCTTCATTGTCAGCCCAGATGTACACCTCATTTGCCGGACATGTAGCGGGCAGCAGTCCCGCTTTGGCGTAATGCGAGCGATAGTATGTGCCCAACAGATGCACAAGCTGTTCACCCGCCGGCGTCAGGTCGCCGCAGCAGTCCACCTGCCAATCTTTTTGATTGTCAGGCCAGGGATCTTTGGCATAGGCCGACATGGGGCTAAGCGGAGAGCGCACCCCGTGGCGACTGAGAACGATCACCATCTTGAGCTGATTGGAAGTAGTTTGCGCCCAGGCAGGCGCAAGGAAGAAAAATATGCACAACAGTCTTGCCAGCATGAAAGCTCCAGAACCTGAAGCAGAACGGGGCCCAGAATAGCGGCTTCGGCAGCAACATTATAACTGGGCGACAAACCGACGATTAACTAAGAGTCAGCGCTCTTATACCCTGGAATAATCCGGCCGCCAATTGGTGATAGCTTTCTTGATGTCGGAGCGGCTGAGTTTTTCATCGAGCGAGCGCTGGACAAGCGCTGGCAGTTCAGCGTCCGAGGCAAAGCGCAGTCCGACAATCTGAGAATCCGATAATTCTACGATGCGGGAGCGTAAAGGTTCCGGCAGAATGCTCCCCAGGCGAATACGCTCTTCCAGTCGAATCACGCGGTCCTGCAGGTGGGTCGCATAGCTGCGCGTGCGTCCAGCGAGCACAAACAGGGTTACGGAGAGAAGCAGAAGCCAAGCGCCCCCCATTCCGGGATGACGAAACAGGAGATAACCGACCACCAGTATGTTGAAGAAAAAGACAGGCAGGACAAAGAAATGGAAAGGCGGATCGAACTTTGCGTGATTCGAGAATGACTGCGTTTGATTGGACATGGTTCTCCTGTGTGCCATTGAAGTGTACCGGAGTAGATGGTGAGCGGGGGCGGGCGATGCATAAAAGAGAGTCAATCGTTCGGTTTTGTGAAGGCGAATAAAATACGATACAATAGTCTGCGTCAAAATGGAGAGAGATGTAATGACTCCTATTGGGACGCCGCGCTTGCAGATTTCGAACCTGAGTGTGCGACCGGCAAGACGGAGTAGAGACTAGATAAGTGGTTGTGTTTGCATCACGAATGGGGATGCTTTGGGGATGAATGAAATAAGTGCTTTTGTTTGCAATAGCTGCTCTTGGGGATCAATGGGGATGAAACGTGTAAGTTCTTTAGAAATGGGGATCGCGAGAGGGGGTAGGGTATCCCCCTAATGGGTATACCTGCAGAGCTGTTCAGGACGTGGCACGAGGGAGAAACGAACGTGAGCAAGTATGTCGGCGCTATTGATCAGGGGACAACCAGCACGCGCTTCATTGTGTTCGACGCCGCAGGAAAAGTTGTGGCCTGCGCGCAGAAAGAGCATCAGCAGATTTATCCGCAGCCAGGCTGGGTGGAGCACGATGCGGAAGAAATCTGGCAGCGCACACAGGAAGTCACAACCCAGGCGATGGCGGAGGCCCGGCTGAAGGCCAGCAATCTGGCGGCGATTGGAATCACCAACCAACGCGAGACCACGGTCCTGTGGAACAAGAAGACGGGCAAGCCGCTGGGCAATGCCATCGTATGGCAAGACACGCGCGTGGCCGACGAAGTGGGCAAGTTTGCCAAAGAGATTGGCGATTCGTTTTTCCGCAGCCGCACGGGATTGCCGTTGTCAACGTACTTCAGCGCGCTCAAGTTGCGCTGGCTCCTAGAAAGCATCCCCGGGGCGCGGCGCCGGGCCGAAGCCGGCGAGGTGCTATTCGGCAACATCGATTCGTTTCTGCTGTGGAAACTAACCGGCGGAGGGAATAACGGTGTGCATGCGACCGACGTGACCAATGCAAGCCGCACGCAGTTGATGAACCTGAAAACATTGCAATGGGATGAAGAGCTGTTGCGCGCGTTTTCCATTCCAAGGCAGATTCTGCCGGAAATACGATCGAGCAGCGAAGTGTACGGCCATGTCGCGCAAGGACCGCTGGAAGGCGTGCCGGTGGCGGGAATTCTGGGTGATCAGCAGGCAGCGCTGGTGGGACAGACATGTTTCAGGCGCGGCGAAGGCAAGAACACATACGGAACAGGCTGCTTTCTGCTGATGAATACCGGCGAGAAACCGACGGAATCGAAACACGGGCTGCTTACGACCGTAGCGTATCAACTGGGGAAAGAACCGGCGCGGTATGCGCTGGAAGGCAGCGTTGCCATCGGCGGCGCGCTGGTCCAGTGGCTGCGCGACAATCTTGGCTTGATCAAGACCAGCGCAGAGATCGAGGAATTAGCGGTGACCGTGGAAGACAATGGCGGCGTGTACATGGTCCCGGCATTTTCAGGTCTGTATGCACCGTACTGGAAAGAGAGTGCGCGCGGCGTGATTGTGGGTTTGACGCGCTATGCCAACAAGGGGCATCTGGCGAGGGCGGTGCTGGAAGCTGTCGCATTTCAGACGCGCGAAGTGGTGGAAGCAATGCAGCAGGATTCGGGAATACGGCTGGAAGAATTGCGCGTTGATGGCGGCATGGTAGGCAATGACCTGGTGATGCAGTTTCAGGCCGACATGCTGGATAGGCCGGTGGTGTTGCCGGCAGTTAAAGAGACTACGAGCCTGGGCGCGGCTTACGCGGCAGGGCTGGCGGTGGGATTTTTCAGCAGCGTGGACGCGCTGTGCGGACACTGGTCGGCGGAGAAGATCTGGAAACCGGCGATGGAGCGGGCGTGCCGGGAGCAGATGTATCGGCAATGGAAGAAGGCGGTTACCAGGACATTTGACTGGATCGAACCGTGAAAGAAATGCGCGATCAATGATAACGGCTGGCGTGCTTCACCTATCTAATAAAGAGTAGAGCGCCTGAAGCTTCGCCTGAGAGGAACATTCTGGCTGCTTCCGGTGTCACTTACCGCGACGAACACGCGCCCTGCTTTGATCAGATTTGAGGGAACTTGATGAGTTATTGCCTGATTCTTTTCGCGCTATTGCTGCCGATGCAGCGCTTTCTGGCATCCGTTTCGGGTACTATCCTGGACCGCGAAGGCAATCCCATGGCGAGCGCGGAAGTGGTGTACACCAACGTGGGGATGGTGGATTATTCGTCCGCAGGATCAGGAACGCAACGGATCACGGAAGGCTCAGGGAAGATGTACAAGGTCAAGACAGACAAGAAGGGATCGTTCTCCGTGGTCGGCATGGAATATGGCGTTTACCAGATTGAGATTACCGCTGTGGACGGGACCCATGTTTATTCTGGCAAGAAAAATATCGGCGACAACACTGACGCCGCTTCGCAAAACACTCTCAATGTGGACTTATCATTGGCGATCAGCGGCCCGATGGAGCCGGGCGGCGGAACCAACCTGGCTTCGGGCAAGAAAACAAAAGAACAGCAGGAATTGATCCGGCAGGAAAATGCCCACGCCGCAAAGATCAACAAACTGATGGTGCAGTATCACACAGCGGTGGGCATTGAGGACTGGCTGAATGCAATCAGCCTGGTGAAGCAGTTGATTGCGTTGGATGCCAATCGCTGGGAGTTCTACCAGAACCTGGGCACACTTCAGTCCAACCAGACGATGTACCAGGAAGCGGCGCAGAGCTTCGCCAAAGGAGTGGAAGTAGCGCAAAAGACATTGGCGAATGCCTCAGACACTGATCGCGCGCTAACAACCATTGGCGATCTGCTGCTGGCCGAGGCTGATTGTTACGACCGCATGGAAAAGGTCGATGAAGCGGTGGTGCTTTACGAAAAAGCAGCAGCGGTGTATCCGCACCCTTTCATGGCGCGCTATCGGGCGTGCAACGCGCTGACCAACAGCGGCAAATATGACGCAGCAATCGAGAAGTGCAACCAGGCGAGCGCGGACGATCCAAGGCAGTGGGGGCCTTATCAAGTACTGGGAGGCGTTTACACAGCGAACAACAAGCCGAAAGACGCGCTTGAGGCGTACCAGAAAGGTATCGCCGCGGCGCAGAAGATGCTGGAAGCACAACCCGATTCCGGCCGGACGAAAATCGGCCTGGGACAAATGCTGAACTCCGAAGGCAACCTGCTGGTGCAGCTTAAGAAATATGATGAAGCCATTGGAGTCTTTGCACAGGCGGCGGAGTCGTCCGCGTATCCGGCGATGCCGTATTTCAATCTGTGCGCCACGTACTACAACCTCAAGCGCAGCCAGGACGCGGTGGCGGCATGCGACAAAGCAATCGCGTCTGATCCCAAGCTTTCGGACGCCTACTACATCAAGGCTTCAATCCTTTTTGGCCAGGGGCATCTGGAACACGGGAAATATACGGTCCCGCCCGGGACAACGGAAGCTCTGAATAAATACCTGGAGTATGCCTCGTTTGGCGAGCATGCCCCAACGGTGCGAGATATGATCAACCAGCTTAATAAGGACATGACGGCTCCTTATAAACCGGCAAAGAAATAAACTGAGCAATGCGAATTCAGCGGCTCACAAAAGAATCTGGCACCCTCTCTCGGCGAACCCAGGAAGCGTCTGTTGCCCAACGAATTCTGGCCACCCCACTCCGCGAGTTCGAATCCAAGAAAATGTCCACTTCAAGGCACGGAGGTACGTCCCATGAAAGCAGCATTTCTCATTGGCCGCCTGGTGTTTGGCGGATTCTTTCTCTATAACGGCATCAATCACCTGAAGCAGCGCAAGCAACTGGCGCAATATGCAGAGTCGAAGAATGTGCCCATGGCTGAAGCTGCCGTCGCGGCGACGGGCGTGGCATTGATTGCCGGCGGAACCAGCATATTGCTGGGGGTAAAACCCAAGTTCGGCACAGCCGCGATCGCAGCCTTTCTGGCAGGCGTTTCGCCGGTGATGCACAACTTCTGGAGCGTCCAGGACCCAAATCAGCGCATGAACGAAATGATCAATTTCAGCAAGAATATGGCGCTCATGGGCAGTGCTCTGGCACTAATGGGCCTGGATGAGCCATGGCCGGCAAGTGTTCCCATCAGCCAGGATGAAATCGCGGCTCGCGGCTATGAAGATCTGATTGCTGCGTAGTAGAGAATCCGGGGAGACACACCATGCATCGAAGAGAGTTCCTTAGGGGCGTGGCTCTGGCGGGAATCGCCGCCAGAGGCGCACGCGGTCTGGCCAGCAGCTTTGCCGGGGGATTGCAATCGACCGCAAGCGGAAATAAAGAAGGAGGCCCGATGATTTATCGCACTTTAGGACGGACAGGCGAGCGTGTTTCCGCCATTGGCATGGGCGGTTTCCACATCGGGAAGCCCAGCCTTACTGATGATGACAGCATCAAGCTGATTCGCGCTGCAATCGATGGCGGAATCAACTTCATGGACAACTCCTGGGACTACAACAATGGCCAGAGCGAAATACGCATGGGCAAAGCGCTGAAGGACGGCTATCGACAGAAAGTTTTTTTGATGACGAAGCTGGATGGCCGCACCAAGGAAGAAGCGACCAAGCAGATCAATGAGTCACTACAGCGCTTGCAAACTGATCGCCTTGACCTGATCCAGCATCACGAGATTATCCGGTTTGACGATCCCGACCGCATCTTCGCAGAAAATGGCGCGCATGAAGCCGTGCTGGAAGCCAAGAAGGCGGGCAAGGTACGCTATATCGGGTTTACCGGGCACAAGGATCCGCATGTCCATCTTTACATGCTTGAGGTCGGGGCCCGGAATGGATTTACTCCGGATACAGTGCAGATGCCGGTGAATGTAATGGACGCTCACTTCCGCAGCTTTACGAAATTAGTGCTGCCTAAACTGGTGGAGCAGAAGATCGGTGTTCTGGGAATGAAGTCAATGGGTGATGGCATTATTCTGAAAAGCGGCGTGGTCAAGCCCGAGGAGTGCCTTCGCTATGCGTTGAGTCAGCCTACATCAGTTGTAATTACTGGCATCGATAAGGCGGAAATCCTGCAGCAGGCGCTCACAGTGGCAAAAGACTTTAAGCCCATGAGCAAAGAAGAAATCGCGGCGCTGTTGGCCAAGACGGAAACAGTCGCGGCAAAGGGCGAGTACGAACTGTTCAAGACATCAGCGCACTTCGATTCCACGGCGCACCATCCGGAGTGGCTGGGCGGGCAGGCGCCGCACGTGGACAAGCTTGCGGGACCTCCAGGCTAGGCAGCGGAGCTTTAGGGTTCCGCATTGATCGGAACGAACTCCGTTTTCACATCGCCGTTCGAGTTAATGGTGTGCATGGCAAATCCGAGCGGACTGCTCCATGGCAGCAATCGGCTGGTGCTGGGCGCGACGCGCCAGGTAATGCCATCTTGTTCGAAAACATTGCCAACATGCCAATGCCCAACCAGCATATGCCTCACTCCCAGGCGGTGCAGCAGATCTAGTTCGCGCGAACGATAGGGCTCATTGATGACCCAATACGGTTTGGTATCGGGAAGTACGTTAGAGCGCTCCGCTGGGATGTGCTGAATGCCGATGATAATGTTTCCACCGCGCTGGTCAGCATTGCTATCATTGTCCCGGCGATTGTCGTCGGCTTCAGATTGGCTCTGCTGGCGCTGGGCGCCACGATTTGATCTACGGTTCCACCAGTGACGGCGGGTGCTGCGAGTATCTGCATTGGCTCCCGATCCCTGGCGCGAAAGCCATGAAAGCATTTCTTGCGATTCAGCTTCAGTCTGAGGCGGCATCGGCGGTGGGGATTGCGCTTCAAACTGGTCGAAGTTACCCAGAAGCTGAGAATCTATTACCAGGAACGTCACGCCCTTCACCTGAAAACGGTAGTAGTCCGGCCCAAACACTTTGCGGTATTTCTCCACGTCACTGCTGTGGACATCGTGGTTCCCCGGCGCATAGTACACGGGTGCATGCAGCCACTTCAAGATGCCGCGGGCGCGTAACCACTCGTCATAGTTCTCACCAATATCCCCGCTGACGATCACAGCATCAGGGTGGCGCGCGTTCACCATGTCCACCGTGCGGCGCAAATTGTCGAACGCATGCGGGGAGTGGACTTCGCCCAGATGCGTGTCACTGATCTGTGCAATTATGACTTGCGCGTGGCTTGCCAAGGGCAATGTCAACGCCAAAGCGCTGAAAGTTAACGCAAACAACAGATATTGAAATAGCGCGACATGGCGCGCCCTAGGTCTTCTCATATTTCAGCTCTCATCGGTATAAACATAAGAACCTATTCCCGGCTCTGGAGTTGTCAGCCAACACCGTTGGTATGAAGCCGTTCGCGTAAAATGGAACTTTCAAAGCGAGAAAGCATCGAATCCTTATGGAAACCTCACAAACTGTAGTATTGGGCGGCGGATGTTTCTGGTGCCTGGAAGCGGTCTTCGACCGCATGGAAGGCGTCACATCGGTTGAATCGGGTTACATGGGTGGCCACGTGGACAAGCCAACATACAGCCAGGTCTGCAACGGAGATACCGGACACGTAGAGGTAGTGCGCGTGACGTTTGATCCGGCAGCCGTAAGCTTCCGTGAGATTCTGGACGTGTTTTTTTCCATCCACGATCCCACGACGCTAAACCGCCAGGGCAACGACATGGGCACGCAGTATCGCTCAGCCATTTTTTATTCCACGGAAGAACAATACCGCGAGTCGAAAAAAGTGATCGACGAGTTGAACGCGGCGAAACACTGGCCCAATTCCATTGTGACGTCACTGGAGCCGGCGGCAAAGTTCTTTGTGGCTGAGGATTACCATCAGGAATATTTCGTGAATAACGGCAATCAGCCGTACTGCCAGTTTGTGGTGGCGCCGAAGGTCAAAAAGTTCGAACAGAAGTTTGCGCAAAAAGTTAAGGTTTGAGCGCAACATTTTCCGCGGTCCAGTGTTGAGCTAAGTTATTTGTTTGTATAGCTATGCAGCCCTCCTTCGAGCGAATAGCAGCATCTCAAGCACGGTAGAAGGCAAAAACCGACGCGAGGAGAACCTATGAAACGCTTACTAACATTGCTGTTTGCATTCGTGATCACGACTTCGTTGAGTCTGGCGGCGCAAGAACCCGCTGCCAGTCCGGCGGCCGGTGACAAAAAAGTGGCCAAAGCCGAAAAGAAAGAAGCCAAAGCCGCGGAAAAAGGCAAGTCCATGAGCCTGACCGGATGGATCAAGGACCAGGACGGTAAAACCGTGTTTATCAACGACAAAGATAAACAGGCCTGGAACATTGCCAACATGGATGCCGTGAAAGGTCATGAAGGCCATCACGTAAAGGTGAAGGCCAAGCTGAATGAAGCCGATCATTCCGTGAACGTTGAGAAGCTCTCAATGCTGCGCAAGGGCAAGCAGACCGCTGAAGAGAAACAGAAGGAAGAAAAGAAATAGCAGCAGAGATCTATGACCAGGCGGAGCCTTTGGGCTCCGCTTTTTGCTCCGCTTTTTTTTGCGGTATGCTTTCAATGTGCGTACATCCCTGCCAGCGGCCGACCAGAAGCTTGTCCAGATTGTGGATGCAGCTCTAACCAAAGCTGCGCACAAGAGCGGGAATTGGCTGGTGTGCCGCAAAGGATGCACACAGTGCTGCTACGGGCCATTTGCCATCAGCCAGCTGGACGCGTGGCGGCTGCAAAAGGGGCTGACCGATCTTGAATCGAGTAACCCAAGGCGCGCGGAGCGGGTGCGGCAGCGTGCGCAGCAAGCAGTAAATCGGTTATCGACCGCTTTTCCGGGTGATCCCAAGACGGGGATGCTGGCCGAAGACGAAGAAGCTGAAGCAGCGTTCGTTGATTTCGCCAATGACGAGCCATGTCCCGCGCTTAATCCTGAAACTGGAGCCTGTGACTTATATGCGGCGCGTCCCATGACCTGCCGCACATTTGGTCCGCCGGTGCGATCAGGGCCAGAAGAAGGACTGGCGGTGTGCGAGCTGTGCTATCACGGTGCAACCGATCAGCAGATTGCCGATTGCGAGATGGCGCCCGATCCTGACCATATGGAAGAAAAGCTGATTGCGCAAGCAGAAGCGCAGACCGGCAAACGGGGCAATACAATTGTGGCATTTTGTCTGGCGCGGTAAGAGTTCAGTACACATGCCGCCTCAACCCAGACGGATCACGCTGCATCAGTTAATTTATCTTTGAGTGACCCCAGCACCAGGGCAAGGTCGTGAAGGATATCCTCCGGCAAGCCGAGTTCGGCGGCGCGCATTGCGCTTACAGGATCTTTGGCAAACCACTCCGTATTCCCAGCAGAGTTGCTGAGCCAGAGTTTCAGCTGATTTTCACATCGCGCCAATTCGAGCAATAGCGGATCCGCACCGCGTGGATTCGTCACGCAATGTACCTCTGTTCAGTGAGAATAAAGCTGAAGTAATATTTGAAGACATTGCTCAAGAGAAAATTTCATTTATAGGAACATTTTGGGCTAAAGCAGACTAATGTGAGGGACAGCCTGCATGTTTTCAGCAGTTTGCACGACCTTCCTAAATCTTTACTAAATGCTTAAGCTCCGGCGGAAACCGGCATGTCTGAGATGACTCCTTCGGGAATGTGGTAACGCTGGGTTCGCGGAAGTTTGCCCAGCAGTCCCAGAGTGAAGAAAGTTCCGGCAACAATCAAAAATGTTGCCAGGCGGATGTGGCCCAGGGCAATGGTGGAGAGATCAAAATATTTCCCCAGCCGCCACATGGCCCATCCGGCAAGCTGCGTGGGAACGACAGTCCAGACAGCAACATAGAACCAGCCTTTTTCCGCGCCTTCATCGCGGGTGGAACGGGCCGCGCGCGGCGTGAAATCCAGTATGGTCGCAAGTACCACGGCGGCTGCCAGCGGGTAATAAAGTTTCATAAACAAATCATTGATGATCCAGCGGCCAAAGAAAAAGTTGATGACCAGACCGATCAGGTTGATGGTGAACGGCACGAGCAGGTCAATCCACGCGGCGGTATAACAAACCACGCGATACCAGAGATTTGGTTTGGGCTCGCCGTAATGCGTGATGTAAGGACGTGGCTCGCCGCCGGGAAGACGTCCGGCGAATCCGCGCCAGACGCAGAGAGTCGTTACAATCGCAAGCCAGACCCAGTGACGACGGTCAGGGCCGTG
>DASYKK010000463.1:0-3357 GCA_035995565.1 Candidatus Angelobacter sp.
CAAACATTCCGAGCAAAACAAAATGACCATAGTCGTTCCAGGTTCACCGGCCGCCGTCGCGGTCCAAACAGAATCCGTCGCGGGTGGGCAGAAATAGATGAACCCGATCCAAACAGTCGACTATATTCGCATCCTGCCTGAACTGGTGCTCACTGCGTTTGGCATCATCGTTATGATGGCCGATCCCCTGCTAAAGCCCGGGGCCAGCCGCAAAGGTCTGGGGCTGCTTGCGCTCGGCGGCACCATCGCTGCCATAGCAGCGACTTTTTGCCAGATCGCCTGGAGCGCCCGCGACGCCAGCTTCGCCGATCCCGGATGGTTCGGCATGGTCCGTATGGATAGCTTTGCTATCTTCTTTCATTTGCTGATTCCCACGATTTCGGCCGTCTGTATCCTGGCTTCTCTTGAATACCTTGACGCGCAGAACATTCGCAGCGGCGAATATTATGCCTTGATCCTCTTTGGTACCGTGGGAATGGTGCTGATGTCATCGGCTATAGAGCTGGTGCTGATCTTTATCGCGCTGGAAATTTCTTCCATCTCCACCTACATTCTTGCCGGGTATCGCCGCCGCAATGCTGGCAGCGCCGAATCGGCCATCAAGTACTTCCTGCTCGGCTCCTTTGCCACCGCATTTTTTCTGTACGGCGTCGCCCTGATGTTTGGCGCAACGGGATCCACCAGCATCCTCAAAATTGGTCCGGCCCTGGGCAGCAATCCTGGACTGCTGGCCATTGCAGCCACGGCGCTGATGATCGTGGGGCTTGGCTTTAAAGTTGCTGCTGCGCCTTTCCATATTTGGACGCCCGATGTGTATGAAGGCGCTCCGGCTCCGATCGTCGCGTTGATGTCTACCGGTCCCAAGGCGGCTGCGTTCGCCGTTTTGCTGCGCGTGTTGTTTTCAACCACGTCATCGGACTGGTTTCCGCTGATCTGGATCTGCGCCGCGCTTTCAATGACGCTGGGCAACTTTGGCGCGCTCATGCAGAACAATGTGAAGCGCATGCTGGCGTATTCATCCATCGCGCATGCTGGTTACCTGCTCGTAGCTTTTGCGGCAAGCAATGAGATTGGAATCTCCGCTGCCATCTTCTACACAGCTTCCTACGCGGCAATGAATGTTGGCGCGTTTGCCGTGGTCAGCCATTTTGCCGCCGGTGGCGAGCGCTACGTTTCCATCGACGACTACTCCGGGCTTGGCCGCCGCTCACCCTTGCTCGCATTCACGCTGACAATCTTCATGCTGTCGCTGATCGGGATACCTGCGACCGCCGGCTTCCTGGCCAAGTATTACGTGTTCAACGCCGCGCTTTCGACCAATGCGCATCCGACCGCGCTCGTCTGGTTGACGGTAATTGGCTTGGTGAACAGCGCTGTTGCTTCGTACTACTACCTGCGGTTGATCGTGGTGATGTATATGCGTGAGCCAGTTCTGGCTGAAGCTCCGGCGCCTGCGTCCGGCGCTATGCGGCTGGCATTGGTGCTGGCGGCGATTGCCACCATTTACCTGGGCGTGATGCCCGGACGAGTCCTTAAATACTCTGAAGCCGGAGCGCGGGACCTGTACCCTGCGGCAGCCGCAGCCGGTAGCGCAACCCCTGAGAGTTCAACCCACGGAAGCTCCACCTTCCCGGGGCCCGTGGCGACTACTCCGGTGAAATAGTTACGTCGCGCCGCGCAAAGACAAAAGCGGCAGCAGCCCAGAAAAGCAGCGTCTGGCAGATTGCGCTGATGATGAGCGAATTCAGGGAATTTCCCATCGGTCGAAACTGGAAGCTCGTCCACAGTGTGCGAAACAATGCGCCGGCGGGAAACACTGCCCAAGGCACGGGCCATCCAAATTGAATGAGGATCAAGGGCAAAGCCAGGACGGATGAGGTGGCCGCTGTGGCCAGCAGCGGATGAAAAAACGTCGCAAAAAACAATCCGACAGAAACTGCAAATGCGCAGCAAGAAAACAGCAGCAACATGATTGCGGGCAATCCATCCGTGGGAATTCTGCCCTGCTGGCCCAGCCACGCTGCTGTCCCGCCAATCAGTAAACAGAACAGCGCCGAGATAATGGTGCAGCCGAACAGAAGACCTCCCATATACTGCCAGCGATGGATGCCCTTGGAGAGCACCGCGAGAATGCGCCGCGTCTTGCGCTCCGTCTGCAACACCGGGATCGCGATCATGGTGGCGAAGAAAATAGCGTAGCCTGCATGCCAGCGCAGGAAGAAGAGTATCTCGTCGCGCTGTGTGTGCACGCGATAGACACCGCCGATCCCAAGCACGTAAGCGCACATCACTGCCAGAGCGACCCACTGTGTGCGGACAACGTTGATGCCGATGAGGACGATTGCTCGCATGGGCTAGTGTGCAGGTGAATACAAATTGAGTGATGTGCCGTCCACCACCGCTAGTGCGCCGCTCTGAGAAACTGCGTAATAGATGTTGCCGTGGTGGAGAGTCACGGACATTAAGGGTTGGCTGCTTCTTAGCCCGTAGAGCTCAAGACGCAATGGCTGGGCCATGGCAATGGGAATATTTGCAGACGTATCATGCCGGACAACGTGGCGTTCCCATTGAATGGCCAGAAAGTCTCCGCCGCCCAGCGCGGAGCCGACAAACTCTTTCGTGCCGGTCTTCAACGAAAACAGCTTTTCACCCGTCCGAGGAAACACCGAAAGATTGCCGCACCCGAAAGCGACAAATAACTGATGTTCCAGTGCGACAGCCTGGTAAGCACATGGATGTTCTGGAGAAGTCCAATCCGGCATCAGCGCTAACCATTGTCCGTCGAGGGTCAGCAGCCCGAAAGTGGCGGCCGGCGCCCAGGTGGTAGGGCTGGAACTGAGTAATGCATGATCAGCAGGTGACCATGCGGCGAGAAACCACGGCAGGCTGAAACTCTTCATCACTTCCAGATTGTCAGCGCTCAGGATTTCAATGTCGGCTTGCGCCTGTTCCACCCTGGAACTGGGTGACAGAGCATTGCGTTTGAGTATCTGCTGGTGCACCAACTGGACCTCGCCGCCCGAGGGCGAGACGCCAACCTGCCATCCCTCTTCCTGGGCCTGACGCTTCAAGGGCAGCGCGTGTGAAGCAAGCCGTGTGAAGTCCGCGGAATAAAGATAAAGGACGTCACCGGCGCGGACGATAAACCTGCCGTCGCGCGTGGCAATTACTTTGGAGAACTCTGCGCTTGTGGTGAGCTGAAGAGACTCTATTTTTGCGCCGTCCTGGGCATTGAGCACCTTAATTTCAAGAATGAAGTTGCCGGAGCCGCCGCTGGCGTCGCGTGCCGAGAGCCTGGCCGGTCCACGAGAGCGGTTCACCTGGTAGACAAGAACTCTTTCAGGCGAAAGGAAGAGC
>DASYKK010000464.1:0-4671 GCA_035995565.1 Candidatus Angelobacter sp.
TTTTCCAGCTGACGGGTAAAGCGCTCCATCTCATTCTTGCGCAGCGCCACCACAATCTGGCTGATCTGCTGATTGCGCGCAAACACGCGCAACGTGTGGATCACGATGGGCGTTCCGCTGATCTCAAAAAATTGTTTGGTGGGCGCGCCTTTTTTGCCGGCAGGCGCCATGCGGGTGCCAAGGCCGGCGGCGGGGATGATTACTGTCACCTTCATCGGGGACAAAAGTATAGCAACTTTGTCTGTTGTCGGCTTCGGGGCGGAGTCGACTTGAACCCGTCGATTCAGGCTACGGATCTCGATTTGGAGGTTGGCGGTATTGCATCTTCTCCGGGAAGCACTTCTCGTAGCGCCCATTCAATCCGGCGGGTTCCTTCCTGAATAATTCGGATTTGCTCCGCTTGTTCTTTCAAATACGGCGAATACATAATCGGCTGGAGCGCATTGCGGACGTGGTGGTTCATCTCAGAAATTACGAGCATTTTTTCAAGAATAAGCTTGTGCTGGTGGCGCTCATAGGCGAATACCAGAACTCCGGCAAGAACGCCGATCAGCAGGTCATCGACCGCCGCAGTCACGCCGCTTACGCCCAAGTTGTCCAGCAGCGCTCTCAGAGCGACGCCGAGAAGAAAGATCCCGCAGCCCAAGCCAAAACTGTAAACGGCCCGCCGCTTGAGAGTGACAGGTTTCCTGTACATAGGCCACCAATTATTTCACAATGGTACGAAGTGTTTCTAAGGTCCTAATGCTGGAAAAAGTCCTCAAATACATACGCGAGCAGCAACTGCTTCGGCCGGGAGAGCGCGTCGCAGTCGCTTGTTCCGGCGGCGCGGATTCTGTCGCGCTTATCCACATTCTGGCGGAGCTGCGGGAGCCATTGGGTATCGTGCTCTCGGCGGCCCACTTCCATCATCAGATTCGCGGCGCTGAAGCTGACTCAGATAAGCTATTTGTCGAGGAACTAGCAGAGAGACTTCAACTGGATTTCCACTCTGGCTCCGGAAACGCGCCGCAGCACGCAGCCCAGAGCAAAATCAGTATTGAGACGGCCGCCCGAGAGCTGCGCCACCAGTGGTTTGCAGAGCTAATCAAGCAGGGTAAGGCAGACAAGATCGCCACGGCACATACCCTGGACGATCAGGCGGAAACGGTGCTGATGCGGATTCTGCGCGGCACGGGCGCACGCGGGCTGGCTGGCATTGCCCCGGCGCACAAGGCGAAGCATCTGGTTCGTCCCCTGCTGACTACCAGTAGATGTGAAGTCGAGGCCTATCTGAAGGCCAAAGGCCAATGCTGGCGGGAAGATTCAACCAACCTCGACCTGGGACACACGCGGAATCGCATCCGGCATAAGCTGCTACCTCTGCTTGAGCGGGAATTCAATCCGGCGATCCGGCAAACACTAACCGACCTGGCCGAGCTGGCGCGGGCTGAAGATGAATATTGGAGCAATGAACTGGCCCTACTATTGCCGAGACTGGTTCATGAAGGGAAGCCCAGCCGGAGCGGACGCAGTTCCAGTGGCCATTCTTACGGCATTCTGGCGCTGGACTTGTCGGCTTTGCGCGGCTTGCCTTTGGCCATTCGGCGGCAGGTTTTCCATGCAACAGCGCTACAGCTAGGTGTTTCGCTGGAATTCAAGCATATTCAACAGCTTAGTGGTCTGGAACACGGAAAATCAGGTGCAAAGCTAGTGTTGCCCGATGGTCTTATGGCAAACCGCACCGTACGCGAGGTCCAGTTCGGCAGAAACAAGCAAGAATCACCCGATAATTACTGTTATTCCCTGCCAATTCCGGGTGAAGTTGCCGTACCAGAGGTGGGAATCACCATTCGGGCGCGGCTAATAACTGATGGAAAACAAAAGGCTTCGGGGTATAATGGGGCAACGCTATTGAACATAAGCCTGCTGGGTTCGAAGCTGACAGTGAGAAATTGGCGTGCTGGTGATAAGTTCTTTCCGGCCTACACCCAATCCCCCCGGAAAGTAAAAGAATTGCTACAGCCTGGTCGGTTAGGGCAGGAGTTATCTCCGGCCCAGCGCAAGGCTTGGCCCGTAATTGAGAGTGCAGGGCAGATTGTGTGGATGCGGTCCTTTCCCGTTTCGCATGACTTCGCCAGCAGCTCCGGGGACGCGGTCCTGATCGAGGAGATAAAAATGATTACGGAGGCACAGGAGTGAGCGGCGTTCAGTCTGAGTATCCCAGAATTCTCCTGACGGCGGAGCAGATCAAGAAGCGGGTACAGGAAATCGCCCGCCGAATATCCAGTGATTTTAAGGGAAAAACGGTCCATGTTGTCGGCGTAATGGAGAACGGCTTTGTCTTCATGGCTGATCTGGTCCGGGAACTGGACCTGGACGTGGTTTGCCAATTCGTGAAGGCTGAATCCAAGGAAGCCAATTCCACCACCACTGAGATTTTCTTCAGCCCAGAACTTGACGTACAAGGCCGGGATGTCTTGCTGGTGGAAGCGTTGGTTCAGTCGGGATTGACGAGCGAGTTCCTGATCCGGAACCTGGTAGGCCGAGGCGCCGCCAGCGTGAAGCTAGCTGTCCTCCTGGACAAGCAGTCAGCGCGCCGTGTGTCTCTCCAGCCCGATTACTTTGGTTTTCTCATGAACGAAAGTTTTGTCGTAGGCTATGGACTGGGAGAGCGCCATTTAGGCCGAAATCTGCCTTATATCGCGGGCAAAGCTGAGTCTGGGGTAATTCCTTAAGCAGGTCTTAAGCGGTTTTACTGCACCCAGACTGGCGGGAATGGGTATAAAATCTTTGCAGTGGGAAAGTTTAAGACCGAAATCCAGTCGTTCCGCATCTAATCGGTATCGCCCCTGTCCATTGGGTATGGGGAACCTTTTTCATGGCAAAACGTCTGTAATTAATGCGGAGTCTTAATAAAAAGCTTTATAGGTCAGTCGACATATTCCTGACCGGGAAATTTAGGAGCAATCAGTGAATTCGACATTTAAGACGGTGATCTTGTGGGTGACGCTGGTAGCGGTCGCCGTAGTCCTCTGGAGAATGATTCAAGGCGGTCCGAACGCCGGGAAAGATCAGGAAATCGCTTACACCCAGTTCATGTCGGAACTCAATCAGGGCAATATTGCTGACGTCACGATTGAAGGCAACGTGGCTCGGGGCAAGTTACGCAACGGCAGCATGTACCATTCGGTGGTTCCGGCCTCAAATCCGGCATTGCTGAAATCCCTTGATGACCACAAAGATGTGACCAAGGCGTCATTCAAAGACAATCAGGGATGGAACTGGCCGATGGCCATCATCCAGTTCTCGCCTTTCATACTGCTCGGCGTGCTGTGGTTTGTGATGATCCGACAAATGCAAACCGGCGGCAACAAGGCATTGAGTTTTGGCAAGAGCCGGGCGCGGCTGCTTTCCATGCAGCAGAAGAAAATCACATTTAAAGATGTGGCTGGCGTAGATGAAGCCAAGGAAGAGCTGCGGGAGATCATCGAGTTCCTGCGCGAGGCGCAGAAGTTCCAGAAGCTCGGCGGACGCATTCCCAAAGGCGTCCTGCTGGTTGGTCATCCGGGAACAGGCAAGACCTTATTGGCACGGGCTGTCGCCGGCGAAGCTAATGTACCCTTCTTCAGCATCTCCGGTTCAGATTTTGTAGAGATGTTTGTCGGTGTAGGCGCCAGCCGCGTACGCGACCTGTTTGAGCAGGGCAAGAAAAACGCTCCCTGCATCATCTTCATCGACGAAATTGATGCTGTTGGACGCCATCGTGGCGCTGGCCTCGGCGGCGGACACGACGAACGTGAGCAGACGCTCAACCAACTGCTTGTCGAAATGGATGGCTTTGAATCGAATGAAGGCGTGATCCTGATCGCCGCAACCAACCGGCCTGACGTGCTGGATCCTGCCCTGCTGCGTCCGGGACGTTTCGATCGCCGCGTTGTGGTTCCACTTCCTGATGTTCGCGGCCGCGAAGAAATTCTCCGCGTGCATACCCGCAAGATTCCTTTGGCGGATGACGTTGATCTCTCCATCTTGGCGCGCGGCACACCGGGCTTCTCCGGCGCCGAGCTTTCCAACATGGTGAATGAAGCGGCGTTGAATGCGGCCCGCAACAACCGCAAATCCGTGCTGATGTATGACTTTGAGCTGGCCAAGGACAAGGTCCTGATGGGCGCCGAGCGCAAGAGTCTGCTGCTGACAGAAGAAGAAAAAAAGGTGACGGCTTATCACGAAGCTGGCCACGCCATTGTGGCGGCATTGATGCCGCACGCCGATCCACTGCACAAAGTCACCATCATTCCACGTGGAATGGCTCTGGGCGTAACCATGCAGCTGCCGGAGACGGATAAACACAACTACACGCTCGACTACCTCAATACGCAGATTGCCGTAATGATGGGCGGACGCCTGGCGGAAGAAATTTTCCTCAACCAGATGTCTACCGGAGCTGGTAACGACATTGAGCGCGCTACAGAACTGTCGCGCAAAATGGTTTGCGAGTGGGGCATGAGCAGCCTGGGTCCTCTTACCTTCGGCAAGAAAGAAGAGCAGATCTTCCTGGGACGCGAGCTTTCACAGCACCGCGATTTCAGCGAAGAGACTGCGCGCGAGATTGATTCCGAAGTCCGCCGCCTGGTCAATACCGGCTACGAAAAGGCCAAGGGCGTCATTCTGGAAAACCGTGACGCGATG
>DASYKK010000465.1:0-14943 GCA_035995565.1 Candidatus Angelobacter sp.
CTGCTGGTGGCGTTCCATCACTATATGCTCTTCATCATCGCGGTTTCATATGCGCTCAGTGGAGTGATTACGCGGCTCTCATACTTCTTCAGGCGCAGGCCGCCGGAGCCGCAGCCCGGATATAATGAAGCTCCAGAGCCCCGATGAAAACTGAGACACAGAACCTCTTCCGCGTCGCCATTGTGGGCGCCGCTTCCCTCAAAGGCAAAGAACTCAAGGACGTACTGGAAGAGCGCAACTTCCCTGCCATGGAAATCAAGCTGCTCGATGACGATGAGTCATTGGGGCAGCTGGAGCGTGTCCAGGACGAAGTGGCGCTGGTGCAGCCCGTGGGTCGCGACGAGCTGGCGCAGATGGACTTCACGTTTTTCGCTTCAGAAGAAGAATTCACGCGCAAAAAATGGAAGCTGGCGCGCGAAGCTGGCAGCGCGATTGTCGATATGTCATATGCTCTCGAGAATGAGCCTGGCGTCCCGGTAAGCGCGCCCTGGGTGGAGCGCGAACTGGGCGAGCTTACGCAGTTCACATTGGAATCCAGTTCGATTGTCACTGCTCATCCGGCGGCAGTGGCGCTCGCGCTTTTGCTGCTCCGCGCAAAAAAAGCTGGTTCCATTCGCAACAGCATCGCTACCATCTTTGAGCCGGTATCTGAGCGCGGCCGCCAGGGCATGGACGAGCTCCATGAACAGACCATCAATCTTCTCTCATTCCAGCAACTACCCACATCTGTCTTCGATTCGCAAGTTGCGTTCAACATGCTTGACCGTTATGGCCGCGCTTCCGCTCGACCGATGGAGGCGACAGAACGCCGCATTGCCGTGCATCTGCGCAAGTTGTTGGGCGTCCACGCGCCGATGCCCGCCATGATGCTGGTGCAAGCGCCGGTCTTTCACGCGCATACGTTTTCAATTTACATTGAGCTCGATACTCCCATGGCTGTCGGAGATTTCGCGCGCAGCCTTGTGGGCGAGCATGTGCAGCTTGCGCGCGCGCCGGAGGATTCCCCCAGCAACGTAAGTGTCGCGGGCAAGGACGAGATCATGGTCGCGGTGCGACGCGATGTCGTCCACGAAAATGGCTTCTGGCTCTGGGCCGCCGTGGACAATCTTCGCCTGGCCGCGCTCACCGCCGCGGACTGTGCCACCGCGCTGGCTTCTGTTCGGCCGTTTGGGAAAGTGCAGTGAGGCTCGCGCTGTCCAGGTTTTTGCTTGCGGCCATGGCCTTGACGATGTCTGGCTGCGGCTACCACACCGCCGGACACGCCACGCGCATCCCTGCCAGTGTGCGTACCATCGCCGTGCCAGTGTTCATCAACCAGACGCAGACATATCGCATTGAGCAGATACTCACGCGCGATGTCGTCCGCGAATTTCTCGCGCGCACGCATTACCAGATCGCCAATGACGCTGGCCAATCCGCTGACGCCGTGCTCAAAGGCACCGTCGTCTCCGCGCTGGCCGCGCCGCTCACCTATGACGCGCAAACCGGACGCATCTCCAGCGCCATTGTTACGGTGTCCATGAAAGTTTCGCTCGTCGATCACAGCGGGCACACTTTCTTTGAGAACCAGAATTACACGTTCCGCCAGCAGTACCAGGTCTCGCGGGAAGTCACCAGCTTTTTTGAAGAAGAAACTCCGGCGCTGCAACGCATGTCACAGGACTTTGCCGGCACGCTGGTCGGTGACATCCTGGAGGCCTTCTAATGCCGGGGCGCAGTTTTGCTTCGGCAGAAAAGTTCGCGGCGGAAGTTGCGGGCCGCAAGCTTCGTCCGGCGTATGTGCTCATCGGCGACGAAGTCTTCTTTCGGGACCAATGCCGTCAGGCACTCCTGCAGCACCTTGTCCCCGCGGACATGCGCGACTTCAGCCTGCACGATCTTGATCTCGCGCAGGTGAGCGTTGCTGAGGTGCTGGACCGCGCGCGCACGCCGTCGCTCATGGCGCCCTTTCAGGTCTTCTTTGTCCGCAGCGTCAAAGAGCTTTACGGACGCGGCTCGCACGCTGAAGAATTCGCCGCCCTTGAAGCCTACATGAAAGATCCCAACCCGGACGCCGTGATCATCTTTATCGCCGACCACATCAACATTCCCGCCGACGTTCGCCGCATGGAAATGCAGGACAAAGACCGTTATGAGCGCATCCGCGAAACGCTGGGCGAATACTGCGGCATCGTGGAACTGGCACGAGTGGAAGAAGCCGACGGCATGCGCTGGATCGTCGACCAGGCGCAGAAAGAAAACGTGAAAGTTGATCAGGACGCGGCCCGTGAATTGATTGACGCCCTTGGCGCGGACATGATGCTCGTGAGCCATGAGCTGGAAAAACTCATTCTCTATGTCGCCGAGAAAAAACACATCACGCTAGGCGACGTGGAGACGATGGTTCTGGCTGCCAAGCAGCGTTCCTTATATGAACTCACTGACGCCATCTCCGCCCGCGACAAAACCCGCGCGCTCGGCGTGCTGGACGCGCTGCTCTCCACCAGTGAAGGCGATGACGCCGCTATCGGCCACCTTTATATGCTGGCTCGCACCTTCCGCCAGATGCTGGTGATCCTGGAAAGAAACGTCCGCGATTCGCGTGCTATCTGGCAGGCGCTATGGCAGGGTTTCCGTCTGCCTCCCTTCGCCGCTGAAGACGTGATCCGCCAGGCCCGACGCTATAAATCCCGCCGCGACCTTACCCGCGCTCTCAAGCTGATCGCCCGCGCCGATCTGGCTCTGCGCTCCAACGCTCCCAGCAAACGCATGGTGCTGGAAAACCTGGTGATGCATCTGTGCGACGAGCCCAAGGTTGTGGCATCGGAGTGGCAGCAGGAAGAGCTGCTCTCTTCGTAAGTCCCGAGCGTAGCGAGGGTAATTGGGCAGATTAGTGGCTGCCACAACGTTTGCGATGGGATCAGAAAGACGCTGTGCCTACGGCCGTTAAGCTCAATTTAAGTTTAAAATATGGGACGGAGAAGCCACAGTGGGGTCTCCTCTATCTAGCGCACGATGCTACCCTTCGAATTTATCGTTATGGGCCCACCTGTCTCACACCAGACAAAAAACGCCGTGCGCCTGCAGCAATGGAAAGCAGAAATCGCGGCGGCGGCAAGGCAGACCTGGCCAATAGCAGACGAACCAGAGGGGGGAGTTCTCCAGATGACCGTGATCTACTACCATGATGGGCCGAGTGCTCGGCTAGATAACGATAACATGGTGAAACCCATTCAGGATGCGCTCATCAACGTTATTTATGTGGACGATGGGCAGATCACTGACATTAGAGTCAGGAAAACTGACATAAATGGCAAATTTGTTGTGCGACACATGTCTCCTACACTCGCCCAGGCATTTATGGATGGAGAAGAGTTCCTATTCATCAGAGTCGAAGCAGCTCCAGATCATGGGGTGCTGCCATGAAAAAAAACGCTCTAGAACTCGAACACGACACGCTTGTGAGAATTGCACGCGAATATACCGATAAGGGATACGATGTACGTATCCAGCCGACTGCTAACGAACTGCCTATCGAGCTCCGGCAGTTTCAAATAGACATGATCGCACGAGGAGATTCTGAAACCGTCATAATCGAAGTGACGACTTCGAGTAGTCTGCAAAAGCAGACAAAGCTTGCGCAATTGGCTGCGCAAGTGGAACTGCTGCCAAACCATCGATTCGAGCTGGCGACAGTTTCGACAAGGGTTTCTGAGGGACAGCTGAACATCGAACAATCGGTGATCTGTAACCGCTGTAAAGACGCCGCCAAATTAATCGGCCAAGGGTTTATAGATGCAGCGCTGTTACTGACATGGTCCGCTGCAGAGGGAATGTTGAGACTCCTTGCTCAGCGAGAAGGTTTAGAGGTCATTGAGAAAGATCCGCCTCTCAAGGTGCTTAGAACGGTTTACGCCAGTGGGCTCTTAGAAAGAGAGGAATATGATCTTATTTTGCAAATTGCCCAAGTTCGAAATGAGGTAACCCACGGCTTCGTTTCGGCTAAAGTTAATGCAAACCAAATTCTAAGCGTCACTCACTTGATACAAGGGAAGCTACGGTGCCCATAAGCGCAACCCGTGATTTATCAGTTTGACTTAGGTTTGCTTAAGAAAAGGGGTTAGCTACTTGAAAAAGCACGTGATGTCAGTGGGTTTTGAGATTCCCGGTAAGTCTGTTGAGTTTATCGATTTTAAATCGAGCAGTTCATTACTCGACGCTGACACTATCATCTTTGCCCCGAACATTGAAAGCTACAGCTACTATGAGCGTTATGAAGGCAAGCCTCGCATGAGTGATGAGGATTCCGCTCAATTGGTTCGTGACTCGGCGCACTGGCGAAGGGAGCTTGCTATTGCTCTAGGCTCGGGGAAGACTGTTTTTTTGTTCATGATTGGGGTCGCCGATGTTTGGGTTTTCTCAGGACAGAAGCAGTACGCGGGAACAGGTCGCAACGCCCGCGTAACCAATATTGTTATGCCATTTGATCCCTACACTACGATACCTGTAGACGGTCTCGCAGGTTCGGTTCAGAGAAGAACCGGGGATCGAATAAAAGCTACGGATTGGCTGGGAATATTGGCTCCGTACTGGCAAGAATTTGGCCCGTACACGTCGTATCAAGTCTATCTCGAGAAGAGCATAGGCACTCCGTCGCTGGTGACTCAAACTGGGGACAAGATGGTAGGGGGGATCTTTCAATTCAAAGATTTGAAGGGCGCACTTGTTCTCCTCCCCCCTCCGGACTTCAACGAGGCCATCAGCGCACGTGAGAAGCAGCTGGCCGAACGAAAAAAGCGTAAGGCTGGAGCGTCGAAACCCAATAGAACTGAAGCTCAGCAGCTGGCAGCTTGGACTCGAGCTGAAGCTAGCGTTGAAATGCAATTTCTGAGTGCAATCGGCGGAATCGACAAAGCGCTTAGATCCAGATCGGAACGAACTCCTGCACCACTCTGGGCCCTGGAAGCACAATACGTCCTAAAAGAAGAAGCGATTTTAAGAGCGCGGGCGACGGAGTTAGAGGAAAAGATCAACAATCTGCGAGTCCAGAAGAGCGAAGTTGAAACTCTGCTCACCAGTGCCGGTGACTTAAGGGGACTTCTGTTCGAAACGGGTAAGCCTCTGGAATCTTCGATCTTGGAAGCCCTACGCCACATGGGGTTCCGTGCCGATAATTTTGTCGATCAAGAATCGGAATTCGATGTTGTCTTTGAAGATACTGATGGAACACGGTTTATCGGCGAGGTGGAGGGCAAGAACGATAAAGCTGTGAATATAGATAAGCTTGCGCAACTAGAGAGGAACATCCAAGAAGATTTCAAGAAACGAGATGACAACGTGTACGCACGTGGTGTTCTCTTTGGCAATGCCTTTCGGTTGGTGGTCCCCACCGAACGGGGTGAGTTTTTCACTGAAAAATGTATTACGGGGGCAAAAAGATCCGGCGTGGCTCTCGTGAAGACCCCTGATCTTTTTGAGATCGCTAGATACCTCAAGGAGAATCCTGATCCTGCATTTGCAGAAACGTGTCGGGATTGTATCAAAGGAACCACTGGAGAGACCGTCAGTTTTCCAGCGATTCCCCTCAGCCCGCGAGCAGAACATCCTGCTGTCGAGTCGATAAATGAGCTGACTTAAATTGCAGCAGTGGGGCATTGCAGGTAACTGGCTTCGTGTCGCCGCCTGCGGGGCTTGTCTCGTTTTCCTATGCTTACCCACACTTTTCGGCTTCGCGTGCGCTCGCCTTCAGGGTGGGCTAACTTCATGTCGCGCCTACGGCGCTGAATGATCTCAATTCCTTACGGGTCTACATCAAACCATCAAAATAATCGCGAACGCTTTTGCCTCTCCACTTCTCGTAGATTTCTCCGAGTTCTTCGGCGCTGATCGGGATGAACTGCGGCCATATGTCCTCACGCCCGTGCGGGTAGTACAGCAGGTTGACGAAAGAGCCATTGATTGCGTAGACCACAGATTCGTCGCTGTCGTCCAGGTCCGGCCAGGAGCCAAGAATGACCTTGACCTCGTCGCGTTTTAAACCAAACAGGGTGGAAAACTCCCAGTCAGGGAAGAAAGGCCCCTCTACGGCGGCACGCAGGCAGCCTTTTACTACTTCGCGTTCTTCGGGGGTTAAATCGGCCAATGGCATGGCAACAGTTTACTGTCTATCGATGCGAGGGCCGCAAGAGACGAATGTCGCCGCCTACGGGGCTTGCCTCGTATCCTTTGCTTATCCATCTTGATTAAGCTGCCAATACCACACACCGCGTCCTGCCACGAGACAAGTGTCAGGGCACGGCTTCAGCCGGGCCGTACAGGCGCATAGAATGATCGTTCCCTGCTGCCGCAGGCCCCGCGCGCAGCGACGCGGAGCGCGACACACAAGCGCAGGGGCTAAAGCCCGAATCACTTTAACGCTATTACGGCACGAGTAAACTCGTGCCCTGACACTTGTCTCGCGTATGGAAACCGCCAAAGCAAGCACATGCCATTCCGAGGCCGAGCCTGGATTTTTGCGTCATACTCCGACAAGTTTGCGGCGAGGCCGAGGAATCTGCTCCGCGGGTCTTACGGGTCGCCGAATTGGTGGCCTTTGAGCGCAGCGGGGCACGTCCCTCACCACACGGCTCACCAAGGCTCGCCGTTGGGATTCGGGATGGCATGTCGATGAGGATGGGATTTGGTTCGGGACAGCGTGTTATCGGACATCAGGGATATCCGGGGCTAAAGCCCAATATTAAGAGCCCTTTACGCGGCCCTAAAGGGCCGCTCTTCCACCAAAGCACACTTTCGCGGCGGCCAATTCGTTGCGCTCACCCTCGCTTGAAGGTGAGGGCTGGGGCCGCTCTTCCACCAAGGCACCGCCAAAAAATAAATGTCGAAAAACATGTCCCGGGAATGGGGTATTGAGTGCAAATATAAGTAGGGGCCGCAAAGCGGCCCCTGGCTTTTGGCTACCAGCTCCTGGTTCTTAGCCCAAAGCCCGACATCAATCAGCCACCCAAACCGGGTGGCTTTTCTATTGAGGCAAACCATGACAAAAAATGAAATCGTGAAGACGATCCGCAGTTTTGCCAAAGACAACGGCCGCAACCCCAGTATCCGCGACATTACGCACAAGACCAAAGTGACCCGGCACTTTATTTATGAGCAATTTGGAAGCTGGAGGAAGGCGCTGGCGTCGGCCGGGCTAAAAGCCGGCGGGCCGGGCATTGCGCAGGCGGAGTCCGCGCTGTTGCTGGACTGGGCCGGGACAGCACGCAAGCTGGGGAAGGTTCCCAGCGTGTATGAATACGAGCGCGCGGGACGGTTCAGCAATGTGCCGTTTCAAACCAGGTATCGGCGGTGGAAGGACGTGCCGGAGGCCTTTGCCCGGTTTGCCCGCAAGGACGGCGTTGATCAGGAATGGTGGGACGTGCTGGCGATTATCGCCGGGGAAAAGGAGAGCATGGCGGCGAAGCCGGGAAAAGGCAGGCGATCACAGAAAGACATTGTGCTGCGCGACCGGCCGATCTATGGCGATCCGCTGGGGCTGCCGGAGCTGGCCTATGAACCGGTGAACGAGGCCGGAGTGGTGTTTGCCTTTGGCATGGTGGCGCGCAAGCTGGGATTCACGGTGCACAGGATACAGACGGAGTTTCCCGATTGCGAGGCCATGCGCAGAGTGGCCAAGGGGCAATGGCAACGGGTAAGGATTGAGTTTGAATTTGAAAGCCGGAACTTCCTGAAGCATGGCCACAATCCGAAAGGGTGCGATTTGATTGTGTGCTGGACGGACAACTGGCCGGACCGTCCGAAGAACCTGGAGGTGATTGAATTGAGGAAAGTGCTGAAAAATCTGTAGGAATTCTTGCCGCAGATTACGCTGATAGGCGCAGATAAGGAAAGAAATTTTAGCCGCGAATGGACGCGAAAATGCGCGAATAGGGCCAGTAAAGGTTAAAAAAAAACGAGGTCTCGTGAGAACTCCCTGACGTTGCATGGTCACGATCAATATCCTCGGGATCCTTCGACTACGCCGCCGCTTGAGCTTCGGCTCCGCTCGGGATGACAGAGGTAAAAGAGTGGCAAAAAACCTGAATGCCATTATGGCCTGGCGTCTGATTCTATTCGTTCGCGTTCATTCGCGTCGATTCGCGGCCACTCATTTCTTGTCCGCAATACATTTTCTAAAAGAGATTTTCATGCCGCCCTGGGGAAGTTCGATGAAGATCATCTCGAGCTGGGGTGTCGCGCTCGGGGTCTCACTTGCTGGATTTGTCTGGTTGGCACGGTGCTCCTGCGCTACGGAAGAAGACCGCACGGTTTGCTGTGCTGGGCGAACTGGCTTAGTGGGCGGCCGGGCCGGCAGGGCCTTTCCTGACATCAACACTTCTTTGAACAAATCTTTATGGCGATCAAAGCGCTTCCACGCGGCCTGAAGAATTTTGCGGTCGTCATCGGTATGGCAGGCGGCGAGAGCGATGTCACGTTCGAGGCCGCTCAAACGGAGTTTGAGCACGATGCGCTCGCCGGAATCCATCTGCGCCATTTCGGCAACCTGGTCCCATTTGACTTCGAGGTTTTTGTCGAGGACGGCGCGCGGCAGGCGGTTGGTGATGTCATCTTCGTCGTAGATCGATCCGTACTCCGCGCCCAGGCCGGTACGAAATTGTTCGTCGCGGCGGTGGAGCGCGAAGCCGAGACGGTCGTCATGTCCCAGGGGCTTGCCATCGGCGCCTTTAAAATTCAGGTCAGTGGCCAGGGTTTCACGGCGGTGGTTGCGCCGGACATCGACGATGCCGAGACGCACGGCGCACCGCAGAGAGCCTTTACGCACGTAAGCCATGGGATCGGGCTGGCTCTTCCAGCGGCCTTTTTCCAGAACTGCCTGGACGGCAGGAACATAGGCGATGGGCAGGAAAAGGCTGCGGAGAAGCTGCTTCCACTGCTCTTCACAGGCGGAAAAGGGCTGGGACGAGAGGGTGGTGAGGAGTTCGATTTCAGGGCTCATAAGCGCTCCAGATAATCGAAATATTATAGGCGAATATATAACGAAAGTAAATCGGAGAACATTGCCGCAGATGGCCGCAGATCAGGAGGCCAAGATCAGCCGCGAATGATGCGAAAAACCGCGAATTCATGTTGATTCGTGTCCACTTGTTTTGATTTGTGGCCCAGGAGTTTTGGCGGCGATGGGTCCTGGGTAGAACGCCTTGATGCCGCATTAACGCTGCCCAGTATACTCGGGATCCTTCGACTCGCGCGCGCATTCACACGCGCATCGTTCAGGATGACAGGGGGGGAGAGTCTCGTGAGCAGAGGAAAATGCGCACTCATTCGCGTTTTTCGCGTGTATTCGCGGCAGCTCAGAAAACAAAGAGCCCGCCAAGCACGGCGGGCTCATAGAAATCCTGAAAATCTACTTTTTTACCGCTGCCACGCGTGCGCTCAGGCGGGATTTATACCGCGAGCCGGTGTTCTTGTGGATAATGCCCTTTTTTACGGCTTTATCGATCATGGAGACGGTGCCGGAAAAAGCCTCTTTTGCCGCATTCGCGTCGCCCGTGGCCATGGTCTCGCGCAGCTTGCGCAACGCGGTGCGCAGACGGGAGGTGTTGGAGCGGTTGTCTTCCGTGCGTTTGGTGGTTTGGCGCGCGCGCTTCAGCGCAGAAAAATGATTTGCCATTGTGACTGTCTGGTTCCTATCAAAAAGAGTTTTTTCGGAGGGTCAAGCCGAAGATGCTATTTTACTTGGGTTTAGGGCCTTGGGTCAATGGCCGGGACCGGTCAGAGCCGGGCTGGTATGACCGGTATTTTTTGAGAGCCGTCATCTTGATAATGAGCCGAGCGGGCGCTGCGCTGACGACAATCAGCACAATTCCGCATGCGATAAAACTATAAGAAAAGGTGGGCTGCCGGTAGCGCCCGATGAGAACGTGAACGCCGTGCGATGTAAGCCAGTAACCGATTGCGGGGAAAAGGCCTCCACACAAGAAGCCTATCACTCTGGCCCGCCAGGTGGTCGGCGGCGGGTTCTAGTCTGGGTGCCCAGTCATAGTCACATGATAAGTCATTACCGAGAATAGAAGAACGTCTGGACTCTTATGCCTTAGCCGCTTTGGTCGATCATCGAATGAGCCAGAAAGGCGATGCCAATTCAACCCTTTAGCTGCTCCCGCAATCCTCAGTCGCGCATCTAATATTAAAGCGGTGTAAAAGCCGCGTGAACTTTGTTGACTTGGGCAAATAACGGCGGTACTCTCAGGCCAATGGTATTACCTCCGCGTTCCGGTGGGCCAACTATCCTGCGTTTCCATGCACAAAGCAAGTTTATGTTCTCTGTGCTCCAGCAGCACGGGGCCGGCAAATTCGTGCGCCATGAGAGGGAAACCCCAAAAAACTGAATGAAGAAAAATATAGAAATCGTCCCTAATATCCAGAAGCTGTTTGGCATCCGCGATGAAAATCTCCAGGTGATGGAGAGCGGCCTGAACGTTAACATTGACCTTAAATCTGATTCGGTACAACTGGAAGGCGCCGCCCGGGACGTAGCCCGCGCTGAGCAGATCTTTACCGACTTTGACCACCTGGGCAGTACCGGTCAGGAATTTACTGACGCTGATCTGAGTTCGATGCTGCGCGTGGTTGTGGCTGACGCGACGGCGACGCTGCGCGGTATGGCCGAGGCGGGCAAGCAAAGGTCGTTTGGGAAACGGCAGGTCCAGCCGAAGAGCATGAACCAGCGCCGCTATATTGACGCGATTGAGAAATATGACATGGTGTTTGGCGTCGGACCGGCCGGAACGGGTAAGACGTATCTGGCGGTGGCGATGGCGGTGTCTGCGCTGAACGCAAAACGCGTAAGTAGGATTATCCTGGCGCGGCCGGCGGTCGAGGCTGGCGAACGCCTGGGATTTCTGCCTGGAACGCTGCAGGAGAAAGTTGATCCGTATTTGCGTCCGCTGTACGACGCACTCTATGACTTGATGGACCAGGAACGCGTTGACCGCTTCCTGGAAAAGAACATCATTGAGATTGCGCCTATCGCCTTCATGCGCGGCCGCACCCTGAACGACTCTTTCATCATCCTGGACGAAGCTCAGAATACGACCCCTGAACAAATGAAAATGTTCGTGACGCGCATGGGCTTCAACTCCAAGATGGTCGTCACCGGCGACATCACGCAGATTGACCTGCCCAATGCCCGCCGCAGCGGCCTGCTTGAGGCAATTGACGTACTCAAGCCGGTGGAGGGCATTATCTTCAATTTTTTCTCTGAAGAAGACGTGGTGCGCCACAATCTGGTGCAGCGCATCGTCCGCGCATACGACGAACGGTCGCGCAACCAGCAAATGTCGCTGGAACTGCCGCGTGAGGTGCAGCCGGACCAGCAGCCCAACGAGCCCCCTCTTCAACAATAGAAATCTAGTAGAATTCTTGGCGGGAGGGCAGTTTAAGGCCCTCCCGCTTTGTTTTGACGGAAGGGGTTCTTGTTGACGGTACGGCGATGGTGATTTTTGAAACGTCGGTAAACAGCGTGAGCGCAACACAGCTCCAGCGCTTTGCCCGACGCGCACAAACGCTGGCCAGGGTCAAAGGTGAGGTGGATATTCTGATCTCCGGCAACATGCGCCTGCGCGATCTCAACCGCCGCTTTCGCCACAAGAACAAGCCTACTGACGTGCTTTCCTTCCCGCGTCCTTCTGGCGGTGACATCGCTATCTCCGCCCAGATCGCCCTCGACAACGCTCGTCACTACGGCCACAGCCTGGCGACCGAGCTCAAAATCCTGGTGCTGCACGGCCTGTTGCATCTTGCCGGCTATGATCATGAGTCTGACAATGGGCGCATGGCCCGCGTAGAAACGCGTCTGCGCTCCCAGCTCAAACTGCCCGCGTCGCTCATTGACCGCGCGCATTCCCGCGGCAAATCGCCACAGACTAAGCGCGCAGCCACCGTAGCGAAAAGCGCAAAGAATCCCCGCAGATCCACAGCCTCCGGCGCTCGTCGCCGCAGGAGCGCGCAATGACCCTGGCCGCTCTTTACGCTGTTCTGTTGCTCCTATGCGGCCTTCTCGTGCTCGTTTCTTATGTGGAGCGCCTTTACACTGAGAGCGGCAAATTCCTGAGCCGTGAATTTCAGGAAAACATTGAAGCTTTTGAAACGCTGGTTGAGCCTCGCCTGCTCCGCTCCAGCCAGCGTGCGGCCCTTACTTTTTCCTTCCTGACCCAGCTCACCACAGCTTCCATCGCCTTCATCATCGGCCATCTCGTATTTCGAGACAGTCACTGGCTCTGGCCGGAAATCGTCCAGGCCATCATTGGGATCATCCTGGTCATTATTGTCTGCAACAAGCTTTTGCCTTACGTGCTTTTCACCCGCACGCGCGGCGTATGGCTGGTCAAATTCATTCCGCTTTTGCAAGTCCTGATCTATCTCATGCTGCCCATTACGGTCGTCCTGGGATTTGGGCTTTCCGTGGCCGCGCTGGCTGAGCCGCATGAACCAGAAGAACCTGAACATCCATCAGAAGCCGTGGACGCCCTGATTGAAGCCGCGGAAGAAGAAGGCATTTTGCAGGAAGGTGACCGCCAGCTCATCCAGTCGGTGGTTGAATTTGGTGATAAGACGGTGCGCGACGTGATGACTCCGCGCCCCAACATCTTCGCTGTTCCGTCCACCACCACCATTGAAGAATTCACTTCTCTGCTGCGGGAAAAGCCGCATTCTCGTGTGCCCGTCTTCTCCATCAGCATCGATAACATTGAGGGCATGGTGCTGGCGCATGATCTCATCCAGCTTCCTGAAGCCGATGCCCGCACCACCACTGTGGCCAAGCTCCTGCGGCCCGTGCTGTTCGTTCCTGAAACCAAAATGACCTCACAGCTTCTCCGCGAAATGCAGAAAGACAACATACATATGGCCATCGTCATTGACGAATATGGCTCCGTCGCCGGCCTGGTTACCTTGGAGGACCTGGTGGAAGAAATCGTGGGTGAAATTCGCGACGAGCATGAGCTTTCGCATGACATTGTCCGCGAAGGCGACCTGGCTTATGTCATGCAAGGCACGGTTGACGTGGGCCGCCTGCAGGACCTTTTTGACATGCGTCTCGACCAGCGCGACACCACCACCGTCGGCGGTCTGGTCAGCGCAATTGCCGGCCGCATTCCCCAGCCTGGTGAGGTGGTTGAAGATGAGGGCCTGCGTTTCGAAATCCTTGAATCCACAGATCGTAAAGTAGGAAAGGTCAGGGTTTCCCGGTCGCAGCCGGAGCAAGCTGATTCTTCTCCCCGACAGGCAGAGGCATAATGGCGCAGCAACACTCAGGTTTTGTTTCCATCATCGGCCGCCCCAATGCCGGTAAAAGCACACTGCTCAACGCGCTGGTCGGCGAGAAAATCGCCATCGTCACGGAAAAGCCGCAGACCACGCGCATGAACATTCAGGGCATTCTCAACGTGAAGGCCCAGCGCAAGCGTCCCGCCGGTCAGATCGTATTTATTGATACGCCCGGCGTGCACAAGCCGGATAGCCGCCTCAACCGCAAAATGATGCAGGAAATTCACACAGCTCTGGAAAGCCGCGATCTCGTTCTGCTGCTGGTCGATGCCACCGACCGCTTTGGCCCCGCCGATGAACAGGTGCTTGAACTGGTGAAGCGATCCGGCGCGCCGGTATTTCTGCTGCTCAATAAAGTTGATCGACTGCACAAAGAACGCCTGCTGCCAGTGATTGAGCGTTACAGCAAATTGCATTCATTTCAGGAAGTCATCCCCATCTCAGCGTTAAAAGGTGAAGGACTTGAGGTGCTGCTCGACAAAGTCATTCGCGCGCTCCCCCAGAGCCCGCCATATTTTCCCGAAGACCAGCTTACTGACCAGCCCGAGCGTTTTCTCGCATCAGAAATCATCCGCGAAAAAGTTCTGCTCCAGACCGGCAAGGAAGTTCCTTACGCGACGGCGGTGATTGTTGAGAATTTTGAAGACAAGCCCAGGCTGCTGCGCATTGCCGCCGCCATCTTTTGCGAACGTGACACCCAGAAGGCCATCTTGATCGGCAAAGGCGGCCAGAAACTCAAGCAGATGGGAACCTCCGCGCGGATGGAACTGGAAAAACGCTTTGGCAAAAAGGTCTATCTGGAACTGTTCGTCAAGGTCAAAGCCGGCTGGCGCCAGTCAGCGGCATTTGTGGAAGAACTGGACTGGCGAAGACAGCTGGAAAACCTGAGTGGACGCAAGGTTGAGGATTAACCTTTTCTTTTGCCGCGAATTGCCGAATAAACGCGAATTCAATCTGATTCGTGTTCGCTTTGATTCGCGGCCAAACCGGCGGTTACTCCTACTCGGCCCTCAGCGCCTCCATGGGCGATACTCTTGCCGCTCGTCTCGCCGGCACATAAGCAGCCAGCAGCGCCACCACCACAAACACCGCAGGTGCCACGACAAACGTAAGCGGATCCCGCGGACTAATCCCGAACAGCAGGCTCTTCATCAGTCCGGAAAGCGCCAAGGCAGCGAGCATTCCAGCAGCCGCTCCAAGGATGACCATGCGCGCTCCGCTGGCTACCACCATGCGGGTAATCGTCAGCGGTTCTGCTCCCAGGGCAATCCGCACACCAATTTCCCGGGTGCGTTGCGTGACCGAATATGCCAGCACACCGTAGACTCCGATGGCGGCGAGCAGGAGCGACGCCAGTGAAAATCCTCCCAGCAGCACAGCGCTGAATTGCTGGCTGGCAAATGTCTCCCGCACCACCGTTTCCATTGTGCGTACCTGCGATACCGGCAGTTCTGGGTCCATTCCGCTGATGATTTTGCGTGCCGAGTCGGCCAGGGACATCGCGTCGTTCTGCGCCCGCAGCACAAACACCATTTCTCCATAAGAAAGATGAGAATGGATGTAATAGACGGTCGGCGACGGCTCGCTATCGAGCGTCTTATCACTTACGTCCCCCACTACGCCCACGATCTCGCCAAATGG
>DASYKK010000466.1:0-16434 GCA_035995565.1 Candidatus Angelobacter sp.
GGCTGTTGAAAGAAGAAATGCGGCGCATCGATTCTCTGCTGCTGCGCATCGCCAAAGAAACCAGCGTTCCTGCCGGACACGCTTTGGCTGTGGACCGAGAAACCTTCGCGGCCAGAGTCACAGAAGCAATTTCCGCTGAGCGCAATATCAAAATCGTTCGTCAGGAAGTTGCGCAGATCAATGAAGATGATGGGTTCACCATTGTTGCCACCGGCCCGCTAACCTCCGATGCGCTCTCCCTTGAGATTGCGCGCCTTTCCGGCAGCGATCATCTCTTCTTTTACGACTCCATCAGTCCCATTGTTGAAGCCGATTCCATTGACATGAGCAAGGTCTACATGGCGGCCCGTTACAACAAAGGCACTGCGGACTACATCAACTGTCCGTTTACAAAAGAAGAGTATGACCGCTTTATTGACGCGCTGACGTCCGCAGAAATCGTGGAAGGCCATGATTGGGAGAATCTGAATTATTTTGAAGGCTGCCTTCCGATCGAAGAGATTGCGCGGCGTGGACGGGACACTCTGCGCTTTGGCCCCATGAAACCGGTTGGTTTGGACGATCCTCGCACGGGCAAGTGGCCTTACGCGGTGGTGCAACTGCGGCAGGAAAACCTGCGTGCCGACTCCTACAATCTGGTTGGCTTTCAAAATCATTTGAAATTTGGCGACCAGGCACGCGTGCTGCGGCTGATTCCCGGCCTGGAAAACGCAAAGTTTGTGCGTTATGGCCAGATTCATCGCAATACATACATCAACGCGCCCACGTTGCTCGCCGAACTACTCAATCTGAGGCAGCATCCCAACGTTTTCTTTGCCGGACAAATCTCCGGCGTTGAAGGTTATACCGAATCCATCGCCATGGGCATGCTGGCGGGGATTCACGTGTCGCGCATCGCGCAAGGATTGCCGGCAATACCGCCGCCGCGGGAAACCGCGCTGGGCTCGCTGGTGAATTACATCTGCCACGCTGACCTAAAGCAGTTTCAGCCGGCCAACATCACTTTTGATCTGTTACCGCAGCTTGATGAGAGCACTCGACGGCGTGTTCGCGACAAGAAGCAACGCCACAAAATGGTGTGCGACCAGGCGCTCGCGCAGCTGGCGCTTTGGAATGAGCAGGCGAACAGCACGCGTGCGAACATTCCCGTGAACGTCTAGACGATTCGAGGTCGCCCGGCGAACAGGCTAGCCTCTCCGCTTTGTCTTCTTGGGCCCCAGTTCCACTTTCGTCCGCGGACGGTTTTTGATCCAGATGGGCGTACCAACAAAACCAAACTTCTGCCGAATCTGGTTCTGCAGGAAGCGTTCATAGGAAAAGTGCAGCTTCACATCCTTATCAGTGAACAGGATGAACGTGGGTGGCGATGCCTGCGCCTGCGTCATGTAGAAGATCTTGACCTGCTGGCGGTGCGGGACGGACGCGCGGTCAAAATCCACGGTCTCAAGAAAGCGGTTCATCTGCGAGGTACCAATGCGCTTGCGGCGCTCCGCGGAAACCAGTTCCAGCGCGCGGAAAATCTTGTCAATGTTTTTGCCCAGCGAGGCAGAAATAAAGAGCATCGGTGCATAATCCAGAAACTTCAGCGCGCGGCGCGCCTGCTTTTCATAAAGCTCGCGGTCCGCCGGCGGTTTACCATCAGTTCGGCCGGGGCCCACCAGGTCCCACTTGTTGATAATCAGAACGACGGACCTGCCGCTTTCATGCGCATATCCACCGATCGTCGCGTCCAGACTGGTTACGCCTTCCACGGCATCAATCACCAGCAGTGCGACATCGGCTGCTTCAAGATGTTTGCGCGCCATTACCACGGAAAGTTTTTCCGCCATCAGGTGAGTCTTGCCCTTGCGGCGAATTCCGGCGGTATCAATGAAGCGGTAGGTATTGCCATCTTTCTGGATGAGTTCATCCACCGCGTCTCGCGTGGTCCCCGCGATGGGAGACACAATCGCCCTTGAGCTGCCCGTCAGCATGTTCAGAAGCGTTGACTTGCCAACGTTGGGATGGCCGATGATCGCCACACGGGTCTCTAGTCGCGGCGTACGCGCCTTGTGGTCGCCTTCTCCCGCGTCTTCTGACTCAACGTCCAGTGGCGCGGGCTCGTTTTCCGCAGCCGTCGCTTCTGCGCGTTCATCCTTTTCTTGCTGCGAACGTGGGATTACGTCAAGAATGGCGTCCAGCAGCTCCGCCGAACCGGTGCCGTGCTCGGCGGACACCGTGTAAAGGTTCTCGATGCCGAGCGTGCGAAAGTTCTCCGCTTCGGCCTCAAGCTTAGTGGAATCGACTTTGTTCACCGCCAGAAACAGCGGCTTGCCCAGCCGACGCAGCAGCCGTGCCAGCTCCATGTCGGGAGCAGCCAGTTCGGTCCTTACGTCCACCACCAGCACGATTGCCGCGGCCTCTTCAAAAGCAAACCGTGCCTGACGGAAAATCTCGCCAGGGATGAAATCCTTGTCATCGGGTACGATGCCGCCCGTGTCAACGACGCGCAGCCGGCGGCCCTGCCAGGTGGTTTCACCATAGAGGCGGTCGCGCGTGATGCCGGGTTCGTCACCCACAATGGCGCGCCGCGATCCGGTCAGCCGGTTGAAAAGCGTGGACTTGCCCACGTTGGGCCGGCCAACAATCGCGATAAGAGGAGCCAACATTTTGTTTTTAGCTTGTGCCAATACTTCTCCGCATCCCAATAAATTTTTGCCGCAGCTCAGCGCCGATTGCTAACCCATAAAGACCGTTCCCAGCTATTATAAAAACACTCTCGCCATGGCTTCTTCCTACCAGCCCGAAACCGCCACCACTCCCACGCGCCGGTTGCCCACCCTGCATGAGTTCTTCGCTCCCGGAGGGCTGCTCAGTAAGGCGCATCCGAATTATGAGTTCCGTCGGGGCCAGTTGCAGATGGCGGAAGCGGTGGAAAAAGCTTTGGTTGAGCGACGGCATCTGATCGTTGAAGCCGGCACGGGAACGGGTAAGACTCTTGCTTATCTTCTGCCGGTGATTCGTAGCGGCAAGCGCGTGATCATTTCCACCGGCACCAAGAACCTGCAGGAACAGCTCTTCTTCAAGGATATCCCATTCCTGGAGCAGCATCTGGGCAAACTGCGCGTTTGCTACATGAAAGGCCGTAATAACTATCTTTGCCGCCAAAAGCTTTACGATCTCACCAACCAGCCGGTCCTTAGCGGACTCCAGGAAATTGAGCAATACCGCCAGATTGCCGAATGGGAGGAAACTACCGACAGCGGTGATCGTGCGGAACTCAAGGGCCTTCCTGAGAACACGCAACTGTGGCAAAAGCTCGATGCGCGCAGCGAGCGCTGTACCGGGCAAAAGTGCCAGCAGTGGGACCGTTGCTTTATCACGGAGATGCACCGCCGCGCCGCGGAGAGTGACATCATCATCGTCAATCACCATCTGTTCTTTGCCGATCTCTCATTGCGCCAGTCGGGCGGGCCAGATGCGGGCGTTCTGCCGGATTTTTCCGCAGTAATCTTCGACGAAGCGCACGAACTGGAAGATGTGGCGGGAAGCTACTTTGGCGTCAGCGTGAGCAACCTGCGCTTTGAAGAACTTGCGCGCGACATTGAAGCTACTTTGCAGCAGAAGAAAGCGCTCTCACCAGGACTCATTCAAGCGTTAGCTCGCCTGCGCGAGCGTTCGCGCTTTTTCTTCGGGTTGCTGCCTCTAGGCGAAGGCCGGTCCGCATTTAGCAACCGTGATGGATTTCTGGAAAAGCATAGCGACGACTATGACGCGGTAATGCAATCGCTGGCCCGCGTTCTGGCGGAGCTCGAACTCCTGCCGCAAAAGCCAGAAGAAGTTTTCGGCTTTTCGCGTCGCACTCAGGAATTGCAGGCCCAACTGGCGTTCATTCTGGAGTCAGAAGACAAGAACACCGTCTTCTGGATTGAGTACCGTGGTGAAGCCCGCCGCACGCGCGCCGGGCAAACTCACATCGTACTACAGGCCACGCCGATCGACGTTTCACAAATCCTCAAGCAGACGCTGTTTGAAAACCTGGAAACCGCCGTACTCACCTCTGCCACGCTGGCTGTTGCCGGCAACCCCGATCGCGGCAGCTTTGACTATGTTCGCCAGCGGGTGGGTCTGGAGCATGCGCGAGAGATGGTGGTGACTTCGCACTTTGACTACGCGAAGCAGGCGATACTCTACGTGCCGCCTGACATGCCTGATCCTCGTTCCACGCAATTCGGGCGCGCTGCCGCTGAGAAGATCCGCCGCCTGCTCGATATCACCCAGGGTCGAGCCTTCTGCCTCTTCACCAGCTATGCGCAGATGCATGACATCCATGACCGCCTGCTCGGCGAGCTGCCGTTCCCCATGTTGTTACAGGGCGCGGCGCCCAAGAACGCGCTGCTGGAAGAATTTCGTCTTACGCCCAACGCCGTGCTGTTTGCCACGGCATCGTTCTGGCAGGGGGTTGACGTTCAGGGCGAACAGCTAAGCTGCGTGATCATTGATCGTCTGCCGTTCGCCGTGCCGAATGATCCTGTCGTCGCGGCGCGAATAGGCGCCATCAACTCTGCTGGCGGCAATGCGTTCTTTGAATACCAAGTGCCCGCCGCGGTGATCTCGCTCAAGCAAGGCTTTGGCCGCCTGATTCGCTCGGTAAAAGATCGCGGCGTGCTCGCACTGCTGGACAATCGCCTGTTGAAGCAGCGCTATGGCAAAACGTTTATCGACAGCCTGCCAGCGTACAAAAAGACAAAAGACATTGCCGACGTGGACGAATTCTTTTCCGGCACGTCGGGCAATGCGCTGAACCGGCAATAGCCGATTAGACTGTCAGCCTCGCTCACTGGCCTAGCGCAATCCCAGGATTTACAATAATAGGTTGATTCATGTGCCCACGGGCGATAAGGGGAGCGGATGTACGAGGTTACAGTTGAAGATTCATTTGCCGCGGGACACTACCTGCGTGATTACAAAGGTAAATGCGAAAACCCGCACGGGCATAATTACAAGGTGCGTGTCACGCTGACGGGGACAACTCTGGATAAAGCCGGCCTGCTGCTTGATTTTAAAGACCTGAAAGAGGTCATGAAGCATGTGATCGACCGGCTGGACCATCAGATGCTGAACGAGGTAGAGCCTTTCATTGTGCTGAACCCCTCAGCGGAAAATCTGGCAAAATATTTTTACGATCAGACGAATGGCCGGCTCAAATCGCTGACCAGCGGCCGCGTTGCGGTAAAGGACGTCACCATCTGGGAAACTGACACTACAACCGCGCGGTATTCGGAATAAGCTTTGGAGCGCAGCCGCCCTCAGCTGCGTTCTTCCAACACATGCAGATAATAGAAATTTATCGTTCTATTCAGGGAGAATCGTCTTTCGCGGGTGTTCCTTGTATCTTCGTTCGTCTGGCCGCGTGCAACCTGCGCTGCTCATGGTGTGACAGCGAATACACATTTACCGGCGGAGAGAAGATGTCTGCCGACGAAGTTGAACAGGAAGTGCTGAAGCTTGCGCCCGCTGGTTTGGTCGAGTTTACTGGCGGCGAGCCCATGCTGCAGGAGCGCGAACTTGTTCCGTTGATGGATCGTCTACTCGTCCGCGGATATACTCTGCTGCTCGAAACCAGCGGCGAGCGTCCGCTGGAGCACGTACCGCTCGCGGCCCACAAAATCGTAGACGTGAAGTGTCCTGGTTCGGGCGAAGGCGGAACGTTTCGCATGACCAACCTTGCTACCCTGACCGCCGCCGACGAAATCAAGTTTGTCCTTTCCAATCGCGCGGACTATGAATACGCACGCGACTTCACCCGCGAACATGGGTTAGAACATAAGGTTCGGGCGGTTTTGTTCTCTCCGGCTTTTCTGAAGAGTCCAAGTCCGGAGCGCGACGCATCCAATTGCCAGCTTGATCCGCGCGTTTTGGCGGAGTGGATATTGGGCGACGGACTCGATGTTCGCCTGGGATTGCAGATCCATAAATTCATCTGGGAACCCGCGACCAAAGGCGTTTGAAAGGCGGCTGCAACCCACCATGAACACTGAAGTTTTGCGATAATTAAGAAATAAAGTGGGCAGCTATTCCGGTTGCCGGACCATCTGAAAACTAGACATCCGCACATCAGGGGTATTATTTTGGCTGGCGAAAAACCGCGCTCGGTGGTGTTGTTGAGTGGAGGCATGGATTCCTGTGTCTGCGCTGCGCTGGCGGCACGAGATACAGAAGCCGCCGCTCTGCACATCAGCTACGGACAGAGGACAGCGGAACGCGAGCGGTGGGCCTTTGAGCGCATTTGCGATCATTTCGGCATAAAGCGACGGATGGCCATCAGAAATGAGACACTGGGCCTCATCGGCGGATCGGCACTCACCGATAAGGACATTGACGTGCCCGCGGCCGGAGAGAAAATTGGCGCGGACATTCCCGTGACGTATGTTCCGTTCCGCAATGCCCATTTTCTGTCGGCTGCCGTGAGTTGGGCGGAAGTGCTGGACGCCGAGAAAATTTATATCGGCGCTGTGGAGCAGGACAGTTCAGGATATCCCGATTGCCGCCCTGAATATTACCGGGCATTCAACGCCGTGATAAAGGCCGGTACGCGCGAAGCGAAGATTGAGGTCGTTACCCCGCTGATTGCATTGCACAAGGCTGAGATCGTACGGTTGGGGATTGAACTCGGTGTCCCGTTCGATTTGACGTGGTCGTGTTATAGCCGTGAAGATAAAGCGTGCGGCGTGTGTGAAAGCTGCGTGCTGCGTCAGCGCGCCTTTGTCGAGGCTGACGCTATCGATCCGATTTCTTATTTGCCACCAAGACATTCGCAAAAAGTGGCAGGCTATAAAATCTAAGATTCAAGTTGAAGCCGGAGGCTCGACACATATGAAAACGAAACTGACATACGCAGTGATGACGATGCTGCTTTTTCTCGCGGCTACAACAACCGGATGGTCCCAGGCTACCGCAGGCAAAGTGCAGGGAAAAGTTACCGATGGCGGCAAGCCAGTAGCCGACGCACAGGTCACCCTGACCAATATCGGTACGGGCCGGACCTTCAAAATGAAGACCGACAAGAATGGCCAATTTAATGGTGTCGGATTTCCCTTTGGCGACTACGAGGAAGAAGTTACCGCTGGGGAAAAGCGCTACAAGACCAAAGTTCAAATCAAAGGCGAGGGTGGCGCGGTCGATGACGTGTCCGTGGAGATGAGCTCCGGCAAGCCGGGCGCCGGTCCCAGCAAGGAAGAGATCGAGAAACTCAAAGCCGAAAGAGAAAAAGGCATGAGCATGAACGCATTGATCGCACAATACAATGCAGCCCAGACGGCCAAGAACTGGCAGGAAGCGGCGGATATTTTGAAGAAAATGATCGCCGCCGAGCCCAATCGCTGGGAATATCAGAAGGCGTTGGGCGATATGCAATTGAATGCCGGCCAGTATCAGGAAGCCGCTGATACATATGAAAAGGTCATTCCTCTGGCTGAAAACGCCACCAAGACCGATCCCAAGGCTGATCCGGCAAAGGCCAAAGCAGCGGTTGGCCAGATGCTCACCAATGAAGGTAACGCCTATCTAAAGTTGAAAAAGAGCGATAAAGCCATTGAAGCCTTTACCAAAGGCGCGGCCATGGATTCGAATCCTGGGACTGCCTACTTCAATATTTGTGCGACGCAATACAACAGCGGCAACACGCAAGGTGCTCTCGTCGCATGCGATAAAGCCATTTCCGCCGATCCCAGCCGGGCCGAAGCCTATTACATCAAAGCCTCTCTTATGTTTGCTGAGAGCAAGCAGGACAAAGATGGAAAACTGCAAGCGCCTGCCGGCACGGCAGAAGCATTCAATAAATACCTGGAACTGGCTCCTGATGGCCCCCACGCCAATGACGTCAAGCAGATGCTGAATTACATCGGCGCCAAGATCGAAACCACCTATCATGAGAAAAAGAAAAAGTAGAGGTTCCGACATTCGAAACTGAAGCGACACTGGTGTTCAAAGCGAAGCACACTGGAGGAAACAAATCACGATGAAAAGGAATGCTGTTGTTCTTGCCCTGGCCACTCTGTTGTTTACCGTGGGGTTTGTGCCGGCGCACTCGCAGACGGTTGGAGCACAGCCAGAAGGCAAAGTCACCCAGGAAGGGACGCCTCTGCCGAACGCTCCCATTGTATTCACGAATACCGAGACCGGCAGGACCTACAAGGCCAAGACTGACAAGAAGGGTGAATTCAAGTTGGTGGGCGTGCCGTATGGCTCCTACGAGATCAATGTTCTGAACGACAAAGGGCAAAAGCTCTCTTCAGATAAAACCATTCTGGGGACGGACAACACAACCAGCAGCAATTATCTGAACATCCCTGCTAGCAAGGAACCTCTAGCTGACAACAAATTTGGCGTTCCCGAGCCCGCTGCGCCCAAACTCACCAAGGAACAACTCGCCAAAATCGCAGCCGACAACAAGAAAATTGCAGGTTTGAACTCCTTGATCAGTGACGCTCAAAACGCACGCCAGGCCCAGGACTGGCCCAAGGCGGAAAACGCGCTCACGCAACTGATCGCGGCCGCGCCAGACAGCAGCCGCTGGGATTTTTATATGGCCCTGGGCGAGGCGCAAAGCAAGTCCAACAAGCTTCCAGCGGCGGTGCAAACGTACGATAAAGGCATTCAGATAGCGCAGTCCTTGATCTCTGGTTCCTCTCCTGCTGACCCAAAAATTCCCAGTCTGAATCCGGCTGCCGCCAAGTCCGGCGCGGGCCGCATGTTGACCGCGCAAGGCAACGCATATCTCAAGTTGCAGAAGCCGGATGAGGCCATAGCATCGTTGAAAAAAGCCGCAGAGATTGATCCGTCTTCCGCTCTGTTCAGCTACAACCTCTGTGGCGTCGAGTTCAACGCCCAGCAGTTTGACGACGCCAAGACCGCCTGCAAGAAATATCTTCAGCTTGAACCCAGCGGCCCACATGCCGAAGAGGTGAAGACCTTCCTGTCCCAGATGCCGGCAAAATAAGACGCAGATAGCATCTCGTTTATAAAGGCGGTCCGCGCGGGCCGCTTTTCTTTTCGATACAATATTTCACTCCGATGTCCCCGGCCTTTGCAATCCGGCCTGCCGTAGCAGCCGATATCCCGGTGCTGCGTGAATTGATTGACGCTTCTGTACGGCAGTTGCAGTCCAGCGATTACACGCCTGCGCAAATTGACAGCGCGCTCAGAACGGTATTCGGCGTAGATAGCCAACTCATCGACGACGGGACGTATCTGCTGGTTCAGGCAGGCCCCTTGGATTCCGGCAAAAGCCCCGTCATCGTTGCGTGCGGCGGGTGGAGTAAACGCAAAACACTGTATGGCGGCGACCGCTGGCGTGATCGCCGAGACGACCTGCTTGATCCTGCAAATGAAGCCGCAAAAATTCGCGCGTTCTTTATTCATCCCGACTGGGCCCGGCAGGGAATCGGCACTCTGCTGCTGGACGCGTGCGAAACCGCTGCTCGCGCGGCCGGATTCAGGCGCTTTGAAATGGGCGCTACTCTGACCGGGGCCAAACTCTTCCAGAAGAGAGGCTACGTCGCCGGGGAACGGCTGGAGGTTCTGCTGGAAGGCGACGTCACGCTGACCGTAATTCATATGGTAAAGGGCTCCTGAGCGCCGCCCAGTGGGGCGGCGAACTCTTTCTCAGTAGGGCCAAGCATAAGCGCGCCGAACGATGTACACTTGTCTGCCAAAATGAATAGCCATTCATTGAGCAAATGTAGTGGCGAGTTTTGCTGCCTGGCATCGCCTCACTAATTGCATTAAGCATAAGTTGGAGGATTCATGGACCTGAATCTCAGCCCTGACGAAATCAAGTTTCGCGACGAGTTACGCAGCTGGCTCTCCGCCAACGCCCCCACAGATTGGGACGAGCGTCGCGAAGAGTCGATGGAGTCGCGCTTCGAATACCTGAAGCGCTGGCAGCGCAAACTGTATGAAGGGGGCTGGGCAGGAATCTCATGGCCCAAAGAATACGGCGGCCGCGGCGCCAGCCTGATGGAACAAGTGATCTTCTGGCAGGAGATGGCCCTGGCTGCGGCGCCTCCATTGGCCAATGTGCTGGGCCTGGGAATTATCGGCCCGACCATCATTGCCTTTGGAACTGAGGCGCAGAAGAAGAGACATCTGGCGAAAATTCTGAGCGCGGAAGAAATCTGGTGCCAGGGATTCTCCGAACCTGATGCCGGCTCTGACCTCGCCAACGTGCGCTGCGAAGCCAAGCTTGATGGCGATCACTACGTAGTGAACGGACAAAAAGTCTGGAACAGCTATGGCTGGGCCGCCCACTGGTGCGAGCTGGTGGTCCGCACCGATCCCGATGTTCCCAAACACAAAGGGCTGACCGTAATGCTGGTAGACATGAAAACGCCCGGCGTTGAAGTCCGTCCGCTACGCCAGATGACCGGTGAAACAGAATTCAATGAGCTTTTCTTTCATGATGTGCGCATACCCGCGACGAATGTTGTAGGCAAAGTGAATGAAGGCTGGGGCGTGGCCATGGGCACACTCATGCATGAGCGCGGCACCTTCGGCGCAGGCTTGCAGATTACCTATCGCAGAAATATGGAGCGCCTGATCGACCTGGCAAAGAGCACTGAGCACAACGGACGGCTGGCCGCGGAAGATCCGGTTATCCGGCAGAAGCTGGCGCAATGTTATGCCGAAATCGAAGTCATGCGCTGCAACCAGATGCGCGCCTTCAGCCGCATCAATGCCACCGGGGTCCCCGGCCCTGAAGGTTCCATCCAGAAAATTTTCTGGAGCGAACTCAATCAGCGCTTCCAGCAGGTCGCCCAGGAAGTGATGGGCCCCTATGGACAGCTGGAAGCCGGAGACGATTACGCGATCGACAACGGCATGTGGGCCTATGGCTATTTGCGTGCTCGCGGCAACACGATTGAGGCAGGCACGTCAGAAATTCAGCGCAATATTATCGGGCACTTTGTGCTGGGACTGCCGAAGAGTTACTGAAGAAGCAATGGCAAAAACAAAACCTTTGAAACACAGAGGAAAGGAGGAAACAGAGGAAAATTTTTTCATCCCGAGCGGGGCGAGGGATCGCTATGAGCACGATATTCTTCAGGCTGGACAGCGATTCAGTAGACCCCGGGAACCTTCAGTGTTTGGTAAGGGGTAAGGGCTCCCTCTCCTTCGACAAGCTCAGGGATTTGAAAACAAGATCTAATCCTCCTCTACTTCCTCCGTTCCTCTGTGTTTCAAGGTGTTTTAAAAGTTACGGAGACGACCATGCAATTTGGATTATCGGAAAGCCAGCAGATACTGAAAGACACGGCGCGCAAGTTTTTTGCCGGTGAGAGTCCCATCGCGGCGGTGCGCAGGGCCATGGAAACGGACACCGCTTATGACGCCGCATTATGGGCCAAACTGGCCGAGCAGGGCTTCACCGGAATCATTGCGCCGGAAGAGTTCGGCGGGATGGGCCTGGGAAAAGTGGAGTTGGTCCTGCTGATGGAAGAAGCAGGATACGCGCTGCTGCCGGGGCCGTTTTTCTCGACAGTAGCGTTGGCTGGAAGCGTAATTGACGCATGCGGCTCGCCGGAACAGAAGAAGAAGTATCTCGGAAGCATTGCCGCCGGCCAAGCGCGTTCTACGGTCGCGCTGGTGGAAACCGCTGGAAGCTGGGATGTCGAGAGTCTAAAGATCAGTTCTGCCGGCAATAAGCTTTCGGGAACAAAACTGTTTGTTACCGACGCCGCAGCTGCCGATTTCATTGTTGTGATTTCGCGCGACGGTGTTTTCGTCGTCGATGCCAAGGCTCCGGGTCTACACGTTGAACCGATGAAAGGCATGGACCTGGCGAGAAAGATTTACTCCGTTGAATTTAAGAACACGCCGTCCGAAGCTCTAGGCAATTCAAGGGGTTTAGCCAATGCGCTAAACGTAGCCACGGCCGCCCTGTGCGCGGAGATGACCGGTGGCATGCAGCGCACGCTTGAATTGACCGTGGCTTACGCCAAGACGCGCAAGCAGTTCGGCAAGCCGATTGGCATCTTTCAGGCCGTACAGCACCTCTGCGCCGATATGTATCTTGAGACCGAAAGTTCACGTTCGGCCACTTACTACGCTGCATGGGCACTGGAAGAAAGCACGGCGGATGCTGCTGCTTCAGTGTCCGTAGCCAAGATGTATGCGAGTGACGCGGCGCGCAACGTGGGCAATCGCGGCATTCAGGTGCACGGCGGCATGGGCTTTACCTGGGAGAATGACATTCATCTTTACTATCGGCGTGCCAAGGCTTCAGAGACTATGTTGGGCGATGCAACATTTCATCGCGAACGCATTGCACGGCTGGTGATTGACGGCGCTACGAGCAGCAAAAAACCCGCGCGTTCAGAGCAAGCGGAGCTTGCGTCCCGATAGTTTGCTAGACTTCCCTCAACCTTTCGGCAGTTCTTGCCGACTGGGGCGACTCGCTATGGCTCAGGACCAATGGACTGCCGTCGACAGCTACATAGCCGATCTGTTTATCGCGCCTGATTTCGCTCTGGAAGCAGCGCTCGATTCCAGCAAAGCTGCTGGTTTACCGACCATCAATGTGTCTCCAGCCCAAGGCAAGCTCCTACACATGCTGGCCAGGATGCAGGGAGCGCGCAGCATTCTGGAACTGGGAACATTGGGTGGATACAGCACCATATGGCTTGCCCGTGCTTTGCTGCCCGAGGGCCGTTTGATCTCGCTGGAGATCGACCCAAAGCGCGCAGAAATCGCCCGCGCCAATGTTGCTCGTGCGGAATTGACGAATGCCGTCGATATAAGGTTGGGCCCCGCAATCGATACGCTGCAACAGTTGGTCAACGAGGGCCGCGAACCCTTCGATCTGATCTTTATCGACGCCGACAAGCCCGGTTATGCCGAATACCTGAAATGGTCACTCAAGCTTTCGCGGCCAGGCACGCTGATCATCGCGGATAACGTGGTGCGTAAGGGCGAAGTAGCTGATCCAGCAAGCACCGATGAGAATGTGCAGGGCATCCGGAAATTCAATCAAATGTTGGCTGCTGAAAAACGCGTAACGACAACCGTGATTCAGACCGTCGGCAGCAAAGGCTATGACGGACTGGCGCTAATTCTGGTGACAACCTGACCGCCAATTTACCGCCTATTTTGCTGCGGGCTCGGCGCCTGCTTTCTTAGCATCTGCCACTGACTGGTAATAGCTGTCAAAGAAATCAAGGCCCGCTTTGTTGACCTCAGAGCGGACAGTGATCTGGTCGCCGAATTCCAAGGCCTGATCATCCTTGGGGTTATAGGCCGGCCATTTAGTGAGGCTTCCGCCGTTGGGATTACCGTTGGCGGCAAAGTTTACCCAGTAGCTCGTGATCGCATCACTCAATTTTTTGTCCGCATCTTCCCAGGGAAACGGCCAGACAAAAGTTCCAAACACATAAGCGATCTCTGAAGCATGAAACGCTCGCAGTCTTGTGCTCTGCGGCCCTGGCGGACGGCGGCTGAAGTAGTACATATAAGCCGGCTGATGGCCGGTCTTCGTGGTCATACGCGCCCATGTACGCATCTCCCAGCCAAAGGCCTGGTCTCGATAGGCGGAGTAAAACGATGAAACCGCTTCTTCGTCCGAGGCGGCGGGATAGATCTTCAATAGCGCATCGGCTTACGGTCCATAGCGCTGATGTACACCACCAATGAACATAAAGGCCTTCATGTTCGCCCCCTGCGGCGCCAAAGCTGTGCCTTCATCTGCGTTGTAGCCCACGATCAGCGGAACATCGTTCTGTTTGCCCTGAGCAAAAATAGTGGCGATGTCCTGCGGTAAGACCCATCCGTCCACGATGGTCCTGACCGTCTCGGTGTCGGCAGCTTTCAGCAATTCTTCTGCAGACTTCGCGCGCAGGGCTTTCAATGTGGAGAAAGCTAAAGCCCTTGGGTCGCTTTCAGGCTTTATAGCCGGCGTCAGGGTAGCCACTAGCTTCTCGCCTTCTTTTTCTGCTTCGGCCAGCGCCTTCATGGGCGAAAATAAGCCACCGCTTTCGCCGATCGCTCGTTGAAACAGCCCCTTGGCCAGCGGGCTCGCCATAAGCGCATTCACCGCCCACGAACCCGCTGACTCGCCGAAGATGGTCACCCCACTGGGATCGCCGCCAAAAGCTGCAATGTTCTGCTGCACCCACTGCAATGCTGCGATCTGGTCCAGCAACGCATAATTTCCTGATGCGTGATGTCCAGATTCAGCGCTTAATTCCGGATGTGCGAAAAATCCAAACACGCCGAGTCGATAATTGATCGTCACGATCACCGCGCCTTTGCCGGCCAGCACTTCGCCGTTATAAGAGCTGGTTCCGCTGAAGCCGCGAGTGAATCCGCCGCCGTGAATCCAGACAATCACCGGCAGCCGGTCTTTCGCGGACTTGGCGGGCGTCCAGATATTTAGATAGAGGCAGTCTTCGCTCAAGGGAGGAAGTTTGGCCTGATAGATGGAAGCCGCGGCTGGGTAAGGCGTCTGCCAGCAAGCATTGGAGAATTCTTTAGCCTGGCGTGTTCCTTGCCAGCCGGCCGCGGCCTGCGGCGCTTTCCAGCGAAGATCGCCAACCGGGGGCGCTGCAAACGGAACTCCGCGATAAACGCGAATATCAGCCGACGAGCCGCTTGTGCCAGACAGCAATCCCTGCTCAACTTTGACCGGATCGGTGATCGCCGCCCAGCCCACCGACGTCAGTTCCAGAACTGCCAATGCCAGCAACACAACGACCGAGCGAATCCTCATAGCCAGCGTGCCCCTTGAAAAATGATTTGAATTAGTTGAATGACGGAATCTGTTGCGAGCCCTTGCCTTTGGATGGCTGCGTTTTATTGGCATCAGATTTTGCTGCTGTCATTGCCTGCTGTTGTGCGGCTGCCTGGGCAGCCTGTGCGTCCAGAATGCGCGTTTGCTGGTAGGTGTAAGCGATGCGATGAATGATGGTTATCGTGGAGAGCACAGCCAGCACCCACAGCACAGGCGCCATGGCTCCCCAGCGGGCAAACAGCGCGCCAATAATCACCAGCACCACGCGCTCCGGCCGTTCCATAAAACCAACCTTGCAGGACCCAATGAGCGATTCCGCCCGCGCCCGTGTGTAACTCACCATGACCGAGCTAACCATCACGAATGCCACCAGCACAAGGTAAAAGAAATGATTGCCGCGAGCGTAGTAAACCAGCAATCCAAAGAAAAGCGCCACGTCGCTATAGCGATCGATCACTGAATCAAAGAACGCGCCGAAAGTTGTTACCTGCCCCGTGGCCCGTGCTACGCGGCCATCTACCATGTCAAAAATTCCAGCGCCTATAATTACCAATCCTGCGTAAGGGAACAGCCGCCCGAAGTTAGTATTGTTGGCGTACCCAAAAAGAATGGCAGCGATGGTATTGATGACCAAGCCCAGGAAGGTCAGAACGTTGGGAGAAATCCGGGTGAGCGCAAGGCCGCGCACAATCGCGTATAGCAGAACGCGGCAAGCTCTTCCAAACGCCCCGGTCCAGGTCATGAAGCCTCGTCGTGAATGGTGGTCAATTGCAGGACCTCCAGTTCGCGCATGCCGTTCGGGGTAACAACGGTGGCCATGTCGCCTACCTTTTTACCCATCAGGGATTTGCCGATCGGTGAAGTCGTCGAGATCAGTCCTTTGGTCACGTCAGTCTCTTCGCTGGTCACCAGCGTATAGACGATTTCCTCTTCCTTGGTGTTATCAAAAACCTTCACTTTGGAGCCAAAAGCCACACGGTCTTTTGGGATATTGGTCATATTCACCAAAGCCAGCTCAGCCATGCGCTTCTTCAATTGGCCCAGCCGGGCGTTGACGAACTCCTGGCGCTGCTTGGCCATGTGATACTCGGCGTTCTCGCTGAGATCGCCCATGGCAACGGCCTTTTTGATCTCTTTGGGAAGTTCGTGGGTGAGTTCGTGTTCCAGAAGGCGGATCTCCTCTTCCAGCTTTCTTTTGATATGTTCCGGCATAGTAGCGGAAGAATACTCCCTCTGGCTCAGAATCGGCGGGTCAGCAAACGCCAATTATAAACCTTTCAGCCTGAATACGTTAACTGCCCAAAAGGGGCCGTCTCTGAATTTTTTTCCAGCCAAGTAGCTGCTGGGCACAATAAATGTTGATAAATGTTGATAAAAAATTTATAATGTTTTCTGTCTGGAGTTCCCCGCAAAATGTCCCATCTAGGTGTTTTAATGAATGGTCAATTGAACTTCGCAATAGGTGACAAAGTAGTTTATCCGAACCATGGTGTCGGGGTAATTGAACAGATCAGCAGCCGCACAATAGGCCCGAACGTCCATAAATTTTACCTCCTCAAGATCAAAGCCAGCAGCCTGAAAGTGGAAGTCCCTTTCAATAATGTCAGCATGGTCGGCTTGCGGGCTGTGGTCAAAAACGGTGAAGTCGCCAAGATTATTACCTTTCTGGT
>DASYKK010000467.1:0-11000 GCA_035995565.1 Candidatus Angelobacter sp.
AGCCACTTTTAGTGCAGTAATGTAACGCATGCTATTTCCTCTTTTCGTTTCAATTCGTTGATGGGCGTGTTCGGCAAGCCCTGATATTCGCCCGGATGATTTTCGCATCCTGAAAGCTATAAGTCTTTGTTCTGCCGGTGAGTACCCCTCCGGCCCTGGACCGAGAATGAACCTTACGGAAAGCTACTTCGTCGGTGCAGCTCGCAAGTCTCTGTCTTGTTAGAGGATAGATGCGGGCAAGAGGGTGCCCAAGAGAAAGCCAGATTCGGACAAAGCGCCCGGTTAGTGAATTCATAAGCCATGAGAAGCAGTGCATTGCGTTTAGGGACGCCTAATAAAAAACCCCTCCGCCACGTGGGCAAGAGGGGTGCGTTTGGTTAGAGAAACTTACAGAAACTTGCTTACTGTTGCGGCGGCTTCTGGGCCGGCTGATCGGTGGCAGGCGGCTGAGTAGCGGGCTGCGTTGCCGGGGCCGTCTGAGTTGCCGGAGCCGGAGTCGCGGTAACGCCGCTACCGGTGGCTGGAGCTGAGCTGTTGCTGGCGTTCAGGTCAGCCAGTCCGTTCTTCAACAGGCTGATCTCAACTTTGCCACCCTTCTGGCGGTGAATCTTGCCGTCTTCTGCCTGAATAGGAGCGTTGCCCATGCCAACCGTGTAGATGCGATAGACCGGAATCTCATGATTCAGGACCAGGTAACGGACGACCATCTGCGCCATTTCGCGCGAATTCTCAATGGCCGTGGTGCCGCTGCCGGGCGAGAAGCCCTGCACTTCCACGATGTAGCCCTTCTGGTTCTTCAGCGAGGTCGCCATCTGGTCAAGGGCGTCTTTTGCGTTCTTGCTCAGGGCGCTCTGTCCGGCACGGAAACGAATTTCGGCCTGTGTGATGGGCTGATACTGATCGATCTTGCTGACCGTATCTTCTACCGTGGCGATCCTCGTGTGAGCTTGTTGAGCGGTCTGCTGAGCCTGGTTGGCCCGATTGCCCGCGTCCAGCGCGTGCGTATCGGCTTCACTGGCCTTGCTCATGGCGTTGCGGATGCCTTCGGTAGCCCGGGCGTCCACGTCGGCGATCATCTTGGCGTTCTTCGCGGTGAGTTCATCGAGCTCATTCACGCGGCCGCGAACGGGATCCAGCTGCCGGTTGACGTATTTCTTACGGGCAAACGGGTTCAAATGTCCCCAAAAGCCCTCTTTGCGCGTATAGGTCAACGGATCTTTGCCGGTTGCGGACTGATCGTTGCTCTGGGTCTGTTGCGCCTGCGATTGGTCTGGTGTGGTCTGTTGATTCTGCTGTGCAACCGCGGGAATTGCCATGGCGGCCACAAGCGATAGCGACAATAGATAATTCTTCATTGGGGTAAAATCCTCCGAACCGGGGTCGTTCGAGCATCGGGGCCACGCTTTGTGACAGGGTTTTGAGCTAACCCCCGATTGCGCATAACGTCACGCTTCCTATAGTGCATTGCGATTGCCAAACTCCTCATTATAAACCTTGAAATCCAACCCTTTATTTTCAGTGCTTTACGGTGTATACCTTAGCCCCGGCTAGTCCCAGACTAAGGCCGACCGAGTAAATATTGCCTTGCACCATCGCGCCAAAGTGCATGGTGCGAAAGCAACACGCACAAGCGCCATCCACCAAATCTCGAGTCGGGGTACAATTGCACCCTTCTTTAGCAGCTCACTTTTTAAGGATCACTCCATGGCGGAATTTTGTACCAACTGCGGCGCGCCTCTTTCCGGCGTGTTCTGTGGACGTTGCGGTCATCGCGCTCAGTCAGCTACGGCGGCGCAAGCTCCGACGCCGCAACCCGTCGCGGCACCAACTGCACAGCCGGTCGCAGCTTCGCAGCCGCTAGCCTCGCCGCAATCATCTTTCCAGCAACCTGCTTCGAATCAGCCGCCCATGGTCCAGCAATCTCCAGCCCAGCAATCTTCAGCCCAGCAATCCCCGGCTCAGCCTCCTGCCGCGCAGCCGCCAAAGTCTTCCGGCGGCGGCAAAGCCTTGCTGATCGTCGGCGGAATTGTGCTGATTATGGTTCTTGGGGCATTCGGCGCTGTGCTTTATGGCGTTCACTGGGTCAAGCACAAGGTATCTTCTATTACCGGTGGATCGTTTGGCTCTGAAGTCGGGCAGGGCAACATGTGCAAGCTGCTTTCTCCCGCGGAATTGCAACAGATGATCGGCGTCACCGTGGAACGCAGCGCAGAAGTCACTGAAAACGGCGACCCGGGCTGCGCTTACTACACCAATTCTGCGGCTTTCGCTCAGCTGCAAAAAATCGCCGTGGAGCAGGCGCGCCGTGATTCAGAAAAAGTCAGCAATGAGCCCGGCGCTAATTCAAAAAATGACAATCCTCTTGAATTGCTGAAGCACACCAAAGAGATGGAAGGCATCGTGAAAGGCCTGGGGCTTAGCCAGCCCGATCCCAATGGCCGGGTCTTTGCCTTCAGCGTCAATCGCAATTTCGGCAGTGGCAACTGGTGGCCTCTGCGAACCACACTGTCCGCTGTTCCCGGCTTCGATGAAGTCAACGGCGTCGGCGACCACGCCATGATCGGCTCCTTCGGCCATGCGTTCTATGTGCTCAAAGGCGACAGCATGTTCAAACTGGAAACCATGTATTTGCCGGAAGCCCGCGTGCGCGGCTCTGAGATTGCGAAAAAAATGATTTCGCATCTGTGAGCGATCCGCCAGCAAATATTTAAGACCGATTGTGACAAGCTTCCCGGGCCCTTCAATTCCGCAGGTTCACGTCTCCGGCCATCAAGTGGACATGCAGCCGGTATTTGCCCGGGCCTTTCCATCTCATTGACCGGAACAACCCTCCCTTGTTAGCTGCAAAGGGTGTTGCGCTTATATCTCCGGCGGTCACTGACGCATCCACGTCACCCCAATCGCTGGAGCTGCCAACAGACACATTCAGGTTTCCCGCATTGGCCTCAATATCTTTGTCCCCTGTGATTCCGGACACTCGCAGGTCTCCTGCGGTAAGCCGCACACGCAGGTCAGTAAGCGCCGGAACCTCAATAGTCGCGCGAAAATTATGGTGCGGCGTGTGCTCCACCCGCAGGTCAGCCGACTTGCCATTCGTTGTCAGCTTCACGCGCGCCCTGCTGGCCTCATTCCAGCGCACGTGGATTCGGTTGTCCGAGCTCGCCCGGATTTCGTAGCCGCCAGACTCAAGCGTGATTTGAACTTTACCGCCGGAAACAAAATCTTTATCCGCCGGACTGGCTGACGTCTGTGCTCCCGGCCTCACCAAGGTGAGTGACAACACCACCAGTAACATTGCCGCCAAGCAGATCGCCAATTTCATGCTCTGCCTCCTTGTACACACCGCAACCTGGCTGGTGATACGCGACAGCAGAGTGGCAAGTTCCAGTAATCTTGGGGGTGACAAGAGTGTGACAAGGATTAGGGGTGATGGGCCTCTTTGGATTGCTTCGGCAAAGGCGACAGAGCGCAGGATGATCTTGAAGGCACTGGGAGACACACCAAAAACCTTGCTGATTTAGTGGATTGGTGCTCTACTAGGCTCAGAAAATTATACGGCCCCTTTGGCGAGGGGCCTAATCTTTATCGACTGTGCGATGGGCAATCTCATGGTAATACGGAGATGTGTCCCCATGCAAGCTGCAATTCCAGCGGGAGCAAGTGTGGCAAAAATTCTTCCAGACAAAGAAGTTCGCAAGTTGCTTGGAACTGTCATCCTGAATGCAGACGAAAAAAGAATCAATCCTAACGGCATAGAAATTCGTCTCGGTAAAGCCGTGCTTTTCCATTCCACAGATGAAGAAAAAGAGCTTGGACCGGATATGTTCCTGAAGATTTTGCCGGGGGAGACTGTCACAATCTCCAGTTATGAGCGTTTCGTTTTCACGAAAGAAGCAATCGGCAAGGTTTTCCCCGGATGCGACATGATGGCGCTTATCACTCCAACCACTACCATGATGCGTGAGGGAATCATGCAATCAGCTACGAAAGTGGATTCGGGGTGGAGTGGAACCCTAAATTGGGGACTACGCAATAGTTCTATTCGCGACTTTACCCTTGGCTATTGTGAGCCAATTTTTAAGCTGACTTTCTTTTTGCTCGAAGGGAATGAGATTCCGGAAATTCCATACGGCGAACGTCCCAATGATCGTTATCAAAACACGGATGGCATAGCCCGCTCCACACGGACGGTTCCTGCGAGTATTCCCAAGAGGCAGATCGTCAGTTCCTCAGTGGAGCGATTAGACCCAAGGAAGCAACTGCAAGAGGCTGGATACCCTTTCAGCCACATCAGTACAGAGTTAACAGACCTCCACGGAAAATTTGAAGTGGTCTCCAGTGATGTTGTACTGCTAAAGAAAACTATCTCAGACGAGGCCGAAAAACTGTCCAGCAAGGTAGATGAATCTCAAAAGACCGTGCTGGAAAAAGTCGAAGGGCTGTTTGATCGAAAATTCATGGGTGCAATTGGCCGCATCATCGCTGGTGGAACAGTCATGTACGGAGCTGCGGTGTCACTTCAGGGGCATGGCCTCAGTAATCAAACTATTGGCGCATTAGCAGTCGTCGCTGGAATCGGACTTTGGGGACTGATGCATTTCATCGGTACAAAGTCGAAGACATAGACCCTGTGGAAATCCAAAGAGGCCCATTACCGAATTAAGGCGGTCAAGCGAATCAGCGGTAATCATAGTGTCACTGTCTCCCTCTAATTCGTCTTTCTAGCGTTGCTCTCATCTTGCCGTAGTGGTTACGGTCGTCTACTTCTCGCGCGTTAATGTTGGTGAGAATTTGGCAATTGATCTTGGCCCACAGATCGTTTGTGATGGTGCTCTGGTCCTGTACGTAATCGTCCTTCAATACGCCTTTCTTTTCCAGCTTGTCGAGTGCAGTAATGATCTGCTCAAAGGCGCGATTGATAACGGCCCACGTCTCGTAAACTTCAGCCTTCATTTCTTCCAATTCCATATCTCCCCTGCCCATAATATGACTTATCAGTCATATGTGTTTAAGATCATAAAGCCGACACTTGAGGCATGTCGAGAGATATTGTCGTTCGCTTTGGCAGGCGTATCCAGGGAATCAGGAACGCTAAAAACATCAATCAAACAATCTTGGCAGAGAAAGTCGGGACTGACCAGGCAACTATTTCACGCGTTGAAAACGGCAAGCAGGAACCATGCCTGCGGTTTATCGAACTGCTGGCAATGGGCCTGAAAACGCCACTTGATGAATTATTTAAGGACTTATGACAGCAATAATTGATTTGACTAACCAGGCCCTATGATCACAAAATCAAAAAGCGGGGCGCTGGTATCGCCCACCTTGATGTGCATGGCGCTGTAGCACGCCTAGTTATAAGTGTGCCTTCAGTGCCAATGGAATGTCAAAGCCATCTCGATCATTTGATACTTAGCACAACAGGAATGGCGGCCTGATGTCCTTTGTAACGGTGCATTACGATGACAGCGGCACTCACACTCAAGCGAGTACGGCTATTGCTGCCTGCTTCGTTTCGACTGTAGAGCAGTGGAAAGAATTCGATAGAAATTGGAAGGAAGTGGAAGCTGACGAACAGTTCTGCACTTTTCACATGGCCGACTTTGCTGCTAATCAAGGACAGTTCAAAAATTGGGACAAGCGGAAAATGAAGCGTGTTTTAACGCGGCTCTGTGGTCTTATCATCACGCGAGCGAGAGCCGGATATGCTCACTCGGTAACCAAAAAGGATTACGACGAGGTAATCACTGGCCCGTTTCGCGAGTACGCAGGGAGATTCCACTACACTTTTGTAGCGCGTCAATGCGCCGGACTGGTATCGATCTGGCGTCGCAAGTGGGAACCAAACTCATCAATGAGATACGTCTTTGACCGTATGGGTAAAGGCAAGGGCGAGATCGATTTAGTAATGGAACGAGCATTAGCATCATCAGAGCGAGAGGCTAAAACCACAGGAGTCGCTCCATTAACCGGGTGGTCATTTGAAAGCAAGAGTGTCATTGTCCCACTGCAAGCGGCAGACATAGGCGCATGGACAGCATTTCAGATGATGCAAAGGGCTATCACTGGACGAGCCACCAAAACTCAATGGATCACGGACATGGCTTACAGTCTGTTGAAGGCGAAGTTTCAAATCAATTTCTTCACGAAAGACGGTCTTACGAGATGGTCGCAAGCAGAGCAGAATGCTCTGATAGGCATATATGACCGCTTGCCGAAGGAAGCGGTGATTATATGAAATCGAATCCGAAAACTTCTGCTGTGGGAGTATCATAGACGCACTTATGGCTAGTCCCGCACCTACCGTTCTTCCGCCATCACCGTCCGGCCCGCAACAGGGGCCTACCTTGATCGACATCATCAATGCAGTTGCTGAGAAAGCCGACCCAATTATTAAACTGCTGCAAGCGACAATGGAGAGCTACCAGAAGGGCCAAGAACGTGCCGCCAAGCTAAGCACACATATGGCTTGGCTTGCTCTTTCTGTGGTTGTTTTTGTAGTGGGAGTGGCTGCTCTTCTGACGTATAAGGGCAAAATTGATGGTTCGACTTTCACGTTCCTTCTGGGATTGATAGTTGGCTATGTGCTGACCTTCGTCCGCGACCAGATAAGGGGAGGGAAAGACTCATGAGGCTTTCCGAATGAGCGAGAGCATGAAGGCGGGAGGTGACTTTGAATGGTTAGCTGCTAGAGCAGCCTGCTCGCCCGTTAAGGTGTTTGAGCAGCTAAGAATGCAGATCACCCAAGATGTTGAACTTCGCAATAAGATGTGCGAAAAGCAAGGATGGAAATTTGCGATGCATAACGAATCTGCCATCTTTGCGGTCTTTCTCGATTCGACGGCCTTTCATAGGGAAAATCCATATCGGATCGTTAGGTTTCGCCTTGAGGATCGGCGAATCATGGCGCGGTATGGAGACGACACAGATATTTTCATCGCCACTCTGACGCTGAATGACGATGGAGAATGTAGGTTGCGAATCAAGGACAAGAACTACGAGTTGTGGCAGGTTCGGCACATGGCTCTTGAAAGGTTATTTTTCGAGGTCATCGGGTCATGAGTCATTCAAAAACATCCTCTGAATATTCGGCTTTTTGAGAACGCGCTAAAGACGGTTGGCTCAGTCCCACGCGATGAATTTAAGCGCAGAGAGGAAGCGTACCAGCGCGAGCGCGAACCCAAAAAGAAAAAGCGTCCGCCGTGTTTTTAAAATCGCTTTAGCCCCTGATCCCCGGGGCCTTCTTCTTCACGCCACAAATCGGCGGTGCTGCTCGAAGATGTAACTGTCTGTCATGCCCGCCACGTAGTCGCAGACAATCCTGTGCAGCGGCTCACTTCGCGTCTTCTCCTGGTAGCTCGCCGGCAGCTCCCGCGGAAACCTCATAAAGAACGCAAACATCTCAGCTATCACCTTTTCCGCCTGCTGCTTGTCGCGCTGCTGCGCCGGACTGTAATAAACGTTCGCATAAAGAAATTCTTTTATCTGCCTGCTCTCTGTATCCACTTCCGGACTGAAGGCCAACAGGCGCTGCGGAAATCGCCGCACTGCTTCCACTGATTCCACACCCGCTTCGCCAATGAGCTTCCGGCTATTGGTAATCAAGTCGCTCACCAGCCGGTCCAGCACGCGCTTCAGCGTCTCATTAAATTGCAGCTTCTCCGCAGCCGCCGGATAGCGCTGTTCCACTTCCGCATGCAGCCGCGCAAACAACGGCACACTCTCCCGTACCTGTTCCCGCGTCAGGATCTTGGCTTCTACGCCGTCATCCAGGTCCGCAGTTGAATAGGCAATCTCATCGGTCAGGTCGATCAACTGCGCTTCCAGCGGCGGACGCTGCTCCAGCAGGTATTCCGCCAGCTGGGGAAAATCTTTGGCATCGTAGTCGCGCGAGTGCTTCACGATTCCCTCGCGCACTTCAAACGTCAGGTTCAGTCCGGGAAATTCCGCATAGCGATGTTCAAACTGCTCCACCGTGCGCAACGCATGCAGGTTGTGGTCAAACTGGTCGCCATATTCCTGCATGGCTGCATTCAAAACGCGCTCGCCCGCATGCCCAAACGGCGGATGCCCCACGTCATGCACCAGTGCCAGCGCCTCCACCAGGTCTTCGTTGAGTTGCAGTTCGGCGGCAATGGTCCGGGAAATCTGCGCGACTTCAATCGTGTGCGTGAGCCGGTTGCGAAAATGGTCCGAGCGTCTGCCGGTAAAGACCTGCGTCTTGTTCTCCAGCCGGCGGAAAGCCCGCGAATGCACCACGCGGTCGCGATCGCGCTGAAAGACGTTGCGGTAAGCATGTGCTTCTTCCGGATAGCGCCGTCCACGGCTCTCTTCCGCTCGCAACGCGTAAGGGGCAAGCATGCAAGAAGTGTATCGCAGCCGCCAATCCTGCTAGACTGCCTTTCATATGCCGGAAACAACTGATCTGCCCCAAATCACTACACGCCGACGCAACTGGGCGCCATGGATTGGATTGTTGCTTGCCCTGGCAGCCATGCTTTCCAACGGCGTGTACTTTCTGGGGCTGCCCGGACAGCGCGCCATCGCGTGGTTAAGCATTGCCCTGGCGATAGCCGCGCTGGTGTGCGCAGCAGTGGGCATCATCCGCGCTTTCCGCCAGCCACACATTTATGGCGGCAAAGTTTCCAGTCCGATCCTTGGCGTGCTGTCGCTGCTGATCTGCGCATTTGTTGTGTTCGCCTCCGTCAGTTCGCGTGCCCTGCCGGTTGCATCCGGCGCGCCTCAGGTCGGACAGAAAGTCCCGGATTTCACGCTGGCCGATACCAATGGCAACAAAGTTTCGCTCGATCAGTTGCTGGGCAAAGCCGAAGCATCCGCGCTTCCACATTCCGCCACCGCCGGAAGTATCGCCAGCGGCGCCAATCCAAACGCTGCGGCAACGCCGACCAAAGCCGTCCTGCTGGTTTTCTATCGCGGCTATTGGTGACCATTCTGTACCCTCGAGTTACGAGGTATACAGAAAAACCTGAAAGAGTTTGAAGCCGCCGGCGTGCGTCCCGTAGCCATCAGCGTGGACGCGCCGGAAGTCTCGCGCAACCTGGCCAGTAAGGCTGGTTATACCTTTCCAATTCTGTCCGATCCCCAGGCCGAAGCCATTCGCCGTTACAACCTGCTGCATAAAGGCGGCGGCCCTGAAGGCAGTGACATTGCCCGTCCGGCGGAGTTCCTGGTGGATTCCTCCGGCACTGTGCGCTGGGCGAATTTCACGGAAGATGTCCGCATCCGCGCCAAGGCAGACGAAATGCTGGCGGCAGCGAAGGGGATGAAGTAGGGCTTGCGCCTTGACATTAAACTCTTTTTCATGGGCACGACTTCGCTGAACGCTAAAGTCGTGCCCTGCTTTTTGCATGCACTAACAGCCCCTACCTCAAAGCGATCGCAGGAAATCCAACATTGCTTGTTTGTCTTCTGCGGACAGCCGATTGAAGCGATTCACCACTTCATTCGCCTCTGAGGGACCGTAACAATTGGAACGCTGATCCTCCTCTTCACACCGGCTTGCTGGCGAAGAATGTGCAAGGATGGCTTGCGCCAGATCGTCGGTGCGGCCGTCATGGAGGAAGAATATGCGTTGGCCCACGCCCCACAGCGGTGTAGTCCGGAACATATCGCCGGTCGCCGCGCCCTGCGTGATGTCGTCAGCCAGCCCCTTTCCCATATGGTGGATCAACAAATCGGAGAGAGGATGCACGGTCAGGCTCTGCAGCGCGGCGGTTTCACTGCGCGGAGGCGTGACCATGGTGGTTGTGTGGCAGGCCACGCAGCCCACGCCCGGACTATCCGGGCCGGTGCCGAAGAGTTGCTGGCCGCGCAAAGCGCTGAGTGAAAGCGTTGCCGGTTTCGGAGCGTCCAGAAAGCGCATGTAGAGGCCGAACATCAGCCAGTCTGGAAGTTCGTGCTGCGGGTTGTTGAAGCCCTGGTTGCGCGAATCGTCCTGGTCCAGCCGGCTGATATCGTTGGGTTCGCTCTTATCGACGGTGCACTGCGGGGTTTCATCCACTGCCTGGGGGAACAGGTCAGTGGTAATTCCCATTTCAGCGTTGTATGCTTCGCCGGCAAAGATCGTGATTGACTTGTTCTGTGCCTTCCATCCAAATCGGGTAATAGTGCCGTCATTGCCGCTGCGATTGGGGATACCCGTAATTCCAAGTTCTTTGCGCAAGGCGGCGCTTGCGGTATGCCGTCCCAGGATCTCGCGGTCTTGAATGCCATCGAGGATTCCCAGCCCGAACAACTGCAGGGGGATACGGAAGCGGACGTTGTTCCGTCTGAGTTGAGTTTCAAAGTCGGTTGACGGTAGCGCTTCAGCATTGCAGGTATTGAGTTCGCCGGCTGGGAAAATGTCCGAACGGCCTACAACAGTAAAGAGCTGGTGGACACCGCCGTCGGGAGTGCCGTCTGGCTTCTTCACGAAGCGGACTTCACGTATGGGGCCGAACTGCTCAATGAAGGACGGAACACGGTTGGTCGCGCCCTTGCGATGAGGAATCAGGTCGAACATGGGATTTTCGGGCCTGCGCTGGCTGGCTGGAGGATCTTGGGGGTTCGGAACCATGAACCCTCCGGAACCGCCGAGAGAAGGTTGATTGTGGCAACCAAGGCACTGGTCTCCGTTAAAGCGCGTGCCCAAGCCGGCGGAATTGGTCTGGCTCACAAAGTTGGCTTTGGCTGGATCCACGAATGACCCGAGCGGCAGGTCGCTGCAATCATCGCAGACTGCCTCCAGTTGTATGGCTCTTTGCAGGCCTTCATTAAACATCGATACTTCGTTTGGTGTGAGTCCATTGAGCGGAGCGCCGGCGCCGGCAGGTCCCTTGCGAACGCCAGGATCCTTTTGTGCCAGGCAGACTGGCACGGACAATAAAAGTAGACCGAGGCTACAGTAGCGCAGCCAAGTGCTGTTAGATACTCGCATGCTTTGTTCTCCTTTAATCAGGGGGTGGAGTTAAGAGCACGGCTAGCCGAATCCGTAGGAACAC
>DASYKK010000468.1:0-5092 GCA_035995565.1 Candidatus Angelobacter sp.
GTGCAACCAGCGGTACAAGCGCCTGATGGACTTCGGCCGCCAGGCGGACTTCCGCCATGGCTACAAAGACCCGCAGACCTTCTTTGCGGATAAACGCGGCCACCAGGGTATAACCAGCGATGATGGAGACCATTCCCACAACCCCTTCCACCAAAAGGCGGTGCGTCACTACATCGCGGCTGAAATCAACCTGGTCGAAGGCGGGAAGCCGGTGGTTCATCACGTTTCCAATCAGCACATTGGTGCCGATTTGTACGGGCAAGAGCAGCGACATTAGCCAGAAAATCCGTCGGAAACCCGCGAACGCCCACACCGCGGAAAAAGCGCCGGAAATAACGGCCAGCAGAATGGTCCAGGAAACGTAAACCCATGTCCGGTTGACGAAACTCAACACCAGCCCAAACGAGGTGAACAGACAAAAGATCCCCGCCAACAGCAGGACATTGGTCGCGGGTGGAACGGTCTTCCAGTACCTGGCTGATTGTGCCCATTTTGAAGTTTGGGACATAGGCGTCTGAGGCAACAACAGTGTATCGCGCTCTAGCAGCTGAGTGTGACAAGTTCGTTCCAGTCACTGCGGGACGCACTTGCACGGTCGCAACAGGAACGCTTCATTCATCAACTTCACGCGGCTGATTCCTGATCGATCAGTTGCGGCAGCCCGCCATTCGGCAGTTGCACGGAGATCTAAATCGCCAGCAGCACCTTGCCAGTAGTAATCATCTATCGCAGAGTAAATGGCATGCCACACGGATTCAAAGTTTTGCGGTCTTCAAGCATCGTGAATCCTGATCACCAGCTTTCCTCGTACATGTCCTGCTTCGCTCAGACGATGAGCTTCGGCAATCTGTTGCAGAGGAAAAACTTTTTCCACCACCGGACGTATCTTCCCCGCCTCTATCAATGCGCTGATCTTCTCCAGTTCGCCGCCGCGAGGCTTGACCCGCGTAACCAGCAAATGTTTGCCGCCCGGCAATCCACGCGCAACGCCGCCGGCCAATCCGAGGATTGCCGTGGCAAAAAACTTCAGCTTGGCAGTCGGTTTGTCCGGAATAGGAATATTCAAAGTAACCAATCGACCCCCAGATTTGAGCGCGCGAAATGAGTCTGCCCAAACACTCTTGCCCACGCCATCCAGCACCAGATCAAATTTCGGACGTATGTCGCCGATCTTCTCGCGCGTGTAATCAATCGGCAGATCGGCGCCAAGGTCACGCAAGAAATCCTGATTGCGTGTGCTGGCCGTGGCGGCAACGTAAGCGCCAAAGGCCTTGGCAATCTGGATGGCCATCACTCCCACTCCGCCCGCTCCGGCGTGAATCAAGACACGTTGTCCTGGCTTGAGTTTTCCCTGATTTACCATGGCCTGCCACGCTGTAAGAGCACTTGCGGGAACAGCAGACGCTTCTTCATAGCTCAGATTTTTTGGCTTTGGAGCCAGCGATTTTTCCGGAACCACCACATATTCCGCGTACGTGCCGCGATATGTCTTGGCGACGTATCCATCTTTCATTCCGTAAACTTCGTCCCCGGGCTTGAACAGAGTTACTGACGGCCCGATCTCCGTCACCACGCCGGAGAGGTCGCGTCCCCAGATGACTGGAAACACTACCGGCATTACAGCATCGAGCAGTCCCTGCCTCAGCTTCCAGTCCACCGGATTTACGCTGGCGGCATAGACTTGCACCAGCACACCGTTCGGGCCCACACGTGGCAGAGGCAGGTCATCGCCGATCTGCAGTACCTCGGGGCCCCCGTATTTTTCGACAATGACAGCTTTCATAGCAAAGAGATTTTGGAAGCGTGCGCGCAGGAACTTCGCCGGGTTCTTCCTCCTGGCGAATACTACGGAATCTTTGCCTGCTTTTCCACAGCGGATTTCATGCTATACCGTCCTGAGCCACTAAGACAGACACACCATGGACTTCGATCAGTTAGAAACATTCCTTGAAGTTGCGCGCCATACCAGCTTTTCCCGCGCAGCGGAGAGGCGCTTTCGCACCCAGCCCGCCGTCTCCTCGCAGATTCGCGCGCTGGAAGAAGAGATTGGAGCGCGTCTGTTTGACCGCAGCGGCGGCAAGGTAGCGCTTACTGGAGCGGGCAAGCTATTCCAGCAGTATGCCGAGCACACGCTGGACGCCCGCAAGACCATGCTGACCACGGTGGCGGAAATGGAGCGCGTGCCACGCGGAGAAATCGTCGTCGGGGCCAATGAGGGAACGTGTCTTCACATCCTGCCGGAAGTTTTTGCCGAATTCAAAAAGCTTTATCCGAACGTGGGCGTTCAGATCAGCCGGCTGGAACGCGCCAAGATCATGGAATCGATCAGTGAGAATTCCGTGGATTTCGGCGTGGTCTCCGCCCCGGTGGATGACAAGCGCCTGACCGTGGTGAATATTCATCGCGACGAACTGGTCATCATTGCTCCGCCCGGCCATCCGCTCAGCCTTATGTCGCGGGCCAGCATCGCTGAGGTAGTTCCTTTTCCGTTGCTGCTTCCCAAACTTGGCCGCACGCGGGATGCATTGGAAAATCTTTTCACGGAGCGTAATCTCAAGCCCAGGATCGCCATGGAACTTGATTCCAGCGAACTGCTCAAGCGCTTTGTGGCCGCCAACGTTGGTGTCGGCTTTATCGCCCGGTCCAATGTCATTGAAGACGTACAAGCAGGGGTATTGGCGGCAATCGCCATGGCGGACGCTTCACTCCGCCGCGATCTGGCGCTGGTGTTTCGCAAAGACAAAGCTCTCAGTCGCGCAGCGCTGGCATTCATGGAAATCGCCGTAAGAATTAAACACGCGCCTTTGGCAGCAACCGCGCCGCAAACTGTCCGCTAAGCTAGTGTTCCTGAAATTCAGAAACCCGCCGAAACCCTGTAGCTTCCCGTTCTCCTCGCGGTTTGGATTGCACCAGTTTCGGTGCATGTGAGAACAACTGCAGACTTCTTCTCCCTTTGCATCTTGCTCTCACTAAACAAACTTTTCTGGAAATTTCATGCGCTCACCTCGCTGCGTGTGTTATTTTTTTTATTCACCTAAAAACTAGTTTTTCTGGAGGCAAGCAAATTGGGTTTAAACATGGTGCCGAAGCGCATCTTCCTGACCAATGGAGTGGGCAAGCACAAAGAAAGACTCACATCTTTTGAGTTGGCCCTCAGGGATGCGGGCATCGCGGCGCAAAACCTGGTTCGGGTCTCTTCCATTTTTCCTCCTCACTGCAAGCTGATCTCGCGCAAGGAAGGCGTGAAGTATCTCCACCCCGGCGAAGTCACATTCGCGGTGGTCGCGGAAAATTCCACCCGTGAGCCGCATCGTCTTACGGCCGCCAGCATCGGTTTGGCCATGCCGGCGGACCGAGCCACCTACGGTTACCTGAGTGAGCACCATTCTTTCGGCGAAGCTGATGATGTCGCGGGCGAATATGCAGAAGAACTGGCTGCGGAGATGCTCGCCACCACACTAAACGTGGACTTCAATCCCGATACTTCGTGGGACGAGAAGAAAGAGATTTACCGGATCTCCAATAAAATCGTGCGCACCACCAACATCACCCAGAGCGGCGTGGGCGACAAGCGCGGCCTATGGACCACGGTGATTGCGTCGGCGATTCTGATCTTCGAGTGATACTTCTCGAGCGCAGCGAGATATCCCTTTAGACGCCATCCTGCTGCGATCACCGGAATGGGATTCGTGAAAGAGCGCACCATGCGAACTTTTTGATTCGTGTAATTCGCGGGCTCTGAAACTCTGATAACGCCAGGGATCTCTCGCTCCGCTTCGGGATTTTAGAGAAGTCAGCTCTTCCCTGCTTTGAGGCTGGCCTTTTTGTACGTCTTCCCTAGCCGCTCAAACACCGCCGCGCACATGATCGGCAAGCCGACCGTGGCGTCGATGAACACCTCGCCGAAACGTCCGCCTTCCGCCGGAGGCACAAACTTACCCCATGAAATCGCCTCTGAATAAGGTGAACCTGAAAGACCGCCCCAGTACACCGGCTCGGGACAGATGCGCACGCCATAGTGATAACGCTTGAGAGGGACGTCTTCTCCTGCCCGCCGAACGCGCAGCTCGCAGTAGGGGCCAAATTGTTGCGCCCAGTTCCGCGGGACGCCGCCGCCAATGGTAAAAATACCCAGCTTCTTCTGCTGCAACAGCGTTTCCGCAAAATAATTCAGGTCAAGGAAAGGATCGTAGCGCAACTGTGGCTTAGCGTCGCGCGCACGCATACGGTTGTTCAGTGCCACGTCCAGACCCATCTCTGAATCGGTAAACGCCGGAACGAAGACCGGAACATTCTTCTCGTACGCCGACTTCAAAATCCCCCGTCCTTTGGCGTGGTGCTTCAAGTGTTCGCCTATCGCGCGGTTTAATTTCCATGAACACATGATCTGTTGCGGGTCCCACTTGCCCAGCACTTCTTCCATTACCAGCTCAACGTGGTCAAGATTCTGCTCCGGTTCCAGCGTGTCATAAACGCGGTTATAACCAGCCTCATACAGCTCGACGTCGTTCATTCTTGGGTCATAGCGATAATGCTTGCAGCCGGTGGCTTCCACCAGGCCATGCGCCATCAGCGCGCCGGTAGAGACCACGGCATTCACCAGCCCTTTATCGATCAAATCGCAGACAATCAGTCCCTGCTTGGCCACCGTCATGGCGCCGGCCAGCGTCATCACTACAAAACAGTCTTTGTCCCGCGCCATCGCTTCCAGCACATCCACCGCTTCTCCAAGCTGGCGGCCGGTGAACGCTGTATCTGCCATGCCGCGCACAAGTTCGCTGATATTCTTGACCTTGGAAAGATCCAGCGGAAACACCGGAGAGAGCTTGTCCTGCACCGGGTCGTGCAGCTTGCGATCGATACCTGTGCCTTCCTGCTTCTTGCTCAATGCTTCACCTCTTCCCATGGATGTCGTCGGGCAAACTTAAAAAAGTAAACGGTGTGGACCGCAGAGTCAAACACCGCGCGTTTGATATGCTTGAAATGATTGCGATCGAATGCGCAGTCATGGCAATTTTAGCAATTCAGAGAACGCTGATGCCCAATCCAGACATCTTTACTGTAGGCCTGATCCAGATGCATTGCTCCGCCG
>DASYKK010000469.1:0-4836 GCA_035995565.1 Candidatus Angelobacter sp.
CATCAGCCGGCAATATGGTCTTTCGGTACAGGGCTGGGGTTCATGGTTCGCCGATGTACTCAAGGAACAAGGCGTCTCCTTGATCATCGGAACGGTAGCGATTTGGGGCCTCACGACCTTGATACGTAAGAGCCCTCGGCGCTGGTGGTTTTATAGCTGGCTGATTGCGATTCCATTCACTATCTTCCTCCTCATCATCACGCCCTTTGTGATTGATCCGTTGTTCAATAAATTCGAGCCGCTGGACAAGAGCAATCCGCAATTGGTTACGGCGATTGAGAAAGTTACAGAGCGCGGAGGGCTCAGCATCCCGCGTGACCGCATGTTCCTGATGAAGGCAAGCGAAAAAGTCACCACGCTTAACGCCTATGTAACCGGGTTTGGTCCGTCGAAGCGTGTTGTGGTCTGGGACACAACCATCAAGAATGCCAGCACCCCGGAAACGCTGTTTGTTTTTGGCCATGAGATGGGACACTACGTGCTGAACCATATCGTCATCGGCGTGTCCGCGACCCTGGTGGGGCTGTTGATCGGATTCTATCTTCTTTACCTGATTGCGAATTGGGCTTTCTCGCGCTTCCAGCAGCGCTGGCACATGCGTGAGCTGAGCGATTGGGCCGCCGTGCCTATGCTCTTCTTGATTCTCTCCCTCCTACCCCTCATCTCACAGCCCATCGGCAGCGCCTTCAGCCGCCAGTTGGAGCACAATGCTGATGTCTATGGCCTGGAGGTGACGCACGGCATCAATCCTAACTCCCAGGAAGCTGGGGCCCATGCCTTCCAGATACTGGGCGAACTCAGCTTGTCCTACCCATATCCCAGTCCGTTTGTTGTGTTCTGGTATTACGATCACCCACCAATTCCTGACCGCGTGAAGTTTGCTCACCAGTACGATCCCTGGAGCAAAGGCGAGCAGCCGAAGTACGTGAAGTGAAATCAGTCGCCAATCAATGCCACAAAACGGAAACCAATTTCCCTGTCGCCGAGGATAAAAACCATCCTTTCCACAGGCGAGTTCTTGTATAATTGATCGTGCACCCCAATTGCTTCTACGGCCATTGGCACAAGCCATTTTCGAGCCGGGGAGCAGAACCCCCAAAAATCAGCTGGACGACCTTAGAAACTCATAATCAATCCATTCGTGCGAGGAGTTCATGGCAGCGAAATATATTTTCGTGACCGGCGGTGTTGTGTCTTCACTGGGCAAGGGACTGGCAGCGGCCTCCATCGGCTGCCTGCTGGAGAGCCGAGGGCTTAAGGTCAACCTGATGAAGTTTGACCCGTACCTCAATGTCGATCCCGGCACGATGTCTCCGTTCCAGCATGGCGAGGTATTTGTGACCGATGATGGCGCCGAGACCGACCTTGACCTGGGCCACTACGAGCGATTTACCCACGCCAAACTGCTGCGTGACAACAACTGGACCACCGGCCGCATTTACGAACAGATCATCACCAAGGAACGTCGCGGCGACTATCTGGGAAAGACCGTGCAGGTGATTCCACACGTGACCAATGAGATCAAAGCGGCGATGAAAAAAGTCGCGCAGGACGTGGACGTCGCGCTGGTAGAGATTGGCGGCACCGTGGGCGACATCGAGTCTCTGCCGTTCCTGGAAGCCATCCGCCAGATGCGCCAGGAACTGGGGCGCGACAATACCATCTTTATTCATGTAACCCTGGTACCTTGGATCGGCGCGGCCGGCGAGTTGAAGACCAAGCCAACGCAGCACTCGGTAAAAGAACTGTTGAGCATCGGAATCCAGCCGGACATCCTGCTCTGCCGCACCGACCGTTTTCTTTCCAAGGAACTGAAAGGCAAGATCGCACTCTTCTGCAACGTGGAAGATGAAGCCGTGATCACGGCGAAGGACGTGGCATCGATCTATGAGGTGCCGCTGGTGTTCGCGCGTGAAGGCGTGGACACGCTGCTACTGCGCTATCTGCGCATGGAGTCGAAACAGCCGGACCTGACGCGCTGGGAAGAGCTGATGCACCGCATCTACAACCCCAAGGACGAAGTCCATATTGGGATCGTGGGCAAGTACGTGGAGTACGAAGATTCGTACAAGTCGCTCAAGGAGGCGTTGGTACACGGCGCGGTGGCGCACAACCTGAAGCTGAACCTGACCTGGGTGGAAGCTGAAGGGCTGGAAAGCAAAGACGGCAATCGCGATTACGAGACGCAGCTCGAGGGCTTTGACGGAATCCTGGTGCCTGGCGGTTTTGGCAAGCGGGGCATTGAAGGCATGCTGAATGGAATCCGCTACGCGCGCGAGAAAAAGGTCCCCTATTTCGGCATTTGCCTGGGCATGCAGACCGCTTGCATTGAGTTTGCGCGCAATGTCTGCGGATTGGACGAGGCCAACTCCAGCGAGTTTGACCAGGCGACGCCGCACCGCATCATTTATAAGCTGCGCGAGTTAACCGGTATTGATGAGCTGGGGGGCACCATGCGGCTGGGCGCATGGACCTGCAAACTGGAGCCGAACAGCCAGGCAGCCAAGGCCTACGGCACAACGGAGATCAGTGAGCGGCATCGGCATCGTTATGAATTCAATCGCGAGTATGAAGCGGTGCTGACCGGCGGCGGTTTGCGGATCACCGGCGCGACTCCTGACGGAACGTACGTGGAGATTGTGGAGATTCCCGATCATCCATACTTCCTGGGCTGCCAGTTCCACCCTGAATTCAAGTCCAAGCCGCTGGAGCCGCATCCGCTGTTTAGCAGCTTTGTAAAAGCCAGCTATGAGAACGGCCAGAAGCGGCGCGACGCCAAGAGCACGGAAGATGTGGAGATGTTCTTGAGGCCGGAGAGAATTGTAAGAAGATAGGGAATTTTCAATTTGAAAATTCAAAGTTGAAAGTTTGAAACTACTTTTCTCTGCAGCGCGCGACGATGAGCGTAATGTCGTCATGCTGCTCGCGAACACTGAACCGCCGCAGGTCTTCGACAATCGCATCTACTAAAACCTGAGGAGACGATCCACGATTCCGCCGTAATGCGTCAATCAATCTGTCTTCCCCAAATTCTTCTCCGGCATCATTGAAAGATTCGGTGACGCCATCTGTATATAGCGCGAACGTGTCTCCGGCAAAAAGACTGCATTCCGCCATGACGCACTCCCAATCCTTGAAAAGGCCCATGACTGTGCACGTGGAATCAAGCCGCTCCAGTGCGCCATCGCTGCGGAGCAACAAGGCGCAAAGATGGCCACAGTTGGCATAACGCAAGCAGCGGGAATCATCGTCATATGCGCCAAAGAACAGGCTGGCATAGGCGTTCTCAGCTGTATTCTCGTAAAACAGTTTGTTGACCGATTGCAGAAAACGCTGCGGTTCGTCCCAGGCAATAGCACTCTGGGTGCGCAAGTTTGCCTGGAGATTCGCCATGATGAGAGCGGCAGCAATCCCTTTGCCAGAAATGTCTGCGAGCGCAAATCCCAGGCGGTCCCGGCCCAGGCTGAGAAAATCGTAATAATCTCCGCCTACTTCACGTGCCTGAATGCAAATTCCCGCATAGTCCAGCGTTTGCACTTGCGGCAGGGCCTGCGGAAATAAGCGGGCCTGCACCTGTTTTGCGATTTCCATTTCATGCGCGGCGCGTCGCTCGGATTCCAGCTTTGCCGCGATAGCACGCCGTTGCTGTTCGATGGCCCGGCTGATTTCATCGAGACTCACCAGCGCAAAGGAGTTGTGGTCAAGATCTTCAAAGCGGGTAAATACTCCGCCCCACACGGGCAGTTGGTCACCGAAAAGCAGCGTTTGCTCGGCAACCCGGGCGGGCGCTTGCTGCAGGTATTTGATGCGCCTCAGCCGTGGCGTGTGATGAAAGCGGACCCCACGTTTTCTCCATTCAGCGTATTGGGCAGCAACATCTTCAGTTACAAAAACAATCTGGGTAGGCCGTCCGATAAGTTTGCACTCATCTGAATCAGGCTCCGGCGCGAGCAGGTTGATCGCAGCCGTGCCGTCCGGTGGCGAAACCCCTACTCGCCGCCGACCGGATTGAAGAATGACATCTGAAACCAGCTTAAATCCAAGCTGATTTACGTAAAATTGCAGGCTCTGCTCCAGGTCGCGAACGAAAACATCAACGGCCTGAATGCCGAGATAGAGGTCACGTTGCTCCTCGGTTTGCGCGGACTCAATCCCGGATGGCGAAAGCGGATTCATCGCCGTGATTATAAGTCGGGGAAGGCATCAGCATGCCATCGGATTCAGGCGGTGCCATGCTACCTGAAATCATGTAAGCTTTTTGAAGATGCAAAATCTCCCTTCACTAAAGCTTGACGGCCTCAATCTCGACTCCGGGCTGTTCCTCATTGCGGGCCCGTGCGTGATTGAAAGCGAAACGCACGCCTTGAAGATGGCGGAGGCCATCAGCTCAGTCGCACGCAAGCTGAAAGTTCCTTACATTTTCAAGGCATCGTACGACAAGGCGAATCGCACATCGCTAAAGAGCTTTCGCGGACCCGGGCTGGAAGAAGGGTTGCGCATCCTGGAAAAGGTAAAGAAAGAAACCGGCGTTCCCGTCCTGACAGATGTTCATGAAGCCGTGGATATGCCTGCTGTGGCCGAAGCTGTGGATGTGGTGCAGATCCCGGCGTTTCTCTGCCGGCAGACCGATCTGCTGGTGGCTGCGGCCAGACACGCGAAATCCATCAACATCAAAAAGGGCCAGTTTGTTTCGCCATGGGACATGCGCCATGCGGTAGAAAAGGTGCGCGAATCCGGCAATAACAATATTTTGTTGACGGAGCGCGGCAGTTCTTTCGGCTACAACAATCTGGTGGTTGACATGCGCTCTCTGGCCATCATGCGGCAGTTTGCCCC
>DASYKK010000470.1:0-6581 GCA_035995565.1 Candidatus Angelobacter sp.
CAAACGGCTGAGTCAGCAGCTTTCCAGCTTTGCCGTTCGAGGCGAAAAGTCTCAAGATGTTCCCAGTACAGGCGGCGCTTGCGGAAGCTGCGGCGACCCTCGCGGCCCCGGCTCCTGCAACATGAATTAGATCCTCGGCCCGGTCGGTTACCCAAACGGCAGCCGCATAGTCACGGGCGCGCTCATGAAATCGTGTAAAATGGGTTGCTAGCCTTTACGGTGGGTATAGTTCAGTGGCAGAACGCCAGACTGTGGCTCTGGATGTCGAGGGTTCGACCCCCTCTACCCACCCCAATTTTTATCGTTTCACTACGTCTGCTCTTTGTTGGCTGCGATGGAACGTTTTTTGCGTATAAGAAAAAAAAAGAGGGACCCTTAGGTCCCTCTTTCGATTGTAAATAGCCTAGAGACTAAGCGGCCTTATCAGCCTCCACGTTGACGCGATCAGCAATAGAAGTCAGCAGATGATCCGCATGCCCTTCTTCTTTGATCGTCTGGTCCAGCAAGGCTGCCTGCTCCGCTTCTCCAAGAATCTGCGCCCAGCGGCGGACTGCCCCGTACGACGCAATTTCATAGTGCTCCACGCGCTGCGCGGCCGCAATCAGCGCGACGTCGCGCACAGTCGAGTCTGTTGCGTCTTTAATCATGTCTTCGGCTTCAGCCACCAGGGCTGAGAGCACCTTACACTTGATCGGCTCTGCTTCGCGAAGTTCTTCCGTCAGAATCTGCTGCACTCGAGTTAAATGAACACGAGTTTCCTGGAGGTGGGATTGAAATGCCTGTTTCAGTTGAACATCAGTCGCTTTCTCAATCATAGTGGGCAATGCGTCAATAATCTGTTGCTCTGTGGAAAGCAACATGCGTAGCTGATTGTGATAAAGATCTCTCAGGGAATCAAGGTTGGCAGAGAATAGTTTCATGTTTGCTCCTTTTATAGATTTCAGGTTTTGTAGATTTCAGTTGCTCAATCGTCCAGGGCTTCGCGCATCAGGCAGCACGTTCCTGTTGTTCAGTCGGATCCAGTTTTACTTTGATCCAGCCACGTTCATGCCTATCAAAGGCGTGGTAGGCATCAATCGCTGAGCTTATGGGTTCTATCTGTGTAAGGAATTGCTCAGGATGAATTACGCCGCTTCTCACCAGCTCGATCATCTCCGGCATGTAGCGGCGATGGTTGCAGTTCCCGGCTCTCAGCGTCAGGTTTTTTTCCATGACTTGTTCAATGGGAAAATTCTGAACGGGCGCAGGGTAAACGCCGATCACGGAAACGGTACCGGCTTTGGCCACCGACGCAATCGCCCACTTCAAAGCCTGGCTGGGAGCGCCACCGGGTTGGAAGTCTTTGCCTTTCGGAGTACCCTCTTCGGCGATCTTTTTCAGTTCCTGCTTAAATTCTTTTTGCGCTTTTTTGTCGGCGGCCGGTCCTTTGGTGGCGGTCGCTGCGTCTACTCCAACAGCATCAATCACGCGGTCCGGACCGGATCCATTTGTGACCTCTTTTAGTACCTGAATGGGATCTTCTTTTTGAAAGTTAATGACTTCGGCGCCATGGGCACGCGCCATTTCCAGGCGGGATTCAACACTATCGATAGCGAAAACGCGGCCGGCGCCCAAATGCTGGGCGCAGGTAATGGCAAACAGTCCAACCGGACCACATCCGAAAATCGCCACGATGTTGGAAGGTTTTATCTCGGCCATGACGGCTGCCATATAAGAAGTTGGAAGAATGTCGGACATCAGAATGGCTTGATCGTCAGAAATTTCTTCAGGAAGTTTTACCAGGACCGATCCAGCGAAAGGTATGCGCGCATATTCGGCCTGCAATCCGTCCAGTCCTCCTGCTTCGTCGGGGCCGCCAAAGAAGACAGTTCCGGCATCGGGACCGTTGGGATTTGCGACGTTGCACTGCGAATGATAGCCAGCGCGGCAATACACGCAGCTTCCGCACCCGACGGTTGACGGCACAACCACCCGGTCGCCTTTCCGCAAGTTACGGACTGACTTACCCACCTCTTCCACAATGCCGACTGCTTCATGTCCTAAGATTCGTCCCTCTTTCATCCCCGCGGCGGTTCCACGAATGAAATGCAGATCCGTGCCACATATTGCGCTGGATGTAATGCGAATGATGGCGTCCGATGGTTTCTGCAATTTAGGTTCGGGAACGGTTTCCAGGGAAACCTTGCCAATGCCGCCAAAAACAACAGCTTTCATATTTATTCCTCCGGCGGGTATTGGCGATCCCAATCGCAAGCGGCAGGGATAATGGTCTTGGCTTATGTAAATGCTGAGAAAGCCCCTGCCTTACCACGCCTTCATTGATTGTGGATGTAAAACTCCTGCACCTTCTTGATGCACCGGAAGTGGATGCAGGAATTAACGCGCTTATTTAATGTGAGAATGCCGAACAAACAACCGGGTTGCCGCGCCAGCCAATCTTGCCGTTTGCTTCTCAGTCCGGCGACGCGGGTGAGAGTTGCAGGCCGGGTACAAGCGAAAAGCCACCTATACTCATTCGTTAACATCTGATGAAAATGTGTACGCAACTGGAGAAAGGACTTGGCCAAAAAGAAAAAGCAAGGAATCGTAAACCCCACCCGGCTTGCCTCTTTTGATAAAGAAAAGAAGGTGCAGGTCATCATTGAAACGCCCAAAGGCAGCCGCAACAAGTATGCCTGGGACCCGGACCAGCAGATATTCGCGTTGAAGAAAGTACTGCCAGAGGGGATGGCGTTTCCGCACGATTTCGGCTTTATTCCTTCAACAGAAGGTGAAGACGGAGACCCAATTGACGTGTTGGTGCTCATGGACCAGCCGGTGTTTACGGGATGTCTGATAAAGGCGCGGCTGGTTGGAGTGATCGAGGGTAAGCAGACGGAAAAGGGCAAGTCAGAACGCAATGACAGGTTGCTGGCTGTAGCTGAATGCAGCCACACACATTCCAACATCAATTCACTCAATGACCTGAATAAGGATTTGCTGAAGGAGCTGGAACAATTTCTAGTGAATTATCACTCCAATGATGGAGCGGAATTTAAGGTGCTGGCGCGTAGAGGTCCGGATGCCGCAGTGAGCTGCCTGAAAAATGCAAGAGCATAAACCCGGATCCTTTCCAGCGGGACCGGTGTAACGCCGCCCCGGTTTCGAGCACTATCCTGTAAGCAGTGAATTGTGTCACCAGTGGCGGATGCCTGAACCGACTTGCCGGCGAAGAAATCATCGCTCAAATTTTGAGCAGAGTTGCTCAAATTCCGGCTGTTTACCTGCAAGTTAACGGTGTATACTTCTGCCAACCCTGACCGTGCCCAGACAGTAAAAGCAGGCCCATGAAACCTGAGGACTCCAAGCGTATATCTGACGCGCCTACGATTGGCGCCAGCAGGTCGCCTATGGCGGCCGGCGTGAAGCGCGCCATGAGCGCCACAGCCAATATTCTTGATGTAGGCCAGGTACTGGGCGGCAGGTTTGAGATCCAGGAAATGCTCGGCATCGGCGGCATGGGCGCTGTTTATAAGGCCTATGACCGCGACATCGATCGAGTCATCGCGCTTAAGTGTATCCGTCCTGAACTGGCAAAAGACCCCGAGATTGCGCAGCGCTTCACCCAGGAACTGCTGCTTGCCCGCCAGATTGCCCACAAAAACATCATCCGCATTTTTGACGTTCGCGACTCCGGCGGATTGAAGTTCATCACCATGGAGTACGTTGAGGGGCAGGACCTAGGCAACCTGGTTGAGTCCAGGGGCAAGCTTACGATTGCCGAGTCCGTTGCGATCATCGTGCAGGTTTGCAGCGGCCTGGCCTGTGCTCATGCTGAAGGCGTGGTCCATCGTGACCTGAAGCCCAGCAATATCATGGTCGATCCGCAAGGCCGCGTGGTGGTAATGGATTTTGGGCTGGCACGGGCCGACAACATCGGTCAAATGACACAGACCGGCGCTGTGATGGGCACGTATCAATATATGTCGCCGGAGCAGGCCAAAGGCACCAAGGCCGATGCGCGCTCTGACATTTTTACCGTCGGCATCATTCTTTATGAGTTGCTCACCGGTAAAACACCTTATGCTGCCGACAGTGCAATGGCCAGTTTGCTAAAGCGCACGCAGGAAGCAGCCGTACCTCCATCACAGATTGATTCTGCGGTTCCGCGCCCTCTAAGCGCCATTGTCGCTAAATGCCTGGAACGCGATGTTGCCAAGCGGTATCAGACCGCCGACGATCTACGGAACGACTTGAAAGCCTTTAACGGTGGCAGTACCGTTTCTCTTTTAACGCCCCGAATTTCCGGGAAAATGCTTGGGCTTGTAGCCAGCTTTGTGCTGGCCGGGTTGATAGCGGTTGCCGGAATTGTGAAGTGGTCCAGTTCCAGCGGTGGAGGCGCCGCAACAGTCGCTCATCCGGCAGTGAAAGTATTGCTGGCTGATTTCCAGAACAACACATCTGATTCGGTATTCGATGGCACGCTGGAATCAAGCTTTGCGCTGGCCATGGAGGGCGCACCCTTCATCAGCGCCTACAACCGAACGCAGGCGCGTAAAACGCTGACCACGATTGATCCGGCGGCGAACCTGCTGAATGAAGCCGGCGCAAGCCTGGTGGCGCTCCGCGAAGGCGTAAACGTGGTGATCAGTGGCGCGGTGGAGAAGCTAGGCAATGGCTATAAAATTTCCTGCAAGGCCGTTGATCCGGTAAGTTCAAAAACGCTGGGCTCGGCCGAAACTGAAACCAATGCAAAGTCCGGCGTGCTCCAGGCTGTGGCACAACTGGCCGACAAGATGCGCCGCCTGCTCGGCGACACTACGCCTGAATCCGCGCGCCTCCAGCAACAGGAAACCGTAACTTCCAGTTCGCTTGAGGCTGTCCATGAATATGCCGTTGCGCAGGACCTTCAGTTTTCCAGTAAATGGGAAGAAGCTTTGCCGCATTATTCCAAAGCCATAGCGCTCGATCCGAACATGGGCCGCGCTTACGCCGGTATGGCCGTGATGAGTGCGAACATAGGCCGCAAAGCTGACGCGGAAAAGTATTACCAGACGGCCATGGCGCATATCGATCGTATGAGCGATCGCGAAAAGTACCGCACCCGTGGTGGTTACTACCTGATGACGCGGCAACCGAACAAAGCAATCCAGGAATACAACGCACTGGTAGATCAATACCCGGCGGATGCCGTGGGCCCCACCAATCTCGCGCTCTCTTATTTCTTTACGCGAGATATGCAGAAGGCCATGGAACAGGGTAGACGCTCCGTCGATCTTTCTCCTAAGGCGGTGCTGCAACGCACGAATCTAGCTCTCTACTCCATTTATGCGGGCGATTATACCTCCGGGGCGAAAGCCGCACAGGAAGTGCTAAGTGGAAATCCAACTTCCGCCGACGCGCTGGGCGCTTTGGCCATCGCGCAAACCGGCGAAGGAGATTTCAGCAGCGCCACCGCAACATATAAGAAGCTGGAGGCGCTTAGCCCGCGCGGTGCGTCCATGTCGAACATAGGGCTGGCGGATATCGCCGAGTTGCAGGGGCGCAATGACGAAGCCGTTACGCTGCTTGAAAAAGGAATTGCGGACGATGTTGCAGCGAAGGAATCTGCCAGCGCGGCAGCGAAGACTATCGCGTTGGGACAGGCTTATCTTTCACAGGGAAATAAAAAGAAAGCGCTGAACGCGGCGGAAAGCGCCGTTAAGCTCGATCCTCAACCGAACACTCTGATGGCCGCGGGCGAACTTTATGTGAGCGCCGGGGACACAGCGCGGGCGGCAAAACTGGTCACCCAATTATCGGCGCGGATCGAGCCCGAACCCCAACTCTATGGCGCGCTGCTCCAGGGAGCAATTTCCTTGAGCCGGGGCCAGAGGATGGAAGCCATTCAGTCGTTTGAGAAGGCACAGAAAATTTCCAACAGCTGGCTGGGACACTTTTATCTTGGCAAGGCCTATCTTCAGAACGGATCGTTTACTGAGGCTGACTCGGAGTTTGAACTGTGCCTGAAGCGCCGCGGCGAAGCCAGCGCGGTGTTTCTGGATGACGTGCCCACGTTCCGTTTGGTTTCACCGGTCTACTATTTTCTGGCTCGCGCGCAGGAAGGACTGAAGAGTCCGTCAGCGGCGGAAACGTACCGCGCATTCTTGAAGATGCAGCCGGACGGCAGCAGCGAGCTTATCACCTATGCTCGTCACCGCCTGGAAGCGCACTAACTTCGCTTATCGATTCCCCCGCGTGGGACTACTTCACATTAAATGCGTTTGAGATCGCGGTTCCTGATCCCGCGAGGTTCGTACTTGCCAAGAGCTTGTAACCAACGCCTGGCTTGCTCACCAGGATGTATTCGAATGTCGCCACGCCGTCATAGCCAGTGGTAGCCGTCAGGGTGCCGCTTAAGACAGCACCCCCCGGATTCACAGCGATAGACAGTGTGACCTTTGCGCCTGAAACGGCCTTCCCCTGGGCGTCAGTCACTCGCACCTTAATATCAGGATCAATGTCCCTGGTTACGTAGGTGCTTGTCGGTTGAACATAGAAGCTCAAGTTGTATGCGGTCGCGACCGTGATACTGAATGACTTCGTCGCAACTTGTTGCGGCG
>DASYKK010000471.1:0-4463 GCA_035995565.1 Candidatus Angelobacter sp.
CCAAACATGGCCATGCGAACGCCCAGAACCTGTCCGGCGCAAAGGTGGCCGTGCGCGATGGCAGCATCGTCAAGATATTCCTGGAGAGTCTTCATTGCTGTGGGCCCTCTTCTTCTGTTGTTTCAGGCTGGAGATCGGCAGTGTGAGCGTGGACCACAAAAGTGGTCTTTTCTCCCGCGGCAGTGAAGGTCACACGGCTGGGAGAACGCTCCCACGTAGGCGCCGCGCAGGCTGAACCGGCATATTCTTTTCGCAAGAGAGGTTTGCGCCTGCCCAGTTGTGAAACGACCATATAGCTTTTGGAGGCATCGTCGGAAGCGCCGCAATAAGCAGCATAATCACGATACCAGCTTGCCTGGGAAGTATTGCTATCGAAGGCAGAAAGGTTGAGCGCTGTGACACGTCCCGTCTGGCGGTCAATGGTTAGCCAAGCATCCAGCTGCCATATCCATTGAGGATTTCGAGCATCCTGCGGAAGCGCGTCATTGAGGCGTATGGTGCGCCGGAGCACGAAAAACCTGTTCGTGACTTCGTGCACGGCGCCGGTAGTGTGCTCGCGGGTTTTGCCGTCAATGATCAATGCGCGAACTTTAAGTGGCTGCTTTTCTCCGGAGTCCGAGCGGACCTCCACGGAGCGCCACTGGCCTAAAGCAATGGTATGCGCCCGGGGAGCAGCAAAGCCGCTGCCGAACAGCAGCAAAAAGCTGAGGAATATGCATAACCGGCGCATGGTGTGGGCCAATTATATGACTTCAAGGCAAAAGAACAGAAGCTACGGACGAATGTTCGTGCAGCAGGAAATGTTGGTTAAAGATTAATAAAGCTAATTTCCTCGCGGGATTGTAAACACGAAGCGAGGAAAAGCCTTATGAACGGCGATCAATCCGCCGTGACGCCTAATGAAATGTCTGACCCTGTTTTGATACTTTCAATTTCAAACAATCCACCCTAAAATTGAGACTCCCCCCAATTTAATCATTTGCGGGCGCGCCCAATATACTTAACCTGGCGGCTATCGGGGTATTTGTGCTTTTCGACGACGACTCACAAGATAACAAGGTTCGAGAGTTGCTCGATACAACCCTCAACCCAAGTCTACCTTCTCAATTAGCAATGACACCCATATCGGAGAGGGCAAGGGAGGAGTATGGCCGCTTCAAGCAGCGAGCGCCACGCATCCTGGTTGTCGACGACAAGTTAGATACGCTCTTACTTCTCCGTGAACTTCTCTCTTCCCGCGGGTATGACATCATTACCGCAACAGAAGCCGAAGAAGCCAAACAGATGGTCCACACGGAGCGGCCGGAGCTTATTCTTCTGGACGTGGTAATGCCGGGGAAATCAGGCTATGACCTTTGCCGCGAGCTGAAGGAAGATCCTTACACCCGCCTGATACCAGTGGTGATGATCACCGGCCTGTCAGACCGCGACGATCGTGTTCGCGGCATTGAAGCCGGGGCAGACGATTTCCTGAGCAAGCCGCTGTATCCGGAAGAGCTGTTTGCCCGCGTCAAGTCACTGCTGAAGCTCAAAGAGTTTACCGACGAACTGGAAAATGCCGAGGCTGTGCTGGTGGCGCTGGCGCTGGGAATTGAATCGCGCGATCCGTATACCGGCAACCACTGCGAGCGGCTGGCCCATTACGCGGCCGACCTGGGACACCATATAGGTCTGGATGGCGACAGCATCATTGCACTGAAGCGTGGCGGCTATCTGCATGACCTGGGGAAGGTTTCTATTCCGGACGAAATCCTCAAAAAAGGCACGCGCCTGACCCCAGACGAATGGGAGATTATGAAGCAGCATCCGGTGATCGGCGAGGCGATTTGCCGTCCGCTGAAGTCATTTCGCAACGTGTTGCCGATTATCCGCCACCACCATGAGCATTGGGACGGCAGCGGTTATCCGGACCGGCTTACGGGATACGATATTCCATTGCTGGCGCGGGTTCTCCAGGTGGTGGATGTGTACGATGCGTTGCGAACGGCCCGCCCGTATAAACCGGCGTTGACCCATGACGAGGCTAAGCGCACCATGCTCGAGGAAGCAGCACGAGGATACTGGGACCCCAACCTTGTACCTGAGTTCTTCTCGATGCTCAAAACGAAGGAACAAGCCGCATGAGCCTGGCAATCGAGTTCCCCTTGTCAAATGAAGGTTTGCAAGCAGCACAGCCGCAGTACAGTATCGTCGTACCTGCTTACAATGAGCGCGCCCGCATCGGCGCGACGCTGGAGCAGGTGCTGAAACATATCCGCGCACAAAGTTGGAGCGCCGAAGTCGTGGTGGTGAATGACGGGTCGCGCGACGATACGGCCGGTTTCGTCAGCGAGTTTGCCGCTGACCATCCTGAGGTGCGGCTGATCGAGAACCCCGGCAACCAGGGCAAAGGGTATGCCGTGCGCAATGGAGTTTTGAATGCGCGGGGCAAGATAATTCTGTTTACTGACGCCGATCTTTCTTCCCCGATCACAGAAGCAAGCAAGCTTTTTACCGCTCTGGAAAAAGGCGCGGAAGTGGCCATTGGATCGCGCTGGCTTGATCCTTCACTGCAATTTCAGCGGCAGCCCTTGAAGCGGCAGATCATGTCCCGGGCATTCAACCTGTTCACCCGCACAGTGCTGACATTCCCTTACCATGACACGCAATGCGGTTTCAAAGCATTTACGCAACGCGCAGCCAAGATGATATTTCCTTTGCAGAGGGTCAATCGCTGGGGCTTCGACGCGGAGATCATCTACCTGGCCCATCACATGAAGCTGGAAGTGGCTGAAGTGCCGGTGGCGTGGGGGAATGATGAGCGATCCAAAATCCATCCCTGGCGCGATGGGTTCCACATGGGGCTGGATACGCTGAAGATACGCTGGATGTCGTTGACCGGTGGGTATCGGAAGCGGGCTGAATAGAAGGCCGGCTAATAATTTCGCGCCTGCGGATCCCTCGGACCTACTCGCGGCTGATGAGTGCGGGCGCTCGCTTACGGCCGTCGGGATGACGAGTGGGTATGATGCTCTTCACCGCAGGCATAAATGCCTGCTTCCCCCGTAGTAAGGGCAGAGCGGTTATTCCGGAACAAAATAGAACGCCACCGCGACGATGGCATAGACGGCGAGAAGCTGCGCGCCTTCAAACCAGTTGGTTTCCCCGTCAGAGGAAATCATCTCCATAATCAGAACTGAAAGAACGATGGCGGCGATTTCGAAACCGTTGAATACCAGAGTCATGGGGTGTCCGACGATGACGGAGAGAAAAACCAGGAACGGCGCGACAAAGAGAGCAATCTGGGTGCTGGCACCGGTTGCAATCGCCATGGAGACGTCCATCCTGTTGCGGCGGGCCATGATGATGGCGGTGGAATTTTCCGCGGCGTTGCCGACCAGAGCTACAACAATCACGCCAACAAAAAGTTCCGTCATGCCGAGCGCCCGGGTGACAGGAGCAATCTGACTGACGAGAATTTCGCTCATCCCGGCAATCAGGACCGTCGCCAAAGCCAGTGAAACGAGGGCCTGGCGGCGGGACGTTCTAGGCGCTCCCGCCTCTGCCTGATGTTGCGAGTCAAACTTAGCGCGGTGTGTCCGAAACACAAAAAGCATGTTCAGCATGTACAGCGCGATGAGGACACCGCTGGTCCAGAGGCTGAGATTTTGCAAGTTGACGTCACGATGCTGGAGCGTCCCGAAAACAGTAAGGTTGAAAACTGCCGGCATCACCAGCGCGGCCACGGCGATCATCAGAGTGGTGCTGTTCATGGCAGAGGTGCTGCGGGAAAAACGTTGCACCGGGTTGCGGATGCCACCCACGACCATACTAAGTCCCAAGACCAGAAGCAGATTGCCGATGATGCTACCGGAAAGCGAGGCCTTAACGACATTGATATGCCCGGCGTGCAGCGCAAAAAGAGCAATGATCATTTCCGTGGCATTTCCCATGGTGGCACTCAGGATGCCGCCAATGGCTGGCCCGCAATAGGCAGCCAGGACGCCTGTCGATTCACCCAGGACGCTGGCCAGCGGAGCGATGGCAAGAGCCGAGGCGATGAAAATCAACAGAGGCGAAGCGTGCAACAGATCGAGGACAATGGCCGCGGGCACAAAAAGGAGGAGCAGGTCCAGCCAGCGATATCCAGTTTTGAGCGGAAACTTGCTCCAGAGCGTGCGAGGCGGCGCGGGACTTGGCATCAGGAGGATTGTAAAAGATCACGGCAACAGCGACGGGGAACGACGCCTTTTTAGAGGAAGGCAGTGGCTATAGAAATGATTTCTATGGATCAGGAAGCTGCGGCGCGCAGGGTAAGAGGCGCTTTACCGACTACTTTGCGTACAATCTCAATCCCGCGATGACGATCATAGGTAAGGGTCATCTCAGAGGAGCACGGCCCACAGAGCCAGAAATGTTCCACCCGATTCGCCGCTTTGGGCTTGATGGGTGACGGGCCGACTAAACCGAGCGGCGATTGCGGT
>DASYKK010000472.1:0-10077 GCA_035995565.1 Candidatus Angelobacter sp.
CGATGTAGCGCCAGATAACTTCCAATACCCACCAGCATCAGCAGCGGAACGTATGTGGATACGCCCCCGGCATTCTGTAGCCACTTGCCGATATCGAGCCCGACAATATTGAACAGCACCGCAATCGCCAGCAGTCCCAGAGAGGCCCAGAGCAGGTATCTTGGGCTGCCAGCCAGCCACGCATATTTCGGCCCGCCGATATAGACCGACATGGCCACGCTCGCCGTCAGCAATCCGGGAAAATAAAAGAAGGTATAAATCCAGTATGCCCAGCCGGCCACAAAGCCGTGAAAATCGCCGAAAGCTTCTTTGCTCCACACATACAATCCGCCCTCGGCCGGGTAGCGCGTGGAAAGTTCGATGATGATCAGCGCCGTGGGCAGAAAAAAGAGCACGGCGGCCACCACCCACAGGCTGATAGATGATGTGCCGTTATGCGCGGCGGCGGCAATCCAGCGCGGACCCAGCACGGCTGCGATGTTGAACAGCAGCACGTCCCAGAAGCCCATGGCGCGGCGCAATTGCGATGTTGGAGCGGTTTCCTCGGCCATTTATTCTTTCCACCTTTTCCACGGCGGGGATGCAGTGAGCGCCATCATTCTATCCTGCCCCGCCAGCAGCCGCGAGATGCCACGCCAACACTGCCAGCCTTGCTCGGCCGCCCGGGTGGCTGCAAAGCCCATTTTGAAACCCGCGCGCAAATATCAGGGACATGTTAAGAAGGGAAGTGGGACTCAATTACGTCGTTAAGAATGGACTACTTTCAAATTTTTCTTGGACGCCGCGCCATAGTCATAGCGCATAGCTCATAACTTCGGGCGGCAGGGGGAAGCATGCTGAAAACTCTCGATATTGTGATTGGCGTAGCAACGGTGATGCTGGTATTCAGTATGGCCGTCACCATCGTTACGCAATTTGTGGCCAACCTGATGCAAAGCCGCGGTAGAAATCTGCGGGAAGGACTCGCCGGCCTGTTGAAGCAGATTGATCCCAACATACCCAGGGAAGCGGCCGACAAAATTGCGGAGACCTTGCTCAAGCATCCGCTGGTGGCCGAAGCCAATGGAAAGCTGGGGGAAGTGATCCATCGGGAGGAGTTCACGACGCTTCTGCTGGGACTTTCCGCGGGAGAAAGCGCGGCCACGCTCGAACCGGTCGCCAGGAAGGCACTGGATGATTTGCTGGCGAAAAACGGCATCACTGATCCGGCGGGGACGTTGAAGAATATTCGCGCCGCATCACTGCAACTGGAAGCAGCCAGCCCTGAACTGGCGAATGACGTCCGCAATGCCATGGCCATTCTGCAGGAAGCCAGGAGCCAGTTTGTGGCCAAAGTCCACGGATGGTTTGACCAGACCATTGATCGTGTGAGCGCTCGTTTTACTGTCACAGCACGCATCGTCACTTTTATTGCTGCTCTGCTTGTTGCTTTCACGGTGCAACTGGATACGTTTGCCCTGGTGAACCGGCTTTCTATTGATGACCAGTTCCGCGACGCGGTGAAAAACGGCGCCAGCAAGGTAATGGAAGCTGAAGCAGCCGCGCAGAAATCCTCATCAGCCGCAGGCGGGAAAACCACACCTTCGCCCACGCCTGCGCCAACGGTGGATGCGCACGCTTCCACCAGTGCACCAGCCAGCACGCCTACGGCAACTCCGCCATCGAACGCGGCCTCAAGCGAAGGAACCACACCCATGCCCTCACCGGCCCCGACAACGGCCTCAGCCCAGACGCAATACTACAATTTGCTCTCCGACGCTGGTCTGATCACGCTGCCCACAGACTGGCAAACCTGGTGGGACAAATTGAACCTGGCAAAGTTTCCTGGCATCCTGCTTTCCACGCTGCTGCTGAGCCTGGGCGCGCCATTCTGGTATGGACGCCTGCAAGACCTGCTAAAGCTGCGTTCGACGGTCGCGCAGAATGACGCGGTCCAGCGCTGTATTCGTCAGACGAACCAAACCCCGGTGGACGACTCTTCCGGCGCGCCAGCCACGGTTGTACGCGTCGCCGTGGCGGGCGAGCAGGGTGATCCAAACGCGGTAGGCTAGGAGCTGAGCCATGCAGAAAACATTTGTCGGTTGTGCCGCGGTAAACTTCCGGTTGGGACGGCCATCCGGGTTTCAGCCGGAAGCCATTGTTATCCATATCGGCGAAGGCAGCCTGCGCAGCATTGATATGCAGTTCAATGACCCTAACGCCAGGGTCTCCGCCCATTACTGCGTGAATAAGGCCGGTGATATCCACCAGTATGTGGATGAAAAAGACACCGCGTTTCATGCCGGCACCATTGACCAGCCTACGTGGTCAGGACTGAAGCCCGGGAGAGCGCCGGGCAGCTTTATCAATCCCAACTTCTACACCATCGGCATTGAGCATGAAGGTTTTGCCGACGACCAGTGGCCCGACGCACAGCTTTCCACTAGCGCCGCGCTGGTCGGAGAGATTGCCCAGCGCTGGAAAATTCCGCTCGATGAGGACCACGTGATTCGCCATCACCAGATTCGCTTTCTCAAATCGTGCCCCGGAAGGGTCATCGCGATTGCTGACATCCTGGGACCCATTCCGCCCGCAGCCCCGGTAGTTCCTTCCGGAGTTATCAGCGTCAAGACCATCAATAACCTGCGGCTGCGGGGCGGAGCCCCGTCCCTGGCGGCGCCGGTAGTGCGCACTATTCCGGCCCAGACTGTTGTGGAGGTAAGCACTGTGTTCCTGGGCGATACCGTGAATGGCAACAACAAATGGTATTCCGATGGCGGGGGGAACTTCCTGTGGGCAGGAGGCACTGACCAGCCCTGAGCGGACTATGGCTGCTAAGAACCCCTTGCAGAACGAATGCTGATTACCCAGTTGTGTACATCGAAGAAAAAGGGCCGCATGAGAGGTGCGGCCCGTCATAAGGAGTTGAATTAGAGAAGATAGTGTAAGAACCAGTGGCCCCGATTATTATTCCCGGCGATTTTTAGCCCTCTGCCAGCGTGCTTTGTCTTTACGTTCCTGCTCTTTTACTTCTGCGGTGGCGGCGTAGGCTGCGGTGAGGCTGCAGGTTGTTCCGCGGGCGGCTGTGTAGCCGGAACCGGCGTAGCGGGCGGCTGATCAGCCGGCGTTGTTTGTGCCGGCTGGTTCTGACTAGCTCCTTGTGGGGGCTGTTGAGGCGTAGCGCCGGGCAATGCCGCTCCTGCGGGCAGTGTCCATACTTCTACCTTGCGTCCAGGTTCGCTTCCGGCCTTCACCTGAATGCGTTGTGGATCGATTCCCTTAAACTTTGTCAGGTAGGCCATGGCATTCTGGGCGCGCTGCAATCCCATGCTGCGAGGCTCGCCAGAATCGGCTGAGCCTGATAGCACGGCGGTCAAGTTGGGGTCCTGCTGCAACTTCAACGCGACGTCGTCCAGAACAGCCTTGGAACGGTTGTCCACATAGCCGCTGTTCGGTTTGTAATCCAGTTCCATCAACTTTTGTGCTGTGGGCAGCGCAGCCGCTGCAGCTTCCACGTTGACGGTAACCACGGTCGATGCGCTCAACTGCCGGTCGTCAAAAGCGGTAGCGCGGACCGCGATCGGCCCGGGGCCAGTATCGGCCGTATCGAGCGTGGCCTGGTTGCGATTAGAAGAAAGCTTGCCGCCATTGGCGACGTAGGTGATGTTGATAGGCCGGTTATCTGGACTTGCGGCCTGGCAGCTAATCGAGGCACTTTCACCGGCACGCAGGCTGGTGGGAGAGGCGGAGCAGTTAATCGTCGGGGGCGCGGTACTTGCGCTGGCTGCATTTGGTTGCGGCGCATTGGTGAAGGAGGGGGTGATTGGCGGCAGGACCGGCGCATCGCTGGTATCCATCACTTCAACTCCGTCACCCACTGAGATGTCTTCCAGCGCCGTCAACACCATAGCCGTGGAGCTCTTCGGGCGCACCTGAAGGACGATCAAGTCTCCCAGCGTCCGGCGCGGCAGGCTGGAAACATCGCCTCGCGGCAGCTTCTGCGGATTCATTTGCGTGTCGTCGTATTCAGTGGCTTTGAGCGAGAGCCCGGAAACCGGATCATGGTAGGAATATGAATAAGTACGTGTGGCGCGGAGATAATCTCCAGGCTTCAGGCCCTTGTCCGAGCCGATATTCAGATATGCCTTGTACTTGGATCCCAGGAAGGAATCAAATTCCTTGGCCATTACAATGCGGCCCTGAGGTTTTCCCGTGGGTGGCGTATAGCGGTCCAGAGAGACCTTACGGAATGGCGGAGCTTCACGCTCTACCAGTGGAATTACGATGTCACCCGGGATCACGTCAGCACAGCTCAGGTCAAATGTCGCTACCGCCGTGCTCTTCTGCACATCCGTCACCGTCACGATTGCCAGCTCGAGATAAGGCACGCCGAGGTTTCGAACGGCGGCTTTTTGTCCGGGAAATATTTCGTAATGGTTGTTGTCTTTCACGTGCCGGACAATCTGGTAGCGCTCGCCTTCCTTTATGCCCTGGCCGTGAATAAATATCACGTCGGCTGGCCCGGCATACCGCGTCTGGTCGGGGCTATTGTGTCCGGCCGCGACGAACATCTTGTCCGGGACCTTTTCGGTCGTGAGAAAGCCAGAGCAATACATGTCACTGCGCGTAGGGGTATTGCCGACATTAAGATTGGCGGCATGCTCTTGCGATCTTTGTGCCGGCTGTGCCGGTTGGGGCTGAGCAGGTTGTGTCTGTTGTGAATAGCCCAGGTTCGACAAAAGCATCCCTGCCAAAGCCAGCGGCACTAGTCCAAAACTCTTCATACTTCCTCCAGTACGCCTCTGCAGGAGAACACTTCTCTCCCACGGGACGCGCAATGTCCCGGGTGGAACATATCACCGCCTTTCGTTCGACTTCAACTAAACTCTTATTTACTAAGCAGATACGCTTAATTACAGAAGTTCAATTCACTTCTTGCATTCGGTGCTTGAATCTGTGATTTTCGCTCACGTATGATGGCCAGCCCTTTGTAAATCTAATGAATGGAACATCATCGAGTTACGCACCAAGATTCCTGCCTGCCCGGCTGCCCCGGGTATGTGTGGCCATTGCCGCTTCCAATCCCGCGGAAATGGTGCAAAAAGCAGACTTGGCTGTCCGGGATAACCCCTTTATTGAGTTCAGGTTAGACTATCTTTCCAATCCAGCGTCGGGACTGCCGAAGCTGAAAACGTTCGTGGAATTTCATCCCGAAGCGCTGATTGTGGCCACTTGCCGGCGCGTCGCCAATGGTGGGAAATTCAAGGGTTCCATTGCCGCAGAGATTGACGTGCTGGTAAAAGCTGCCAGCTTAGGCTGCCATCTGGTGGACGTTGAACTGGAAACCGCAGCGCAGCTTAAACCCGCTGATTTCAGTCGCTTGCGCCGTTCCGCCCATTTGATCCTCTCTTATCACGATTTCCGTGGCACAAAAAAGCTTGAAGATACCTTTGCCAAAATGCAGCAGCATCCTTCTGACTTCATCAAGATCGTTACCACGGCAAATTCTCTCTATGACAACGTAGTGATGATGAAGTTCCTGGAGAAGTACAGCCACGCGCATTCTTTGATCGGGCTGTGCATGGGAGAGCAGGGGGTAATCAGCCGGGTGCTTTCCGTACGGGCCGGAAGTCAGTTCACTTTTGCTGCCGCTAATCCCGGAGAAGAAACCGCGCCAGGACAATTAACCGCGCGCGCGCTGCGCGATGTCTATCGTATTGACCAGGTTGACGCCGCGACGCGCGTGTATGGCGTGGCTGGCGATCCCGTAGCTCATTCACTCTCACCCGCGATGTTGAACACCGCGTTCCGGCGGGAGAACGTGAATGCCGTTTATCTGGCGCTGCATGCCAAAACCATGGAAGACCTGATGGCCTGCGTGCAGCATATTCCCATCGCCGGGCTCAGCATTACCATGCCATACAAAGAGCAAATTCTGAAGCATCTGGATAAGAGCGACCCGTGGACAGCCAAGATCGGCGCCTGCAACACAGTGGTGCGCAGCCACGACGGCAAGCTCTACGGCTTCAATACAGATGTAAATGGCGTTGTCCGTCCGCTGGAACTGCGCATTCGCCTGCAGGGAACAAGAATCCTGGTGCTGGGCGCGGGAGGCGCGGCCCGAGCCGCCGTTTTTGGACTAAAAGAGCGTAGCGCTGAAGTTTCAATCCTGAGCCGTAACGCCGCAGCGGCACAGAAACTGGCCAAACAAGCCAAAGCCAAGGCCATTAATCGGACAATGCTGAAGAAGCTGGAATTTGATGTGATCATCAATGCCACGCCTGCGGGCATGGAAGGCAATAAAGATCCGCTGCCTCTGACTGAGCAGGAAATGAAGGCAAAATATTTCTTTGAAATGGTCTATACGCCGGCGGAAACTAAAATGATCAAGATGGCGCGCGCCCGCGGCATGCACGTGATTCCTGGTTCAGAAATGTTTGTCCAGCAAGGCGCACGCCAATTTGAGATCTGGACCGGCAAGCCTGCTCCCGTACCTGACATGCAACGCGTGGTAGAGCACGCGCTTACCCAGCAAGCCGCCGCCAAGGCCGCAGCCGAAGGCAAGACCGAAAAGAAGGGCAAGTAATCGCCAACGCTGTTTTCAAATAGCTTGGGCTCGCCCTGTCCGAGCGAGCCCAGAATAGTCCGCGGTCAAAATTCAGTTACGGTGTTCTTGCAACATCTCCTACCTTGGCTGCGCCAGTGCCACTGAAGCTGAGCGTTGCGGAATCCGCATCGATCTCAGTTACGGTGCCTTCGCCAATCCTGGTGGTGATGGTCTTCAAGACTTTTCCTGTTGCAGGGTCTTTGATCTGGCGGCCGGCGTGGCTGATTTCAAGTTTGTCGCCGACTTTCAATCCGGTCTTGCTTCCGACATTAATGATCAAAGTGTTGCCGCTTACGTCGGCCACGACTCCGGCAACCTCAACCTTGCGCGTGGGAACGTTTGCGACCGAAGCCCCCAGTTGGCCGCCTACCTCCGTTACGGCCTGGGTTACAGCTTCGCCCAGCAGCGTCTGGCCAAAGTTGGAAGCATGTGTATCAAAGCCACCAGCGCCAAGCCCTCGACTTCCGCCCGCGCCACCGATCAGTGAAGTTCCCGACCGTTTGCTTTCGCCTTGCCCGGTGACCGCCGCCAGAATCTCGCCAGTATTGGTATCCACCAGGCGCGCGCTGATCGCGCACACGGCCTTCGCTTCATTCTTCTTCACGCCCCCAATGCCAAACGCGCGCGGCCCAACTCCCAGGCCTCCAAAGGACTTGCTCTTGTCATCGCGACCGAATTTGGTGATGGAGCCCATAATAATGGCGTCAACGCCCAGTATCTGGCCGATCTTTGCGGCCGTCGCTGGATTGGCGCGGTCGCTGTTGGAGAAGTTCTGTTCCGCCAGAATCTTGTCGAGGGACTTGCGCTCGATAACGGAATACTTGCCGTCTTTTACCAGCTTTTCCACCAGCATGTCCGTAATACCTTTGCCTACGTCCTGGTTCGTGCCGTAAATGGAGGACACATAATCCTGGACAGTGCCATAGTCAAAGTCGAGCACGGCAACGCGCTTTTTGCCCGAGGTCTGGGCAGCGCAGGTGACGGCCAAAAGAGTTAAAGAGCAGATCAAGCGGATCATTCGCGACATGGTAACGCTCCTGGAAGACACAACTTTTTAAAGGGGGTTCGTTGCGCTCAAACTTTAGCAGGAGAGCGCGCCGCAAACAACTGTTTTGAACACTTAAGCAGCAACATTTCCGGGTGGAACGTTACTCTTGAACCAGCCAGGCCAGGGCTTGCTGGCGGCTTTCAAACAGCGGCAAACGCCGCCGGGTAAAAATCTGCACACTTTCATAGATCAGGCGTTGCAATCCGCTGATGCCGATCACGGCGGCTCGGCGCACATAAGGTGCGTTAGCTGCCACTCTGGCTTGCACTACCGCAACTGACTCCTTGTCGAAGGTGGTGCCCGTCATGTCATTCAGTGTAAGCACGCTGTTGGGTGGCTCCAGGGCAATCACGCGATGGCCCTCTTCCGCCACCGCCTTCAGCATCGCCACATCACAATGCGAGTAATTAATAAACAGGACACGCTTGCCCATGTGCTCAATAAAACGCACCCGCCCCGGGGCGATCGCGTCAATGGTGCTTGCGTGCAGTTCGTACGTTGTTGCGCTTGCCATCAGAGTATTGTGGTCCCGCCGAGGACAAGATGGAAGGTAACCAAAGTAAGCGACCTTGGCTGCCGATGATCCCCAGCTCGCCTTGCGCCGATCAGAGTTCGTCAATCAAAAGATCAGCTAATATCGGTCCGGCCACCCATTTGTTCCAGCAACTCAAGAAGAGCATTAGGATCGTGGGAGTCAATGGTCTTGTCTGCCCATTCGCAACGCGCCGCCAGCCTCGGGCTCAACCCCACAATCCGAATCTTCGGATTGATCTCTCGTATGCTCCTGGCTGTGCTTGCGCCTTTCAAGTCTTTCAGCTCTGCTTCAATGCAGACGGCGTCAACATTGGGGAAGCGCTTATACATCTCCACGCCTTCCTTCGCGGAGTAGGCAGTAACCACGTTGTGCTTGGCCGATTCCAGCAGCAGTTTGCGCGTGGAAAGTCCATCGGTGCGCTCTGATTCAATGATCAAAAAACCTAGTCGGTGTCCTTTGGCAGGCATGCGTGATTAGATGCCTGCACTGCGCCAATCGTGGTGAACTGCCGTCTTTCCGCCAAAACCGCGCACGGCACACTGGATAGCAGGCCCTCCGCTCTATTCCTCTCGGACATCCTGCGGCTTGCGTCCTGCATTCCTATTCCGCGTGGCTACCGAAACCATCAGTCACTCGATTATCGAAAGTGACATTCCCGCGCGTCTTGACCGTCTGCCCTGGAGCCGCTGGCACTGGCTGGTCGTAATCGCGCTGGGCATTACCTGGGTGCTTGATGGACTCGAAGTCACGCTGGCCGGCGCCGTAGGCGCGGTGCTCAAGCGTCCGGATACGCTGGGCCTCACCGACCCACAGATCGGCGCCAGCGCAACCTTTTATCTCGTCGGCGCCGTGACCGGCGCGCTCTTCTTCGGCTACCTCACAGACCGCCTCGGACGCAAACGCCTTTTCACCATTACGCTTCTGCTCTATCTCACGGCCACCGCGCTGACGGCCTTGTCCTGGAACTTCGCTTCGTACTCGTTGTTCCGTGCGCTGACTGGCGCAGGCATCGGCGGCGAATATTCGGCCATCAACTCCGCCATCGACGAGCTCATTCCCGCCCGCGTCCGCGGACGCGTTGATCTGATCATCAACGCCAGCTTCTGGATTGGCGCTGCCATCGGCGCTGCAGCCGTCATCGGACTGCTTGATACCGGCATCGTTCCCATCAGCCTGGGCTGGCGTCTGGCATTCGGGATCGGCGCGGTGCTGGGGCTGATCGTGATTTTTCTCCGTCATGCCATTCCTGAAAGCCCGCGCTGGCTCATGACCCACGGCCGTGAACCTGAAGCCGAAGCGATCATGCGCGAGATCGAACGCCGGGTCACTGATCATCCTGAGCTGCTGCCGCCGCCCGATGCACGCGTCCGCATTCGTCCGCGGAGCCACACTCCGTTTCGCGAAATCTGGCACGCCATCGCCGTGCAGCATCCTTCGCGGTCATGGCTGGCCATGGCGCTCATGACCTCACAGGCTTTCTTCTACAACGCAATCTTCTTTACTTATTCCCTCGTGCTGGTCAAGTTTTACGACTTGCCTGCAGAAAAAGTGGGGCTATATCTGTTTCCGTTCGCGCTGGGGAACTTCGTTGGCCCACTCGTGCTCGGCCGCCTGTTTGATACGGTGGGCCGCCGCCAGATGATCACTATTACTTACGCGCTCTCCGGCATCCTTCTGGCCCTGAGCGGATGGCTCTTCCAGCAGGGCCTGCTCACCGCACAAACCCAGGCGCTCTGCTGGACCATTATCTTCTTCGTCGCCTCGGCGGCCGCCAGCTCCGCCTATCTCACGGTGAGCGAAATCTTTCCGCTTGAAATCCGCGGCCTTGCCATCGCCGTCTTTTATGCCGCCGGAACGCTCGTCGGCGGCGTGGCCGCGCCTTTCATTTTTGGCCTGCTCATCCAGACC
>DASYKK010000473.1:0-2422 GCA_035995565.1 Candidatus Angelobacter sp.
GTCTGGACCTGACCGGTTTTTTTGTGGGTTCGGAAGGCACCATGGGCGTAGTGACGCGAATCACGGTGAAGCTGACCAAGCTCCCGGAGCATGTGGCTACGCTGCTGGCCATCTACAACACCGTAGAAGACGCGGCCAATACGGTTGTTGCGATCACGCAAAGCGGCGTTACGCCGGCGGCGCTGGAAATGCTGGATGGCTGGATGGTGCGTTGCGTTGAAGCCAACGTACACGCGGGATATCCGGAAGACGCGGCGGCGGTGCTGCTGATTGAGCTCGAGGGCATGCGCGAAACCGTGAACGAGCAAGCCGAGGCGGTAAGCGCCGTCTGCATGCAGCAGAAGGCGCGGGAAGTCCGGCACGCGAAAGACGAGAAGCAGCGTCAGCTTTTGTGGCTGGGACGCAAAACCGCGTTCGGGGCGGTCGGGCGCGTTTCACCTTCTTATTACACTCAGGATGGCGTGATTCCGCGCACCAAGGTCCCATACACGCTGGCCGAGATCGAGCGCATCAGCAAGAAGTACGGGCTGATTATCGGAAACGTGTTTCATGCGGGCGACGGCAATCTTCATCCATTGATCCTGTTCGATAGCCGCGATCCCAAGCAGACAGAGGACAGCCGCAAGGCGGCGAAAGAAATCATGGCGTGCTGCCTGAAGTTTGGCGGCTCCATCACGGGCGAACACGGAGTAGGCCTGGAAAAAATGGGGTTGATGACGGCCATGTTTACCGAGGACGATCTCGAAGTCATGGTGCGCTTGCGCAATGCCTTTAATCCGGAATCGATCCTGAATCCGCAGAAGATGATTCCAGATTTGCACTTCTGCCGCGAAATTACCGGGCCGCTGCCTAAACCCAAGTTTGAGCCGGTAGCAGGATTACCGGCATGAGCACCGTGACGTCACCAGCTTCTGTCGATCGCGAATTGGCTGCAATTGTGGGCGACAGTAACGTCAAGCGCACTGATTTTGAAATCAATGGCGTGGTCCCGGCGGCAGTTGTCTATCCTGGCTCAGCCGACGAAGTGGGCGACGTGCTGCGGCTGGCCAACGAGCGCGACCTGGTTGTGGCCCCCGCGGGCGGACTCACGAAGCAGCAGATTGGCTGCGTGCCGGAACGAATCGACATCTTGGTGAGCACCACGAGGCTAAACAAAGTTGAAGAATATGATCCGGGCGATTTGACCATTGCCGTGGGAGCAGGCATGCCGTTCGCCGAGATGCAGCGCCAGTTGGCCCCACATCAGCAATGGGTGCCATGCGACGCGGCCAGCCTGGAGCGCTCGACGATTGGCGGATTGCTGGCCACGGGCGCGGCGGGGCCGCTTAAATCGACGTTCGGCCACATGCGGGATTTTTGCATTGGCATACAGTTCGTCACCGCTGATGGCAAAGTAGTGAAAGGCGGCGGACGCGTGGTTAAAAATGTCGCCGGGTATGACCTGATGAAGCTGCTCACCGGCAGCTATGGATCGCTGGCGGTAATTACGAGGGCGAATTTCAAGGTCTTTCCCCGCCCGCGGCAGACGCGGACGTTTGCCTGCTCGTTTCACTCGCTGGAAGAAGCGCTGCAATTCCGGACGCGGCTTTTTCAGTCGCCGCTCACGCCCATGTGCATGGAAATAATTTCGCCGGGAGCCTCAGAGTATCTGCACGACGAGGGAACCGTACACGATCCAGACGATTACGCGCCGGAGCAGCCGGTTTCATTGCCTGCGGTGGAGTGGCAGATTGTGCTGCGCGCCACGGGTAGCGACAACGTGCTGGCCCGTTATACGCGCGAACTCGGCTCAGCCGTGACGCAGATGCTGGAAGGCGCAGAAGAAGACAAGTTGTGGGGATGGATCTCACACTTCGAGCAAAGCGTGCTGGCGCGGCACAGAAATGCCATGGCGCTGTACACGCACCTGGCTATCCAGAACGTGGGTCCGGCCCTGCAGGCGATGCAGCGCGTCGCTCCGGATTACAACATGATTCCCGCCGCTGTCGGCAGAGCAGCCACGGGCAATCTGGTGCTGGCGCTCATGCCATTGTCAGTGGATCCGCCATCCGCCATGCAGTATGCCAACTGCGTTTCTGCGTTTCGCGGAATGCTGCCGCAGGGCTCGTCGGCTGAAGTGGCGCATTGCCCCACGGAAGCCAAGGCTCACTTCGACATCTGGGGCACCACTCCGACGGACGTGAACATGATGCGCGCGGTGAAGCGCGCTATCGATCCGAAAAATATTCTGAACAGGGGAAGATTCATTGTCTGAGACTGCTTTTCAACCCCACGTCCACGAACCGAATCTGCAGCCGATTGCGGCAGGCAAAGACCAGCCAAGCTGGGAGCTGCTGTCAACGTGCGTCCATTGTGGCCTGTGCCTGAACCACTGCCCTACGTACAAAGTGCTGGGCATGGAGATGGATTCGCCGCGTGGACG
>DASYKK010000474.1:0-4809 GCA_035995565.1 Candidatus Angelobacter sp.
GCCGGCGCGGCCGTTATTCGTTATCCCAGCAACATAAATACACGAGAATGCGCCCCCATCTTTCGGATCGGCCAGCCCAACGTGGTAGATCACGTTGTTATAGGCTTCCACCGCGCCCTTGCTGGGATCGACTGTGGCAAAGTTGATTCCGTTACAGCTATCGCCATGAATCAGGTTGTCATGGACATGAAGATCGAACTGATCGCGCCCCGTTTCGTCCCTGGCACCGCAACCCGGCCGGCACAGTGGCGACGAATGAAACTGAATGGCACGGCAAGTGAAATTGTCATGAATATGGTTCCAGCCCACGTCAATATGGTTGGAATCAGTGCTGAAATAAACCGCGTGATAAAACTTTGATGCCACTGGTCCCGCACCGGCGTTGTGTACTTCATTCCCATAAAACCTGATGCGGCTGGCCTGGCTCGCTTCCACGCAGCCCACCTGGCCATCGCCGCCGGGACACTCAATATCATTGCCAACAATCTTCCAGCCTGTCCCGCTCATATCAATGGCCTGCTTGCCGCCTACGATATGCAGCTGTGAAATCACCCAGTAATCTTCGCGCGCGGCAATGTTCGGCGTACGAATGCCAAAATCTACGCCCAGGCCATGCGCCTTGCCAATCGTTACCCGCGCTCCGGGATACGCCACCAGCGCTTTCGGCGCGCCCGGCTTGCCGGAATTGTTTCCGCCACCATTGTCCATGCTCAGGTACGCGGTGAAATTGTCTTCAGAAGTCTGCGCCACGCCATCTTTTATATAAGTCACGTCCCCGGCGGACATCCGATTCTTGGCCTGGACAATAGTCTTCCACGGCGACGCAAAACTTCCATTGTGGCGATCGCTGCCATTCACCGCGACGAAATAAATCCTTCCTGGGCGGATAGTGAAGGGGATGCCATTGCTGCTGCTGTTGCCGCTCTTCCCTTTCGGGTTGACGACAAGGTCACCTGTCTTCGCCGCCGCTCCCAGTTGGAACGTGATCTTTGTATCAGTCCATATGGGATACTCCACTGCCGCGCCTCCGCCAACTGTCACCGTCGAGCTGCCGCGTTCCTCGCCAAAGCCCTTGCCCCAGATCGTTACCCATACGCCGCGATTGTTCTGCCCGCCGGTGTTGGGGCCGCTTTCAAGATCGGAGAAGAAGATGCGGGGAGGAGTGTTCGACGACATTTGCCCAGGGAGAGGACAAGTGAAGGCGAGGAGCAGAAGGAATGGAAGGGGGCAGAGAAATTTCATGAAGTGCTTATTTAATCATGTGCGAGCGCGAACTTCCGGTTGACCTTCTTTTTAGGTCGCTGCGCCTTCGGCCGGGCCAAGAATATTTCGCCATCAACGCGCGCCTCAACACACGTGGCTCCGTCCAGTTGTCGTCCTGAGCGTGGCGCGCGCGAGTCGAAGGATCCCGGTGCAGTGTCCTCCGCGATCGCTGCATCAAGGCGTTCTCCCCAAACTGTTTCGGTAGAACTCCCTGTAGCTGCATGGTCACAACCGGCATCCTCGGGATTCTTCGACTGCGCCGTTCGCCTTCGCTCCGGCTCCGCTCAGAATGACAGGCTGGTCGAGGGGATAGAGATTCCTCGCCCTGTTGATTTCGATCTGAGCAAGGGCATGAATACTGCCCCTTTTCGCTTCGCTCACCCTGGGCTTAAAGCCCAGGGCTTCCACTTTTTTGGCTTTCCATTGTTCGCGTGTCGGTTCCATACTAATTAAGTACAAGGTTGAAGGTGTCCCGCATCTGCGAATATCCAGCACTGATCGGGTGAACGCCATCGAGGGTATACCCAGACTGGCCGGAGAAAACCTGCTCCAAGTCTATAACCGGAATACCCAGATCTGCTCCAACCTCTCGTATGCCTATATCAATTGCGTCGGCTCGGCCATCGAACGGATCTCCACCAGTAAAGGCGGGATCGAAATGGTAGACCGTAACGATGATCGGGAGAACGCCAGCAGACCTACAGAGCGAGGCCATCTTCCGAATATCACTAATTGCATCTTGTGGCGCTGTTCCTTGGAATAGGTTGTTCCACCCGGCATAGATCACGATTGTCTTCGGAGGCGCAATAGTTTGGCAGTTGATAATTCCCGCATCTCCACCGCACACATTTTCCCCCGAGATGGTGTCGCTAACACGGGCAAGGATTTGCGAAGTGTTCTGCCCGCCAATTCCAGCATTGATGTATCCCTTGCCTGGGAAGTAAGAGCTTAAGTCCCATCGGATGAAAATAGAATCACCAAGAAATACGGTGCCAGAGCGAGGGACTGAAGGTTGAGGGGCAGGAGACATGGAACCGCCGCATCCGACCAGAACGAACAGCAGGACAAGTATCGTGCTCTTCATGTGTGCGGAGTTTAATCCAGAGTTGCTGAAAAGGCGAGTAAAATTGGTCTTAATCATGATCTGAGCGCCTCAATCGCTCGGCTTGACACTGGGCGAACAAATGGTAGACTCTGGTATTAGGCCTTGAGGTTGTAGTGTGCCCTGGGCTGTGATCTTTGACAAAAGAAGCTGCTAGCTCGTGGCTAATGGCAATTAGCTAAGGCGAGCACCGAGTGCATGGTAGTTGCAAGGGTTCGCGACCCTCTGCTTACCGAATAGCTAGAACCCGAAAACGAGGCTGAAATTGGGCCAGATTGGACCGCTGAAAAACACAGAAAGAGGCTTCGACTGCTCGGTCGACAGTACTGTCGAATTGCACTTTAGCTTTTGTTTTCAACAACAGTGCTATGGGGGGTGGGCATCTGGCTGAAGGACGCAGGCAGAGGGCTGCAGGGATCGGGAGATCGGAAAAGCCTTTAACCACAAAGGACACGAAGGAACACAAAGGAAAAATGGCAGTATCCCTGGGATTGAATTGGGTAAGCCTTTTAGAATCCTAGTCGAGGCATAGGGGGAGGGGCCGGGTAGATTGGTAATCGGGTCATTGAAAACCCAAAACCAGCCAAGCTTCCCAAACTACCGCCCCGTCGTCAGCACGACTTTGCCTATCGACTTCCGTTGCCGTAGCAGTTCCATGGCCTGTGCGACATCTTTAAGGTCAAAGTATCGCGAGACGTGCGGCTTGAGGTTGCCTTCTTCAAACCAGCGCAGCAGCTTGGCGTAAGAATCGCGCAAAAGTTGAGGCTGGCGCACCTGGTAAGAGCCCCAATAGAAGCCGATGACGTCAATGTTTTTGACCAGCAGGATGTTGGCCGGGGCCTGGGGAATGCGTCCGGAAGCGAAGCCAATAATAATGACACGCCCACCCCACGCGATGGAGCGCAGGCTGGCGTCAAAGGCATCGCCGCCGACTGGATCATAGACCACGTCGGCGCCGCGGCCGTTAGTAAGAGTCTTCACACACTCGCGGATGTCTTCGCGCGAATAGTCGATGAGGTGATCAGCGCCGTGTTCTTTGGCAATCACAAGTTTTTCCGGGCCGTTAGCGCAGGCAATCACGGTCGCGCCCATGGCTTTGCCGATCTCAACCGCGGTAAGCCCCACGCCACCGGCAGCGCCGAAGACCAGCAGCCATTCGCCGGGCTTCAAATGCGCGCGCCAGTCAAAAGCGCCGTGCGACGTGCCGTAAGTTACGGGAAAGCCCGCGCCGGAGATGAAATCCATAGAGTCAGGAATTTTGTAAACGCGGTTGGCGTCTACAACGACCTCTTCCGCGTATGCGCCTGTGCCGGTGAGAGCCATTACGCGATCGCCAGCGCGGAACGTGGTAACGCCCGCGCCGATTTCCGTCACCGTGCCGGAGCATTCCATGCCGGGCGTGAACGGAAACGCAGGTTTTTCCTGGTATTGTCCGGAGATCAGAAGGAGGTCGGCGAAATTGATGCCCACGGCGTGTATGGCTATACGCACCGCGCCCTCTTTGATTGCGGGCGAAGGAACATCTTCGACCACCAGTTTTTCCGGTCCACCCCACTCTTTGCACAGCACGGCGCGCATGAATGCCTCCTTACTTTAATGAAGCGATATTGTACTGGTAACGGGAAGCTGTTGCGCTATGAAGCTCTAGGAAGGTGCGGTCCTGCGGACGAGCAGCACGGTCTGGTCGTCCATCTGTTTTCCCTGGGCCAAAGATCGATTGCGAAACTGGGTGGCAATTTGCTCCAGAGGCTTGGCTGCGTTATTGAGCAACGCTTCTTTCAGAGGCTCCAATCCAAGTTCGTTTCCGCCAGCATCAGCGGCTTCGGTGAAGCCATCTGTCAGGATCGCCAGGACATCGCCCGCTTCGCACTCAATGTTGGCAGCGTCAAACTGTGCGTCTGCCATGATGGCCAGCGGAAGATTCGAAACCAGCCGTTCCTCAACTGTTTGCATCTGTTTGCGGTAGTGAAGGACAGGCAGGTGTCCGGCGAGCGAGAACTGGATGTTGCCGCCGCCGGAACCGCTCACGCAGGCAAAGGTCACAAAGACATTTGGCGCGGACACCGACAGCAACACACGATTGAGATCAGACAAATGACTGGACAAACCTACGCCATTCGCCGAACCCATGCGCGCAGCGCTCTTGACCATAGCCATGATCATTCCCGCCGGAACACCATGCCCGGAAACATCAGCCACGTATGCAGTCCATTCCGCGCCGTGCTCCATCAGGTCTACCAGGTCGCCGCCGATTTGCCCGCTGGGCACAGAGACGCCGTAGAACTCAAATTCTCCAATACGGCGTGCAACCAGCGGTACAAGCGCCTGATGGACTTCGGCCGCCAGGCGGACTTCCGCCATGGCTACAAAGACCCGCAGACCTTCTTTGCGGATAAACGCGGCCACCAGGGTATAACCAGCGATGATGGAGACCATTCCCACAA
>DASYKK010000475.1:0-6047 GCA_035995565.1 Candidatus Angelobacter sp.
CAGCGCCACCTTCCCTTTCAGTGCGACGACCATCCATCAGGGTCAGCGCATTGAAGTCGACACCGATGTGGCTGTGCCGCCCGCGAACGGCGCCATCAGCCCTGACAAAATCAACCTGCAGCAGCAAGGTGTTTTCGGTACCGTCGCAAACGCCGCCGCCAGCACCTTCGACATCAATCTGGCCTCTGATTCGGCCCTCAGAACCATCTCCGGACAGACCGTGGTTCACGTAACCAAAACTGCTTCTACCGACATCCGCGTGACTGTCGCCAATGGCGGCAACGTGCAGGTACGCGGCCTCCTCTTCTGGAACGGAACGTCGTGGCAGATGATCGCCCGTCGCATCCGGTAGCAGAAATAACAGCTTACGCTCCTCAAAGGCCGCATCCTTCCTGGGTGCGGCCTTTTTTATTGGACTGCGAATTTTTTAACGACGGCGATAGGCGTATGTGATGTTTACGCAGCTGGATCTCGAACAAAACGGACAGACACACCCATGCCTGAGATCGCCGCCTGATCCGCGCGGGGAGGAATCTATGAATAGGGATTACAGAGCGCGCAGCAGCCTTCCGATTCTAGCGTGCCGCGCGGGTTTGGTTTGGCTACTTACCAGCGAGGTTCGCGAGGCTGGCGTGCATGTCCGGAATAATCGTCCCTGCCACCGCCTCCTCCGCCGCGGCCGCCACGGTCAACCTTCGGCCGCGCTTCATTCACGGTCAGAGCTCGCCCGCCGGAATCTTTTCCGTTCAGGGCGGTAATGGCTTTTTCCGCTTCATCGTTATTCGGCATTTCCACGAAACCAAAACCGCGGGATCGTCCAGTGGCTCTGTCCGTCACCACGGTCGCGCTGTCAACCGTTCCGAACGGCGCAAAGAGCGACCGCAGCTCGTCTTCGGAAAGGCTGAAGGAAAAGTTACCTACAAAAATCTTCTTCATGGAAGTCCTTTTACAAGAATCAAGATTGGTTCTCAGCAGAAATAGGCAGGCACTAACAGGCGACGTGTCTATCAGAGTCGAGGACGGAGAAATCATAGCAGGTAAACTGCTCACACTCCACCAGTTCCCTCTAGCGTCCGATGTCAGACATAACGAGCTGCATCTTTTTGCGAAGAAGGTTCAGGCTTCACAGCTCTGATCTTCACCGACCTGTTTCTTGCCAACAGGCGGACATCCTCCACTCGTTCCCTGTAATCCTATTTCTGTTACTCCCAACTATCCCGCCCAGACGAGGACCTTATGCCACATTTTGTTAGAGACATCCAGGAGATACGCCAGCGCGCTATTCACAAGATGGAAGACGGCGCCGTAACCGAGGGTTACAAAGGCGACGTAAACAAAACTATTGAAATCTTGAATGAAGCACTGGCAACGGAAATTGTCTGCGTGTTGCGCTACATGCATCACTACTTCATGGCCACAGGCGTTCACGCCAAAAGCGTAGCGGACGAATTCAAGGAACACGCCGACGATGAGCGCGAACACGCCGACTCGCTCGCGGAACGCATCCAGCAATTGGGGGGCAAGCCCAATTTCGATCCCAAAGGCCTGCTGGAGCGCTCCATTTCACAGTATGTTGAAGGTGAAACCCTGGCGGAGATGATTCGAGAAGACCTGATCGCCGAGCGCATGGTGATTGAGGTCTATCAGGAGATGGTCCGCTATTTCGGCACCAATGATCCCACTACCCGCACCCTGGTGGAAGAGTTGCTGAGAAAAGAAGAAGAGCACGCCAGCGATCTATCTGACCTGCTCTACATTGCAAACCCGGAAACCGGCGAGTCAGAAGGCGAAGACCCTGGCGCCGACCCTTTACATCTGGAAGCGAGCGGCAAGTCGCGCGAACGAACCGATGAGGAACTGAAGAAGGGCCGCAAACCAGCAGCATAGTCGCCCCTGCACAGAAATATTTGCACCGCAAAGAACGCAAGGGAATTTAGCAGATTTCCCTGGCGGCCTTTGCGTCCATTGCGGTGAAATTGTTTTCGGCTAATTGCTAACCGCTAGTTGCTTATTCCCAACTGTGCCAGTATGAAGGCATAATCGAACGCAATTTCCTTCAAGTGATCATACCTTCCGGATGCTCCACCGTGGCCGGCGGCCATGTTGGTCTTCAGCAGCAGGACGTTTTTATCTGTCTTCAGCGTGCGCAGCTTGGCCACATATTTTGCGGGTTCCCAGTACATTACCTGGCTGTCATTGAAAGACGTTTTCACCAGCAGCGCCGGATACGCGCCCTTCTTGAGGTTGTCGTATGGCGAATACTTCACCATGTAATCGTAGGCCGGCTTCTCATTGGGATTGCCCCACTCTTCGTACTCTCCCACGGTGAGCGGTAATGACGCATCGAGCATAGTGTTCATTACATCGACGAAGGGAACGTGTGAAACCACTGCCTTAAACAAGTCTGGCCGCAAATTCGTAACCGCGCCCATCAGCAGTCCGCCCGCCGATCCGCCTTCTATCGCGATCTTCTCCCGCGAACCAAATTTGTTTGCCACCAGGTATTCCGTGCACGCGATGAAGTCAGTGAAAGTATTCATCTTATTCATCATTCGGCCGGCATCATGCCAGGGCTTGCCCAAATCGCCGCCGCCTCGGATGTGCGCATACGCCATTACCACGCCACGATCCAGCAGTGAAAGCCGGGTGGAACCAAACGTAACAGGAAGAATTGCCCCGTACGATCCGTAAGCGTAAACATAAAGCGGGTTGGAACCGTCAGCCTTCTTGAGGTCCTTGCGGTATACCAGAGAGACAGGAACTTTTACGCCGTCTTTGGCCGTGGCCCACACGCGCTCTGACTGGTACTTCGAGGCATCGTAACCGCCGGGGACCTCCGTCTGCTTCAGTAACGTAGACGTATGTTTTTCTACGTCGTAATCGAAAACCGATGCTGGCGTGACCAGTGACTGGTAGGCGTAGCGCAATTTCTTCGTCTTGTACTCGCGATTCACCTGAACCGAGGCCGTGTAGACCGGCTCTGGATAAGTGATGCGCTGCTTCCCGCCATCAGCAAAGTTCACGATCGTCAGCTGTGGCAGACCGTTCTCACGCTCCACCAAGGCATAGAAATCTTCAAAGACCTCAATGTCATTCAGCATAACATCAGGCCGGACAGGGAGAATTTCTCTCCAGTTCTCTTTTCCCGGCGCGCTGACCGGCGCGGACACCAGCCGGAAAGTGCGCCCCTTGTCGTTGGTGCGGATAAAAAACTGGTCGCCGTGATGATCCGGGTAATACTCCACATTTTGCTGGCGCGGGACCATCAGCTTCCACTCACCCTTCGGATCTGAGGCATCAAGGTATCGCGCTTCCGACGTGGTATGGCTGCCGATCTGCAGAAAAATATACTTGTCGCTGCGGGATTTGCCTGCGCCTACCGTGAATCGCTCATCTTTTTCTTCATAAATCAGGTCGTCCTTGCCGATAGCAGCCCCAAGCTCATGCCTGTACAGCCGGTACTGGCGCTTGGTCTTCTCTTCTTCCACGGTGTAAAACAGCGTCTTATTGTCATTGGCCCATGCTACCGACCCCACTTTGTCCGCGATCGGCTCCGAATCTTTGCCGGTGCGCAGGTCGCGCACGCGCAGTTTGTACTGGCGAAAACCGGTATTGTCAGTGGAATAAGCCAGAAGGTTGCCGTCATCACTCACGTCGTAGGCGCCCAGTGACATGAATGGCTGGCCCTTGGCGAGCTCATTTACGTCGATGGTGATCTCTTCCGCAGCTTCCAGGTTTCCCTTTTTGCGGCCAAAGATGGGATATTGCTGCCCTTTTTCCCAGCGCGAATAGTAAAAATAGCCGCCGTCCTTATATGGGACGTTCACGTCCGTCTCTTTGATATGGCTCACCATCTCGTCGTAAAGCTTCTGCTGGAGTGCGGCGGTGGGCTTCATTATGCCCTCGGCATAGGCATTTTCCGCTTGCAGAAACTGTGCGACCTCGGGGTTCGATTTGTCGCGCATCCAGTGGTAGTCGTCCACCAGCTTGCCGCCATTGATAGTGTTTTCCGTGTGGACTGACTTTGCCACCGGAGGTGGAGGAGGCGCAGGCGCATTGGCCGTGCTGGCGGTTTTATCTTCTGCGTTCAGGAATGTACTCATGAGGAGAAATGGAACAACCAATGATTTTTTCACAAATCCGCCTTTTGCGAGTGGAAGTAACCGGGATTGGCGGATTATAGCAAGCGCGAAGCTATTACGCTTGCGGCGTAGAGAGCTCGAAATGCTGAGCTAAGAAAATTACCTTTTCGCTGTCTGGGCAGCGTTCAGCGGCGGCGTCTCTACCGGGCTGGCAGCGTTCTGCAAACGGTTTGTTTCCGCCACGCCCGAAGGGCTTAGGATCACCATCTTTGAGCGGCCTTCGCGTCCGCCCGGGAGAAAGAGCATCTTGTGCGCTGGATCGTAGGCGATGCTGTAGCCTTTTACGTCCGTGGGTAACTCATGGTCCACAACATTGCGGTTCAGGTCGATGGCCAGCACTGACCCGTCACCGGCTGCGGCATAGAGCAGATTGCCGCTGGGATCGAGCACCAGGGCATCCGTTCCGCCCGGAGCAGGAATGCGCGCAATTTCAGCGCCGGTATCCGCATTGAGCGCAAGCACAGCATAGCGGACGGCAACATAAAGCCGGCGGCGCTGTTCGTCGAGCGCCAATCCGGTAGGCTCAGACGCGACAACTTTATAGCGGCCAGTAATTTTGTTGTTGCGGTCAATTGACGCGATCTGCCCTGCGTCTTGCAGCGTCAGCAGCAATGTCTGGCGAGCGTTGTCATACAACATGTCCTGCGGCAGCGCGTTCAGGTCCAGCACTTGCGTTTCCGTGCCCAGTCGAAGATCGATGATACTCAGCGTGCGATCGAGCACGCTGGTCGCATAAAGCGTTTTGGTCTGTGGGACCCACAAAAGTTTTTCCGGCCGATGCTGTACCGGGATTACCTTTTCCACGCTCCAGGTTCGCGTGTCGATCACTGCGATACCGTTGTTCCCGGCCAGCGCGACATACATGGCGCCAGAATCATTATCCACAGTAATGCCGCGGGGATCGCTGATCTGTGAGATGCGCGCAACAATCCGCCGCTTTACCGGGCTGAAAACTTCGATCGTGTTGGTTCCCGGACGGGTAATCACAACCTGGCCATTGGCCATGGTTACCTGGCTAAAGCCGGGGCTCCCAGGCAGATCAATCAGCGCCACCTGGCGCAATTTGGCTGCAAGGCCAAACATTGAGCAGCTCAGCAACGTGATAAGAAAAACGAACTTTATGTTACGCATAGGGAACAGGGACCTGCCGTAAGGTATTGGGATGCAAGTAGCTGGTCTTCTGCTGCCTATGGCTTGTTTGAATCCCTGGCGAGCGAGGGGAACCTGTAGCCACAAAACCATTGGATGCCATTTCCGGGCAGGACTTTGACCAATTCACGGCCAAAACCTTTATGGATCGCCAGGCAAATCACGTTACCGCACGCCAAACTGAATTTCCGCGGGATACGCGGACGCCACCTTGAGCGAACCCTTGCGGGAAAGATTACTTGGCGCCGTGAGCCGGGCCAGATGTTCGCCATTGGATACATCGACCAGGAAGAACATCAATGACGCATTGTGCGCGAGGTTTGCCCACAACGGATCGGTGCTGAAATCGGGCAGTTCAAACGCAAAGGTTCCGTCGGTCTCCATCTTCGCCTTGCCGAGGGAAAATGGCGAGATCGCGAGCCCCGGCACGCCGAAGAATGGTCCTGCCCAGTTACATACATACAGAGCTTCCACCTGCAGGTCCTTGCCGCCAAATCTTGAGAGATCAGCCTTGCCGTGCAATGAAGTGGTGGTCAGTTTCTGGCAGTAAAATGCAGCCTGCCGCTCAGTGGCATCCAGATTATCGGATTGTATAGTGGCAAACTGGCACCCTGGCGCAAAGACAATCGCCCTGAAACTTTTGGCCGTTTTGCCTTCCACTCCGGTCTTGACCACGATCCTGTTTTCATCCGGCTTGGCAATGCTGGAAGACTGCTGCACCGCCGGATCGCCACTCAGAAAATAGCGGACCTGGAT
>DASYKK010000476.1:0-4616 GCA_035995565.1 Candidatus Angelobacter sp.
CTTGCGGATCCGCTTTTCCACCACTCCTGGCAAAGCCTGATACATACTGATAATCATTTTGTAAAATTTCGGAACTATCACTTCCCTCTTGCGCTTAATCAGGCCCTGCAAGGTGGCGTCCGCTACTACTTCCGGCGTGACCGCGTACTTCACTGACGATCCAACGCGCTCAGAGTGCTTGCCTTTGACCATGTTCTTCACAAAGTCTGTGGCGATGTACCCGGGGCAAACGGTAAGCACATTGATGTTGTGCCGCAGCAGTTCCATGCGCGCGGCTTTGCCGATGGCGTTCATAGCGTGCTTCGTGGCAGCGTAACCCGACATATACGGCGTGGAGATGTGCCCGGAAACCGAAGAAATATTCACGATATCGCCGCCGCCCTGCTTGCGCATAATGGGAACAACGGCCTGCATGCACTCGACCGCGCCAAACAAGTTGGTATCAAACATCCTCCGGAACGCGGCCATGTCCATATCGGCGACGGCGTCATTCAATCCGAAGCCGGCATTGTTCACAAAAATATCGATGCGCCCGAACTTTGCGACCGCGGCCTTCACCAGCGCATCCACCTGCTCGCGCTTACTCACGTCGCAAACGACGTTCAATGTATTCGCGCCGCCGCCAATGCGCTGCTCCGCTGCTTTGATTCGCGCTAGATCACGCGAGCAGAGCACCACCTTTGCGCCTTCCTGCAGAAAGAGTTTCGCGATCGCCTCCCCAATCCCCATAGAAGCGCCGGTAATCACAGCCACTTTGCCTTCAAGTTTCATGCCAGCTTTGTAGTTTGTAAGCGCGTTTAAGTCAAGCTACATGCGCTGGACCAACTCAGTCACAAACAACCGCGGGATTACCCGACTACCGATACACATCACAGGTTGTAAAATGTAGTTGTGGCCCTGCTTCCGTTATTCCCGCTTGAAGTCGTCGTCTTTCCCGGCGCCCCGCTACCGCTACATATTTTTGAGCCTCGTTACAAAGAGATGATCGGCGAGTGTCTGGAGCAGGACCGGCCGTTTGGGATGGTTCGGGCGAAGGAAAACGCCCTGTCAGCCATTGGATGTTCCGCCACAATCGCCACGGTAATCAGAAAGTATGATGACGGGCGGCTCGACATCGCGGCTGAAGGCGCGCAACGTTTTGAGATCATACAGGTCAATCAGGAGCGCTCTTTCCTTCAGGCTGAAGTGGCTTTTTTTGAAGACGAGCCATCCACTGTGAGCAAGAACGCCGCGGACGCTGTGATTAAGTTGCATGAGCAGCTTTTTGCAGTGCTGGGACAAACCGTGGAGATTGAACGAGGCGCAGACTTTCTTTCTTTCCATTTGGCGCAGGATCTGCCCGTGGATCTGGACTTTAAGCAAACACTTCTGGAGATGAAATCCGAAGCGGAAAGGATAGAAACGCTCACCGAGTACTACCGCGCTACAATTCCCAAAATCGAAACAAGCCTGCGCGTGCGGCAACGGGCCAGCGGCAACGGGCACGTCCATTGATCTTTTGAACATTCATGTTCTGAGCATTGACATTCTGACGAATGATCTTCTGACGATTGATCTTGTAACCCACAAGGTATAATTCTTTATCAGAGGCCCTTCATGAATCTTCCCCCTACTCTGGGCGAGCTCAGGAAAAGTTCTTTCTCTGAGCAGCGTTTGCGCACGCGCAAGGTAAAAGATGAACTCCGCGAAAATCTGATTGCCCGGCTGCGCAGCGGCGAAATTATATTTCCCGGCATCATTGGCTATGAAGACACGGTCGTCCCGCAATTGATCAACGCCGTGCTCTCACGGCACAACTTTATTCTGCTTGGCCTGCGCGGACAGGCCAAGAGCCGTATCCTGCGCGCACTCACCACGTTGCTCGATCCGCAACTGCCTTACGTTGCCGGCTGCGAGATCCGCGACAATCCTTACGAACCAATCTGCAAACGCTGCCGCGACCTGATTGCTCGCGAAGGCGACAACACGCCCATCTCCTATCTGACGCCCGACGAGCGCTATGTGGAAAAACTGGCCACGCCGGATGTGACCATCGCGGATTTGATCGGGGACGTTGACCCTATCAAGGCCGCGCGCGGCGGGCATGATCTCTCGAGCGAAATGACCGTGCACTACGGCCTGCTTCCCCGCGCCAACCGCGGACTCTTTGCCATCAATGAACTGCCTGACCTTGCGGGAAAGATTCAGGTCGGAATGTTCAACATCATGCAAGAGGGTGACGTCCAGATAAAAGGCTATCCCTTGCGCCTGCCGCTCGACGTGGCGCTGGTCTTTACGGCAAATCCTGAAGACTACACCGCGCGCGGCAAGATCGTTACGCCGCTCAAAGACCGCATCGGCTCGGAAATACGAACGCATTATCCCGGTACGCTGGAAGAAGGCATCAGCATCACCGAGCAGGAAGCATGGCTGCAGCGCGATGGGCTGGAGTTGCATGTGCCGAAGTATGTGCGCGAAGTTGTGGAGCGCGTGGCGTTTCTGGCGCGTGAGGACAAGAAAATCGACAAGCGCTCGGGCGTTAGCCAGCGGCTGCCCATCAGTGTGCTGGAGAATGTAATCTCCAACGCCGAACGCCGCGCAGTTCGCAGTGGAGAAAAGACGATTGTGCCGCGCATCGGCGACGTTTACGCCGCTCTGCCGTCAATCACCGGCAAGCTCGAACTGGAATATGAAGGCGAGATGCGCGGAGCCGATACCGTGGCGCGAGAGTTGATCCGCACCGCTGTCGCCAAAACCTACGACACCTATTTCAAAGACCTGAACATGCAACAGGTAGTGCAGTGGTTTGAACTCGGCGGCGAGATCAAACTTTCAGATACCGCGAGCGCGCATGAGGTACTGGAAGGCTTGAAAAACATCCAGGGCCTGACGGACAAGCTTGCACCCGTCGGCATTAAGTCAAAAGAAAAACCAGAGGTGCTGGTTTCCGCGGCGGAGTTCGTGCTGGAAGGACTGCACGCGCATCGCAGAATCGGACGCTCTGAAGAACGCGTCTTTGGCGCCGAAAAACAGCCCAAACGACAGGAACGTCCATTTGAGCGCGGCGACGACGAGCCGCCGCCGATGAGGAATCGTAGGCCCTACAACTGATATCTATCCCGAACGAAGTGAGTGCGGAAAAGACTTGCCGCGGATTTTCGCAGATGAGCGCAGATAAAGGAATTTGGCCGTGAATGAACGCGAAATACGCGAATCGACTTACTGATTGCTAACGTATTTTGCTGGCTAAGTGCTAAGTGCTGGTTTTCATGAAGTACACCAAATACTCCAAATACATTGCCGACCTGGCCGACGAGATGAGCATGGAAGACCTGCTCAGCGCGCTTTCTGATTACATGCTTGAGTCGGGCTTCCAGAGCGATTCCATGTACTTCCAGCAGCTGGACGATCACTCGCTCGACGCCCTGCGCCAGGCCATCCAGCAGGCGCTGGAGATGGGCGAGTTTTTGGACGACGAAATGCGCGAACGCCTGGAACAAATGCAAGCTGATGGCACGATGGAGGAGCTAATCGAACGCCTGATCGAGCGTATGCAGCAGGAAGAATTGATTTCCGTGGACCAGCCCCATGATCCCTCGCGCCAGTCCACCACGCCGGGACAAACCGGCGAAGCTCAGACCAATGCGCGCTTTGAAATCACAGACAAGAGTCTGGACTTTCTCGGCTTCAAGACTTTGCGCGACCTTCTCGGTTCGCTCGGCCGCTCGAGCTTTGGACGCCATGACACGCGCGATCTGGCCACCGGCATCGAATCCAGCGGCGCGTCCAAGCCTTACGAGTTCGGCGACACGATGAATCTTGATATCACCGAGACGCTTTCCGCGGCCATCCAGCGTGAAGGGCTGCATCTGCCGCTGAACATCGAATATTCTGACTTGCAGGTTCATCAGTGCGAATATCAATCGTCCTGCGCCACGGTCGTGATGCTCGACTGCTCGCACAGCATGATCCTCTACGGCGAAGACCGCTTCACCCCGGCCAAGAAAGTCGCCATGGCGCTTTCGCACCTGATCCGCACGCAATATCCCGGCGACTCTTTGTCGCTGGTGCTGTTCCATGATTCGGCGGAAGAGATGCCGATCTCACAACTGGCCCGGGTAAAAGTTGGGCCGTATTACACCAACACACGTGAAGGTCTGCGCCTGGCCCAACGTATTCTGCAACGCCAGCGCAAAGACATGAAGCAGATTGTGATGATCACTGACGGCAAGCCGTCAGCCCTAACGCTGGAAGATGGCAGGATATACAAGAATGCTTTTGGTCTCGACCCGCTGGTCGTGAGCCAAACTTTGGAAGAAGTCTCGCGCTGCAAGCGCGCCGGCATCATGATCAATACGTTTATGCTGGCTTCTGACTACGGGCTGGTCCAGTTCGTCCAGAAAGTCACGGCCATGTGCAAAGGCAAAGCGTACTTCACTACGCCGCAAAACCTTGGGCAGTATCTGCTGATGGATTATATGTCTCGGAAGATGAAGACGATCCACTAACCGCGAAGACCGAATAGCCTCCGGCTGTTAGTCAGAGTTCCCATTCCCGTGCTTCGTTCCCACCGCCTCATGCACCACATCTTTCACGTTCTGGCGACGGAACTTGTCTGCCTGGCGGGTGGCCAGAAC
>DASYKK010000477.1:0-5798 GCA_035995565.1 Candidatus Angelobacter sp.
GTAAATATAGTTGTGAATGTCAGGATGGAAAAGCGTGCCAATCACAGCGGCAGCCATTCCGGCCGCAGCCATGATCATGCCGCGGCGCGCAGTGTCAGGATGACTCAGCCCCTTCAAGCCAAGAACGAAGAGGCAGGAGGCAATGAGGTATGTGGCTTCGAGGAAATATTGAGCGTGGCTCACTTTTTCTCCTCCGGCTTGACCGGCTTGGGCGCTTCTTTCTTGCGGAACATCTTGAGCATGCGGTCAGTGATGAGGAAGCCGCCGGTCACGTTGATCATGGCGGAGGTCACCGCAGCGCAGCCCAGGATGGACGCAAGCATCTGGTGCTCTTCGTAATGAGATCCTGCAATCACGATAGAGCCGATCAGCGAGATGCCGGAAATGGCATTGGTGGCTGACATTAGCGGCGTATGCAGCAGCGGAGGCACGCGGGAAATCACCTGATAGCCCAGAAAAGCGGCCAGGGCAAAGACATAAAGTGAAGCGATGAGAACAGCTGGGTTGAAAGACAGTTCCTTCGTGCCTTGCATCGCTGCCAGCGCAGTGATGAATCCTACGGGATGAAACAGTAAATGCTCCATACGGGTCTCCTTGTTGCTTGTTGCGATTACGCTACGGGGTGTCCCAGGGCCGCTGCCACCTTCGGGTGGACAGTGCCACCCTGATAAGCGACGCAAGCGCCTTTCAGGATGTCGTCATTCATGTCGATTTTCAGAGTGCCCTTGTCATTGATGAGGGCCAAAAAACTGGTGAGGTTGCGCGAATATAGCTGGCTGGCGTTTCCGGGAACCGTGGCAGGCAGATTCAGCGGACCGAGGATAAGCACGCCGTTATGGTCCACGTCTTCACCGGGTTTGGTAAAGGCCACATTGCCTCCGGTGGATGCCGCAAGATCGACGACCACTGTTCCGGGTCGCATGCTGTTGACGGCATCTTCGGTCAGCATGAGCGGAGCTTTGCGTCCGGGCACCTGGGCGGTGGTTATGATTACGTCAGAGATGGCGGCGTGCTTGGCCACCATGTCGCGGCCGCGCTGCAAGGCTTCAGGAGAAAGCTCCTTGGCGTATCCGCCAGCGTCCTGCGTTTCAATTCCACCCAGGTCGACATCTAGGAATTTAGCACCCAGAGACTTGACGTCCTGACCGGCGGCGGCGCGAACGTCGTAGGCTTCCACCACAGCGCCAAGCCGTTTCGCAGTTGCGATGGCCTGCAATCCTGCAACACCCGCCCCCAGCACAAGCACTTTGGCCGGTGGCACGGTGCCGGCAGCCGTCATGAGCATGGGAAACATGCGAGGCAAACGAGCGGCGGCGATCAGGACTGCTTTGTACCCGGCGATCGTTGCCATGGACGAGAGCGCGTCCATGGATTGCGCACGGGTGGAGCGCGGAACCAGTTCAACAGCAAATGCTGTCAGTTTGCGAGAGATAATCGGCTCGAGAGCGGCGGGCTCATCGAGCGGTTTGAGAAACCCAATCACGACGGCTCCCTGCTTCAGCTTGGCAAAATCATCGGGCTCAGGGCGGTTCACGCAGGCCAGGATGTCGGCTTCGGGCAGCAGATCAGCCCGGCCCATCACGCTGGCGCCGGCTGCCTGATAGTCCGCATCAGGAAATCCGGCATGAAGGCCCGCACCGGTTTCAATCCCAACCTCCGCGCCGGCGGCAACCAGCTTCTTTACCGACTCAGGCACCAATGCCACCCGTGCTTCACCCTGCTGCTGCTCCCTTGGGACCGCAATTCTCATATGTGGATTTCCTCTCTCGCTAAAACTCCGTATGGTACACCCGAAGTTGCCGCCACAACATTATTCCTAAAGGCGCAGATTTGCGAAAGTGGGACGTTAAACGGAATGCGTGAAACGCAGAAAACACTACAGGGAAGGTAATGAGTTCAATTGCGTTCGCTGATTTTATAGTCGGCCTATGAAACTCTATTTCCAGCCTTCTCAATACCTTAGCGAACAAAGGGAAAAGGCGGCATTGACAACTCAGCAACCCCCATTTTACAGTTTCCATCCAGTAGCGAATACGAAGCGAATCAGGTTGCCCAGCCATGTCTTCCATTGCAGTTATCCGTTCCCAAGTCGAACGCCGTATTCCCGGCGCTCTCACCATCTATGAACGCCCAGCGCCAGAAGCTTTTCCGACCGGAATCCCGGTCATAGATCGACAAACGGGCGGTATTCCCAAGGGGGCTCTAACGCAGATATGCGCTCCGGTAGGAATTACTTCTGGCAGGACATCACTCCTGTTCTCATTATTGGCGCAAGTTACTGCCAAAGAACAGTTCTGCGCTCTTGTTGACGCTTCGGACTGTTTCGATCCTGAATCAGCAGATGCAGTTGAGCTATGCCTGTCTCGGTTGCTCTGGGTACGGTGCAGCCACCATGCCATGAAATCCGTTGAGCAGGCATTCAAGTCGGCAGACATCCTCATTCAGAACGGCGGCTTCGGAGTAATCGCAATTGATCTGGGTAATGTGGATGAAAAGCTAATCAGGAAAATCCCACTCACCACCTGGTTCCGTTTTGCCCGCGTGATGGAAGCGCTGCCGACCGCATTGGTGATATTGCTGCCTTACCCCGCTGCGCAGAGTTGTGCGGCGCTTACTCTGAATCTGGCTGGGTCAGCACGATGGAGTGGAACGGACGCGGCATCTCATACGCGACTGATTTCAAACGTAGAGTTCAATGTTGAGATTGGGCGCACACGCACAAAGAAACCTGTTCAGAGTGCAAGCAACAATTTCACCGTAAGACCGCAATGGGCGTGAATCATGTTTGGCTGCATTCACATTCCCGACTTCCCTGTGCAAGCGGCATTGCTCCGTGAACCGAAGGCAATCCCGGTTGCTCTTTTGGATGGTCCTGAATCCCTGCTCAAAGTAGTCGCTTGTAATTCATCAGCCCGTAGCGCTGGCATTTTCACCGGCATGACAAAGTCGCAAGCTGAGATTTGCGGCGTGACACTAATAAAGCGTATTCAAGAGCATGAGGATATGGCTCAAGCCGAGTTGATTGATGCCGCCTATAACTTTTCACCATGCATTGAGGTCACCAGTCCCGGAACGATCATCATTGACCTAAACGGATCAGAACGGCTCTTAGGTACAGGCAAAACCATTGCTCAACTCATTCTCGGCGAAGTGACCAAGCGCGGCCTTGAGAGCAATGTCAGCATTGCCGCCAATCCTGATACGGCACATTACGCTGCCCGTGGTTTTAAAGGAATTACCATCATTGATCCGCAAGAGGAAACAAAGCGTCTAAGTACATTGCCGGTAGAGACATTGGGATTGGAATCTGATGTTCTGCATGTGCTTCACGCCTGGGGCATCAGGGATTTCAAATCTCTGGCCGCGCTACCCTCAATTGAGCTGACCGAAAGACTTGGACAATACGGGCTGCACTTGCAACGGCTGGCCAGCGGCGCAGTCATGCGTGAACTGGTGCCCGCAGCACTGCCAGCATCATTTCAAGAGAGCACGGAACTGGAAGAGCCTATTGAACTGCTGGAGTCACTCGCCTTCGTTCTCAATCGTCTGTTGGAACAGTTAATGGAATGCCTGATTGACAGATCGCTGGCTACCAATCACATTGAGATTGAACTGACGCTAGAGGTTCATTCTGATCGCGATGTAAACGCGCCTGTATGCTGTTCAGCTCTCACCACGTATCAGCGCACCGTAAAGCTGCCGGTACCGACCCAGGATGGCAAGGTTCTGCTCAAGCTGGCGCAACTTGATCTTGCTGCTCATCCACCACATGCGCCCGTAAACAAAATTAAGATTGAAGCCATACCAGCCCGCATAAGATTTACGCAAGCCGGCTTGTTTCAGCCTCTTGCGCCTGAACCTGCAAAGTTGGAAATTACCATGGCCCGCATCCGCGCTGTGGTTGGCGAAGCAGACTCGCAGAATAGAAATTTGGTTGGGTTTCCTGCACTCCTCGACTCGTATCGGCCGGACCATTTCCAGGTTGTGCCGCCGAGTGTTAAGCAAGGTAACAGTGCTGAACCATCTACACGGTTGGCATTACGCCGGTTCCGTCCTGTCATTCCCGCCAGAGTTGAAGTGAATGCCGAGCAAGCGCCGGTGTGGATTGGGTTCTCCAGATGGAAAGCACGAGTGACTTGTGCATCGGGGCCGTGGCGTGGTGGCGGGCAGTGGTGGGATGCTGCTGGCGAATGGCTGCGGGAAGAATGGGACATAAACCTGACGCTTGACGGTCACACTGCGCTCTATCGGATATTCCGCGATCTGGCGACACGAAACTGGTTTGTTGAAGGGATGTATGACTGAGCCATGCAATATGTTGAATTACACGCCCGCTCTGCGTTTTCTTTTCTTGAAGGTGGCTCTCTTCCAGAAGCATTGGTGATGACTGCTTCCGGTCTGGGCCTTCCCGGTATGGCGCTGCTGGACCGTAACGGCTTTTATGGTTCGGCGCGTTTTCACATGGCAACGCAGAAGACCGGCATCCGTGCTCACGTTGGAACTGAGCTGAGCGTTACAGATGAAACCTGCACAGTTAGCTATCCATTGCTTTGTGAATCGCAGGTTGGATATCAAAACCTTTGCCGTTTGATTACACGAACTAAGCTGCGAGTGCCAAAGCACGCGGAGAGTTCCGCTCAGCTCAATGAGTTAGAAGAGCACGCCGCTGGCCTGGTTTGCCTCACGGGGGATGAGCAGGGTCCTCTTGCTCAGGCTTTGCGTACTGGTGGAATGGACGCTGGCCGAAAGCTGCTGACAGAACTCAGGACGATCTTCGGTCCAGAAAATGTCTATGTAGAGTTGCAACGACATTTCCAGCGGGAGCAGGAACAGCGTAATCAGTGCGCGATTGCATTGGCGCGTGAGTTGAATTTGCCGGTGTTGGCAACGAATGGCGTGAGCTACGCGACCGCGCCTGACCGTGAGGTGTTAGATGTTTTCACTTGTATCAAGAATAAACGGCAACTCGCGACAGGAGGGCGACTCCTCTGCCAAAACTCTGAACGATACATCCGCACGCCGGAGCTGATGGCCCAGCTATTCGCAGATGTTCCAGAAGCCATCAGCAACACGGTTGAACTGTCCTCACGTCTGCAATTCAGTCTCGAAAAGCTGGGGTATGAGTTTCCCCGCTATCCAGTACCGCTCGGCGAAACCATGGATTCATTTCTATACGCCCGCACGTGGGAAGGGGCGCGCAATAGATACCAGCCGATTACGGATAAGGTCCGAAGCCAGATTGACCGCGAACTCAAGCTGATTGCGCATCTTGGACTTGCCGGATACTTTCTGATTGTCTGGGACATCATTCGTTTCTGCGGACAGAACGGCATTCTGGTGCAAGGTAGAGGTTCCGCGGCCAATAGCGCCGTCTGCTACTCCCTTGGCATCACCGCTGTTGATCCCATCGGTATGGATCTGCTCTTTGAGCGATTTCTCTCTGAGCAGCGCGGAGAATGGCCAGACATTGATCTCGATCTCCCTTCAGGTGATGACCGCGAGAAGGCAATTCAATATGTCTATCAGTGTTATGGACAGCTCGGGGCTGCAATGACGGCAAACGTCATCACGTATCGGGGACGGTTGGCAGCCCGCGAAGTTGGAAAAGTGTTTGGTTTCGATACCGAAACGCTTAACCGCTTATCTGCCATGGTTGGCAACTTCGAATGGCGGGGGCCCAATGACACGTTCGACCGGCACTTTACCACTGCCGGTCTTGATCTCACACAAAAGCGCATAGCGAAATATCTTGACCTCTGCTTGCGCCTTCAAGACATGCCACGGCATTTGAGCCAGCA
>DASYKK010000478.1:0-9278 GCA_035995565.1 Candidatus Angelobacter sp.
GATGACCTCCGGCACGGCATAGCCACGCTCAGCATAATAAATTGCCGGAGTGAACAGTTCCTTCCACGGCAGCCGTCCAAAACGCTTGTGTGCCTGGCTCCAGCCGTCAACTGCGCCGGGAACTGTGACGCTGTGAATACCGTCGTGCGGCATGGCGGTAATGCCATGTTTACTCAGGAAGTCGATCGTGAGCTTTCGCGGGGCCCATCCGCTGGCGTTCAGTCCATAGAGTTTCCCGGCTTTTGCGTCCCAGTAAATAAGAAATAGATCGCCGCCGATGCCATTCATCATGGGCTCCGTGACGCCGAGAACGGCATTTGCGGTAATTGCAGCATCCATGGCTGAACCGCCCCGCGCCAGCACCTGCGCGCCGGCCTGAGAAGCAAGATAATGGCTGGTAGCTACAATACCCCGGTCCGTCATCACAACGGAACGGCCATAAGAACGGTCTTGAGTAGAAGCGTTGTAAGCCATCAGAATAACCAAAGCAGAGAGAACAATTCCGCGCAACCTGCACCTCTCTTTTTCGACGAGCGAAGCATTATAGCCGAGCGCCGGGTTCCGATGCCCTAAAGTAAAATCCAATAAAGAAGGCCGCCCGGGGCGGCCCTCTTTATACCTTTTCTACCTGCCTCTTCTCGTTCAGGCTGCTTTAGCAGCTCTTTTTCTTTCTGCCCAGCGCTTCTTCATCATTTCTGATATGCGCCTTTTAGCCGCCGCACTCAAGCGCCGGCGTCCCCGCCGCCCGTTACTTATGGCGGTAACGCCGCGACGGCCACTCGCGGAACCGCGAAGAGCGGAAATAGCTTGCTCCAGACGGTCTCTTTCTGATTCGAGCTCTGAGATGATCTGCTGTGTATCCATATAGCTCCTTCCGAGAGCATGCTACCAGCGCAGAACCTATCCTGCAAGGCGAACTTGGCTTTACCGTTGCCATTATCCTGACCCACCCATTTACTCTTTGCATGTATACATCCGGCCATAAATTCATTCGGGCTGGCAGCAGCATAAGAAGCATTAAGTTTGAATGGCGTATTTCCTCATTTCATTGAACAATTCGAAGCTTTGAGACAATGTATAGATGTTGGTAAGCTCAGAACACAGCACATCGCAGTACTTTTCATATATCGGGTTCACCGATTATTAGAGCTATTAAAGCCACCATTTTTCATGCAAGGGTCTCGACGGAAAGATGAAGGTGGAAAACTTTCCTCCACCCACCATTACGCGTGTCGGTCGGGGCTGCCCGTTCGGGGAGGCTACCCGACAAAAACGGGATCCATTAGAGATATGAAACATTCGGCGTCTGTCGACATCATTTCTCAGTTAGATTTTCTACTTATAGTACATAAAGCTCATACCTATGGGGGTATCTAATAATAATGCAGCCCCATAAATACTTGCTATATAGATTGTAAGTTCTACATAAATATTTCCCCATTTGTTTAGATAACCATCGGTATGCGATCTTTCAGTCAAATCGGGAAACACTAAGAAGTGACAAGGGAATCATCAGAATATGATGGGGCAGAACTCCTCCTGTAGCTTCCCTTAAAAATAACTACCTTCGCGGCGTTTTATTCTGCAAGAGTATTTCTAAATTAAAGGACTTGCTTTCAAGTCTAAATCCGATTACGGCAGCGGGGCTTGTCCAATAGCCTAGCTGGGAAAGTGGAAGTGCACATCATGCTTGGAAGGGATCGCCACACCATTCCGTGTTGCCGGACGGAAGCGCCAGTCACGCAAAACCGCGATGACACGTTCGTCAACGCCATGTCCGAGCCCCTGAAGAAGCCGTTCTTCCACCACGGCGCCCTGGGCATCAATGGTAATTTCTACGATCACGTCGCCTTGAATTCCGCTCGGCAGCTCTGATCGGGGAATTTTAAGATCCTGGAAGGCAACGGGCAGCGCTGGTTTAACTTCTTCGCCGCTTGCAAGCCCGTCATAAGCGGAGCCATTTTCAGAACCAACTTCCGCGGGATTGGGAGTCTTGTCCGCATCTTCGATTACATTGGTGCGGTTTTTGAGCTTCGTTTTTTGAGGTTTCTTGTGTACGGAAGCTGGAAGTGACAGGAGAGGCGGTTTCGTGGGCGGGGCTATTTGAAGGTCGTTCGGAACGTACAGAATGACAGAGGATGGAGTGGCGCTGCCACCCTCGCCGCGTGCGATCAGGACTGGCTTCACGAAAACCGGGGCGGCTGGCCAGCAGAGTACTATCGCTATAACACAGTGAACCGCCGACGAGATGCCTACCGAGAAACTCCAGCGATGACGCTGAGCGGGTTGGCTTTGCGCTAACGTATTCCATTCGCACCGGTCTTTTTCGAAAGAAAGATCCATCGCTTTTCTTTAGACGGCAATTCTATTTTAGTGTTATCAACGGATGTTTAATCATAAAAGGTGCTGAATCCTTCAAGCGAAGGGCAAGGAACTGGAGTGCAGAGCGGGTTCTGAATCCGCGACGCTAAAGGCTATCGATGGCCGCTCTGAGCTCGCGCACGCTGCTCTCGGTAACCACCACATGCTGGTATTCGCTGTTGGTGAGAGTACCCATCTCAATCTTCTGGTTGCGAAATTTCATGGCGCTGGTAACGGACGTACCCAGCCCGGCATGAACTTCACTGATTTTCGAATATGCAATGACCGCTTTCACATTCGCGATGGACAGCTCTCCGCAAGCCATCACAGAAAGTCGCCCGTGCGCCTGCTGTACCAATTGCTTCAGAGTGGGCATCGCATCCACGGCGCTCTTTTTGCCGCCGGAAGTCAGAAGGCGATCGACACCAACCTCCGCCAAGTCTTCCAGGGCCTCTTCGAGATCGCGCGCCATATCAAAGGCCCGATGGCATGTAACTTTGAGGGGACGCGCCATGTCAACCAGGTGCCGCATGCGGCCGCTATCCACCTTGCCGTCAGTATTCAGGATCCCGAACACAACGCCATTGGCCCCGAGTTGTCTAGCAATCAGAATGTCGCGCTGCATGATGCCGAACTCGTCCGTGCTATAGCAAAAATCGCCGCCGCGCGGGCGGACCATCACATTCAGGCCAATCGCAATCTTCTTGCGCACAGCGGCGATCATACCCGCGCTGGGCGTGGTACCGCCTTCAGGAAGACCGGCACACAATTCAACCCGGTCTGCGCCACCGCGCTCGGAGGCGGCCGCAGACTCCACAGAATCAACGCAAATCTCCAGCAGTACCTTGCCGGGACGAATTTGCGGTTGGGCTACCACACCCGGCAGCGGTTCTCGCGCACCATCGCCTGGCCCGCTTTGCAGCTGAATGCCTGCTGGAACTCGGGGATGTTGACCACCAGGCCATTCACACGATACTTCCCTGGTGAGTGCTCATTGGTGATGGCGCTGGCCCGCAGGTTTTCCGGGCGTTGGTTTTCACAAGCCCACTGCGCATATCCGATGAAAAATCTCTGGTCCGGCGTAAAGCCATCGCGGTTTTCCAGCTGTTTACCATTCGTATCGGCTTTCCATGCCAGGTAGGCCAGTATGAGCCCGCCCAGGTCGGCGACGTCTTCACCTTCCGTGAGTTTGCTGTTGATCTTGATATCGTCAACAATTGTGTAACCGGCATACTGGTCCACGATGCATTGCGCGCGCTTTTCAAACTGCGCGCCATCTTCCTTGGTCCACCAGTCGCGTAGATTGCCTTTGGCATCAAACTGCCTGCCCTGATCGTCAAAACCGTGCGTCAGCTCGTGGCCAATGGTGCCGCCCGTGTTGCCATAATTGGGAGCGTCGTCCATCTTGGGGTCATAGAGCGGCGGCTGCAGGACGCCGGCGGGAAAATTGATGTCATTCATCTGCGGATTGTAGTAGGCATTCACTGTAGGCGGAGTCATGCCCCACTCACCGCGGTCCAGAGGCTTGCCGATCTTTGCCAACTCACGTCGCGCCTCAAACATGGTTGCGCGATGCACGTTGCCAACAAAATCATCCCGCTTGATCTCTATTGAGCTATAGTCGCGCCACTTGTCGGGATAACCAATCTTGTTTACCACAGAGTGCAGCTTCTCCAGCGCCTGCTTCTTGGTTTCCGGGCTCATCCAAGTGAGCTGTTTGATGTCGTCTTCCATCGCCTGCTCGATAAGCTTGGTCATTTTCAGGGTGCTCTGCTTGGTCTCCTGTCCGAAGGCGCGACTGACAAATTCCTGGCCCAGCGCTTCTCCCAACTGCCCGTCCGTCAGGCGGACGCACTTCTTCCAGCGTGGCGGCAGTTGCTCCACACCGTGGAGCGTATGGGAGTAAAAATCAAAGTTCTGCTTTACAAACTTTGATGAGAGATAAGGGGCATTCGCGCTAGCGATGTGCCAACGCAGATACGTTTTCAAATCGTCAAGGCTGTTGCTTTGGATCTGGTGGTCCAGTTCCTGGTAAAACTTTGGCTCGGTCACGTTGAACGTGCTTACCTGCTCCACACCGGCGGTCTTCAAGTAAGTGTCCCAGTCGAAGTCGGGCGTAAGTACCTGAAGTTGTTTACGGTCCATTTTATGAAACAGGTTATGCGGATCGCGCTGCTCCACCCGGGTAAGCGAAGCCTTGGCCAGTGCGGTTTCAATCTGCATGATCGTGGCAGCCTCGCGTTTGGCTGCTTCCGCCGTATCGCCCAGCAACTCCAACATTTTTTGCACGTGGGCAAGGTATTTCTGCCGAATTTCTTCAGACTTTGGTTCGGGCTTGGTGTAATAGTCGCGATCAGGCAAACCCAGGCCCCCGGCGGTGGCAAAAGCGATGACCTGATTGGAGTCAGCAAAATCCTGGTCAGAGCCAAAGCCAAAGAACAGATTCTGGGTTGCATTTGCCATGTGCTCTCGCCCCAGCAATGCGGCCAGGTCTTTCTTACTTTTAAGAGTTGCAATTTCATCGAGTGCCGGCTTCAAGGGAGTCGCGCCCAGCTTCTCTGCTTCCACTTCATTCATGCAGGCGGAAAAATAGTCGCCGATTTTTTGTTGCGTCGCGTTGCGGCCGATGGTCTTCTTTGCCAGTTCGTCAAGAATGCCCCAGAGAAAGCGCTGGTTGTCGACCGTAAGCTTGCCGTAAACGCTCCAACTCGCCTGATCGGCTGGAATAGGATTGTTCTTCATCCAGCCCCCGCAGGTGTACTGGTAAAAGTCCGCGCAGGGATCGGCCGAGCGATCCATCGAGGGCAAGTCAAGGCTGGGCGTGTAAGGCAGGGCCGTGACAGGCTTGTCGTCAATCACCACAACAGGGTTGGCGATGCCCGGTTTCTCGGGCTTCTGTCCCGGCTGTTCCTGCGCTGAAGATTGCGCCTCCAGCTTTCCGAAAGCTGCGCACGTAAAAACCACGATGACGGCAAGAAGACGGATCCAAATTCTCATAATTTTCCCTTTGCTGGTTGAATGGCGGTACGTATATTTCCATCGAGCGGCAAATTGCTGATGGCTGGTGTTTCCACTAACTCTGTATTTGACGCAGGAAAAGCTTACAGGAAGAAGCCCGTGGCGGGCGAGTGGCCGCTCTTTTCCTTGTGGGCCATTTGTCCCGGCGATATAATCGGCCATCTAAGCAGGACGCCTTGCCAGGTAAATTTGGGCCATCGAGCCAGGATGAAACGTATGTTGTTCCCGCTGTCGGCAGCAAGTTTGCGCCGGATTACGGCGGTGGGCAGGTACATGCCTGAAGCGCGAGGTTCCTGTGAGTCCGGCCGAAGGTTTAAAGGCGGGTCTCCATGCTGACGCCTGGATCAAAGCTCGGTCCTTATGAAATTATCAGCAAAGTTGGCGCCGGCGGAATGGGAGAAGTGTATCTCGCGCACGATGCCCGTCTCAGCCGTGACGTAGCGATCAAAGTCCTGCCCGCTGACCGGACTCTGGATGACGCCGCGCGGCAACGTTTTCTCCGGGAAGCGCGCGCTGCTTCCGCTCTTAACCACCCTAACATCATCACTATTTATGAAAGCGATTCGCATAACGGCGTGGCGTTCATTGCCATGGAATATGTCAGGGGGAGCAGTGTGGCGGAGTTGCTGCGAGAACGTCCTCTGGGCGATGCCGAAGCCATTGCTTACGCCACTCAAATTGCCGATGCCCTGGCCAAAGCGCATGCCGCTGGAATCATTCATCGCGACCTGAAGCCCGGCAATGTCATGGTCACGGAAGACGGCCTGGTCAAAGTGCTCGACTTTGGCCTGGCCAAACTGGAGGCTGTCGCCAAAGGTGCCACTGCCGGCAAAGGGAGCGCGCCAAGCCCCGCGGAAACGGCATCCCTTCTCAGTATGCCGGGCACCACTCTGGGCACGCTCTCTTACATGTCGCCGGAGCAAGCCCGCGGCGAGCCGGCAGACGCCCGCTCTGACATTTTTTCCTTCGGGGTGGTGCTGTTTGAGATGCTCACCCGGGAGTTGCCGTTTACTGGGGAAAATCTTCTCGCAATGCTGCACAGTCTGCATTTCGGCGCGCCCAAGGATATCCGCTACCTTCGGCCCGATCTGCCGCCCGCATTAGCGTCAATTGCCTGCCACTGCCTGCAGAAGCTGCCTAACGATCGCTACCAGAACGCAGCGGAGATCGCCCGCGATCTCCGCTGCGGAGGGGCATCTGGCACGGCATTTGGGATCGGTTCAACGGCAACCAGCGCTGGCCCGCTGCCCGCTGCGCAAAGTGCTTCGTCCCGAGGTGTTGCAGTCCAGCGGTCGCCGCGCAAATGGAAGCGTGAGGCTGGCCTGGCTTTGCTGGTATTGCTTGCAGCGCTTCTTGCAATTCCCGCATTGCGCCAGCGCATCAGTTCTCTGTGGATGAAGCCTCAGCCGGCGAGCAACGCCGCGAACGTAACCGTGCCGGACAATCCTTTTGCTCTTCGCACCCAGGCCCAGACTTACCTGGAGCGATGGGACCTCGCCGACAACCTGGACCGGTCGATCACGCTGCTGAATCGTGCCATTGAACTGGACCGCGATTACGCCCCGGCATACGCCAGCCTTACCCTGGCTTACTACGAAAAGAACCGCTCCCACGCTGATCCCCAATGGGTCAAACAAGCGGCACAATCAGCGGCCCGCGCCCTGCAATTGAACAGTGATCTGGCTGAATCTCACCTGGCTGCCGGTGTAGCCGCCATGCTCGCGGCAAGATACACCGATGCGGAACAGGAATTTCGCAAAGCTGCGGACCTTGACCCTAAAAGCGCCAAACCGCACCTGTGGCTGGGTTTTCTCTTCAACGTCATGGGAAACAGTAAGCAGGCCGAGGACGAATTGAAGCGCACGCTGGCTTTGAATCCTGACGACTGGCGGGCCCGCTTCAACCTGGGGCTTTTGTATTACAAGACAGCCCGGTATCCTGAGGCAGTCACCGCCTGGGAACAGGTGAAAAAAATCACGCCGGACAATTTCTACGTTCTGAACAACCTTGCCGGAGTTTATATGATGACGGACCGCGACGAAGATGCTGCTGCGGCCCTGCAGCGTTCCCTGGAGATTAAGCCTGCTGCCGATAACTATAGCAATCTGGGAACCCTGCGCTTCTCTCAGGGACGCTATACCGATGCCGTTCCAGCGTTTGAGAAAGCCGTGAACCTGATGGCGAGCAACTATCTTTATTGGGGTAATCTGGGCGACGCCTACCGTTGGGCGCCAGGCCAGTCCGGCAAAGCCGGTCCCGCGTATCAGAATGCCATTCGCCTGGTTCGCGAAGAGATTGCCGCCAACCCTCAGGATCCTGAGGTGCGATCAACCCTTGCCCTTTATCTAGCCAAGAGTGGGGACAAGCAGGCGGCGCGGGCACAGATCGCACAAGTTGACCGAGCCGCCAAGAAAACGGCCCCCGTGTTGCTCGATTCCGCGGTTGTGCATGAACTCTGCGGAGAACGCGACATCGCTCTCAGCGCGCTCTCCGCAGCACTTAAGGCCGGCTCTACCCTGAAAGAGATTAAGAATGAACCTGAACTGATTGCGCTGCGCACAGATGCGCACTACCAGTTTCTTCTGGCGGGCCAGCCGGCAAAATGAGGGACCTTAGTGGGCGTCAGGCTTGCCCCCACCCCCGCTCACGATAATTTTGGGATCGTGTCCAAAGGTCCAGCCCTCTGCATTTGGGTAGACGAAATACGCACTGATAATGAATGAGTAAGAACAGTTGCTGGCAGGACCCGAACCGCCACGCCCTTTTTGGCCGACAATGTTTTGTGCCGGCTGCCCAAGATAGTAGATAGACGAACCGTCACTGGATGTAGGTGGTAGCACATCCCATATGAACGAAGTGCGCGGCGAGTTGTTCCCAGATCCAAAGCTGCTAGTCAAAACAAAAGGTGTTGCGATAGTGGCCCCACCGTGGCCAGATACGGCCGGTCGGCCAAAGAGCGCACTAAAAGCGATCAGCAGATTGTTATTGTTAACAGACGGCGGCCAGCTACTGTCAGGCGCGACGCGCATGTAAATGTCGTCGACGCCCAGGCTGCAGCTAAAGTTTTGCTCATCGCGTACGGGAAACGGAGCAGTTTGCGGCCAGGTGGTCACCGGCGCGGCTTGCGTGACTGGGGACGTCGGGGCATAGGTTACGCCCGGCCAGCTTACCGGAACCTGGTACCAGACTTTGGATGTGGGATCAACGCTGTTGTCATTGAAAAGACCGCTGGCTGCAAGCGCCGAAGCGGGTCTTTTGACGGTTAAATTCAACAGATATCCTGCCATTGCTGTCTCACTTTCTTCGTGCTAGCGCACGCGCAAGGTTTTTACTTATCAGATAGCTAAATTGGCGTTTTCCGGACAAGCAAAAATCAAATTCAGTAAATATGCAGACATTTCTTCCTCCCTCTTGAGCGCGCCGCACGGCGCAATGGGCACCACAAAACATGCTGAGTGTAGGCCCGGCTTTGCGATGCGGTCAACATGTGACAACGATTGCACATTCCAGAAAAGATATGGTTGCTAAAGACAGATTTTGCAGAACGAATCGCCTGTGGGTTGCGGCAGGACTTCGTGTTTCTCTAAGGCTTCAAATCACGCCGAAGGAGTTCGGTTGCCTTGGATTGCTCTTCAGGTTGTGAGACTTCCACGGGTAATGCAGCTTCGCGCCAGGCATCGAAGCCGCCAGTCACATTCACAACGTCTTCCAGCCCAGCGCGCTGAAGCAGGCTGCAGGCGATCATGCTACGATATCCGCCCTGGCAATGGATTGCCATCGCGGCGGACGGATCAAGTTCCGGAGCAGAAATCTTGAAGTTATCCAGCGGAAACCATTGCGCGCCTTCGATATGCCCTGCCTGCCACTCTCCTTCGCGACGAACATCAAGCACCTGCAAA
>DASYKK010000479.1:0-4111 GCA_035995565.1 Candidatus Angelobacter sp.
GTGCAGGAATTCCTTGGCGGAATCAAGATCCGCATCGATACCGAGATTGCGGAACGCACCAAGCGTCCGGGTGTGGCTGTAGGATTGGCCTGGACACCAGCGGGCGGAGACATACTCTTCATCGAGGCCAATAAGATGAAGGGAAAAGGCGGCTTCACCATGACCGGTCAGATCGGCCAGGTGATGCAGGAATCAATGCAGGCCGCGTTGACGTGGGTACGCTCCAACGCCGAAAAGCTGGCCATCCCGGAGGAGTTTTTCAAGGACCATGACATTCACATCCACGTGCCTGCGGGCGCCATTCCCAAGGATGGACCCTCTGCAGGAGTGACCATGGCCACAGCGCTGGTTTCGTTACTTAAGGACACGCCTGTTCGTCCCCTGACGGGGATGACCGGAGAGTTGACGTTGAGTGGGAATGTTTTGCCCATCGGCGGAGTGAAAGAGAAATTCCTGGCTGCAAAGCGGGCGGGCGTGAAAGACATTCTTTTTCCCGCGGACAATCGCATGAACGTGGAAGAAGATCTGACTCCGGAACAGCTTGAAGGCGTCAACCTGCACTTCTGCAGCATGATAGAAGAAGTTCTGGAAGTCGCGCTTCCGGGATCGCGCCTGGAAGAACGGCAGGACGCAGAAACCAGGGAGCGGGTCCTCAGCAACGCTTAAGTGGAAACGACTCTTTAAGAAGGCAGGGAGCAATCCCTGCCTTGTTCTTTCCTCGGCACATTCTCTACCTAGTCCTCGACGTAAGGTAAGCTTTCGGCCAGCAACAGCACTGCCCGGTGCATCCAAGCATTTGATAACCATCCATTCTCCGAGGGCCCGTGTTCAAGAGCATTACTTCCGGATGTAACTCTGCCTATTCAGAGTGGCTGAAATCGCGGTCGTGGGCCTTACTCAGCTCGACGCTCGTTCTTATGTTGGCGCTTGCCGACCCTTCCTGCTTCGGAGGGGTTCAAGGCAGCATTAGCGCTTACGCGGACGCGGTCAAGCAGTCCACTATCTCCGAGCGCATTACGGCCATGGATCGATACGTAGCAATGGCCGGTGGAAGCAAATTGAAAACCGATGCGCTGGAATTTCTGGTATGGGACCATGTTCGCCTGGGGCATCAATCGCAGAGCACACAGCGGGCACGGGAATTGTTGGCGATCTCTCCTAGGAACCCAATCGCGGTTGCGGTGCTCAACCAGGATATGTCAACTGCATCCCATGATAAAAGAGTGACGGGGAACCGGCTGGCACAGTTGAATTCAGCCATGAGCAGTCTTGACCAGTTAAGCAGGCCTGAAGGCATGCTGGATAGAAATTTTCAAATGCTGCGGCAGCAGACGGCTATCATGCTCAACGGCGCGATTGGTCTGAGCTACCTGGAAATCGAAGACTACCCGCGGGCGCGCATGGCATTGCAGCAGGCGGTGGCCAGCGATCCCAATAATGCGCAGTGGGTCTATGGCATGGGTCTGGCTTTGCTGAATGGCAAAGACCGTGATCAGTATCGCGGGTATTGGTACCTGGCTCGCGCCGCCAATTTAACCGCAGGAACACCGCAAGGGCAGGAGATCGCCAATTATGCACGGCGGTCTTATCAAAAAGATGGTGGCAAAGATGCGGGCTGGCAGCGCTACGTGGCCAGCGCCGCTGCCCTGGATGCGCCGCCCAGTCCCGACAACGGCAAGCCTTCTAGTAACACGGTGGCGGCATCGAGCCATACTAATGCACGCTCGACGGGAAATTCTTCTGTTGCTGCGAGTACTCCAAGTCCGGCAAAACGCACTGAGACAGTCGAGGCTTCGACCAGGACTAAATCTTCCTCGAAGAAAAAAGCGCCTTTCGGTTTTGAAGACACGCTGCATGAGCCTCCATCGCGCGAACCCGTTGCGTCGGCGAACGCTCCAGCAAGCCGGCCCAAAGGAATCGCCGCGCCTTCTGAAGCGGTTTCGCTGGGAATACTGATTGAGACCTCGCTCCTTACGAACCAGAACCGGCAGGCGATCATCGCTACACTCAACGATATTGTGAGAAATTTGCGGGTCAATGATGAAGCCTGCATTCTGGTCTTTAGTGATCAGCTCGATTTTGAGCAGGACCTTACGGGCGACGACAAGCTCCTGGAAGAAGCTATCGGCCAGATACGTCCGAAGCCGGGTAAGGCGTTGCTTTCTGGAATTGCTTTTGCCGCAGGACACCTCAAGCGGATCGGCAAGAACAGCAACCGTATTCTGCTGGTGATTTCTGATGGTCGAAGCGCACAGACGACTTCAGATAACGTGACTTTCCGCAGCCAGGTGAGCGGCGTGCGCATAGACTGTATCGGACTGGAGGCGGACGGCGCGTCGGAACGGGCGCTGCTGGAACAGGTTGCGTCTTATAGCGGCGGGAAAGCGTCTTTCGCCTCCGACTCAGGCCAGTTCCGCACCGCTGCCCTGCAAATGACCCGGACCATGGGAATCGCCATACCTTAAGACGCGTAGGCAGCATCGCGGATGCGCTAATCACAGACACAAAAAGTTCCGGAGCAGTGCGTGAAACCACTCCGGATGAGTTCGTAAACTGTGCTTTAGTCTTACTGATTGATACGTGTTTAGACGCATAAAAGTTGCAGAGGGTTAGTCCCGCTCGTCACCCATAAACAAAACTTGATGTGACATAACCCCGAAATAACGCCCTCCGCACCTCAGTCTGAGAAAAAACTGTTGAGCAGGCCAAGCAGGGTTTCCGCTATTCTTGTATTCATGCGTGTTAAGGTCCTGCTCTTTGGGCAGCTCAAAGACATCATTGGCCGCCAGGAAGACTCGCTTGACCTGGATCAGGGCGCCCGGCTGTCCGCGGTGATAGCCCATTATTCCAGTCGATATCCGAAATTCCAGGGCTTGACCAAATCCATCGCCTGCTCCATTAATCGGGAGTATGCCCTGGGATCGGCGGTGCTCGAGGAAGGCGATGAAGTTGGCTTACTGCCTCCGGTGAGCGGCGGCAAATCCAAAGCGACGGAACTCCAGTCCGCGCATTGCGCCATTGTGCGCGAACCCATTAATATTCATGCGATTAGAAAGAACCTGGAGCGTCCGGAAGATGGGTCGGCATTATTTTTTGATGGAATTGTGCGCAATAATACGCGCGGGCGGCGTACTTTGTTTTTGGAGTACGAAGCCTACGAATCAATGGCTTTAAATGAGATGGAGAAGCTGGCTCAAGCTGCACTTGAACAATTTAAGGTCCGCGATGTTTGCGTGGTCCATCGTCTGGGCAGGCTAGAGATTGGTGAAACCAGTGTGCTGATAGGAGTGGCCTCCGCACATCGGGTGGCCGCATTTGAGGCTTGCCGCTGGCTGATCGATACTATAAAGAAGACCGTCCCTATCTGGAAAAAGGAGTACTTTGAAGACGGCGCCGTCTGGGCCGATGGTGAACCTTTTCCTGAAGAAATTCGCGCCAACAAATAACTCTTTACCGTCGTTTGCATCTAAGGTTTCCAGAATACCCGCTGATAATTATGAATCGAACTCGCGCTTTGCCGCCGTGGTTCAGTTTGGCTTGCCTATTTTTCTGCCTGCTTTGCGTGAGGAGTATGCATGGCCTGGCCCAGGATCCGCAGAAGGGAGACCGAATCCCGCCAGGGTCGCAATCCCAGAAAGATGAATCGACTTTCCGTGTAAACGTGCGGCTGGTAAACGTCTTTACCACGGTCACAGACTCTAGTGGCGCTCCGGTGGCCGATCTAACCAAAGATGATTTTCAGCTGATGGAAGACGGTGTCCCGCAGACCATTAAGGTCTTTGAGAAGGAATCGGCCATTCCATTGAGCATCGCCCTGGCAATTGATACCAGTCCCAGCACGCTGCGCGATTTCAAGCTGGAAGTTTCGTCTGCGCGCAGATTTGTCCATTCCATTCTGCGAAACGAAGACCGTCTCTCAGTTTTCCAAGTGACGGAAAACATTGATCAGATGACGCGTTTTACCGCTGACCTCAAGACCATTGAGCGTGGCATCGACAATTTGCGGACAGGCCCGGGAACCTCCATCTATGACGCAATTTTTCTATGCTCAGAGTCGCTGATTGATCGGGAAGGACGCAAAGTGCTGGTCCTGATTACTGATGGCGGCGAT
>DASYKK010000480.1:0-7360 GCA_035995565.1 Candidatus Angelobacter sp.
TCGCGGCCTTTGCACTCCAGCAGCCCCCATTTTTTTGGCAGTTCTGCGGCAGCGATCAGGCCCTGTGGAACGAGGTAGAAACGTTCGCAACCCATGGCCAGTTCAGGATCTTTGCGGAAGGGCTTTTCCTGGTCGGCAAAGAAGTCGGCGCGAGAGATTTTACATTCCACCACTACGGAACGGCACGCGCCCTTCCAGGCAATCACGTCGGGTGTTTCACCGCTGGCGCAGCATTGCTCGGAAAGGACGATTCCACAACGATATCGGGTGCGAAGCCACTGCTCGGCCATCCGGACCAGCTGCTGATGGGTCATGAATTATTTGTAACGCAATTTGCGCGGGAGGAAAAGTGTTTTGCGTGGGACATCTTCAAATCGAGCACGAATTTTCACCACGGAGACGCGGAGAAAACACGAGGCAAGAGCAAAGCCTTTGAAACGCAGAGGAACGGAGGACGCGGAGGATGGTTTGGAGGAAAAGCGAGACCTGCGGATGAACCCCGATGAGCGGATTTGGGGCCGAGTGATATTCTTCGCGCAGTGAATCAGCGACAACAAAGCGGCGTGGCCAGGGCAGAAGCATTGTTGCTTCTGCTGGCCGTGGCCATTTTTCTGGCCGGCGCGGTGCGCTATTACCTGCATGGAAATTTCACACTGGCGCAGGCCTGCTATTGCGTGGTGGCGATCATGGTGGCTCTGCTGGTGCTTTTGGTATTCGATTACACCCTGCATCACGCCAAGATGGTGGCGGTGTTGGTGCTGGTCTTCGTCGTGCTGTTTATGGTGGCAAGCCCGGCATTCTGCGTCGGGATGGGATTGGGGTTGGGGGGGATGGTGCTAGCGCAGCGGCGATGACCGGTGTGACGGCATGGAAAAGCGGGTCAAAGTCATCGAGATATGTGCTGCCATTAAGGTTCCCTTAAGCCACGCAGTGCATCATTAAAGACCGGGAGCAGCAACGGTGCGGGTACTGATCGTAGAAGACGAAGAGCGGCTGGCGCGAAATATCGAGGAAGGCATCGCCAAAGTGGCCGGGTTTGCCGTTGATATCGCCCATGATGGCGAAGATGGCCTGCATCTCGCCATGTCCAACGAATACGATGCAATCCTGCTGGATCTGATGCTTCCTCAATTGAGTGGGAAGGCCCTGCTGGCTTCGCTCCGCAGGGCTGGCAGGAAGACTCCAGTGCTGGTCTTAACGGCGGTTGAAGACAAGAAATCTACGGTCGAGCTTCTTAATGCGGGCGCCGACGATTATCTCTCCAAGCCATTCGACCTGGGCGAGCTGCTTGCCCGCCTGAAGGCGCTTATTCGACGTTCTCAAGGACACGCCACTCCGAGATTCACTACGGCGGACCTGGAATTGGACATGAATACCCGCACGGTCAGGCGCAAGGGAGCGGTGATTGACGTAACTCCCATGGAGTACCGAGTGCTTGAATATCTGATGGCTCGCAGCGAGGCAGTTGTTTCCAAGACGGAATTGCTTGAGCATTTATACGACTACAACTGGGAGAAATTCAGCAACGTCCTGGAAGTTTTCATTTCCGGACTTCGACGCAAGATTGACCGTGACGGCTGGCCCAAACTGATCCATACAGTGCGAGGTCACGGTTATGTCGTCCGTGGTCACAAACGATGAAGCAGACGTCAATTCGAAGACGAATCTTGATCTGGTTCCTGCTACTGCAGGGGGTCGTGGCTGTCTGCGCACTCTTTGGAGGTCTACTTTATGCGCGACGCCAGCAGCTCAAGGCATTTGACGCGGAGTTGCGGGGCAGGATGTCCACGGTCCTGTCGCAGATAGAGAACCAGAATGGCCAGCTGTCGCTTTCCAACCCGGACGTTGTTCCGTCCGGGCACCTCTTCCTGGTGCGCAGCTCCGGTGGAAAGATCATCGCCCCCAATGGTCCGAAGGATATTATTTCTGATTCCGCATTGCACCGGCCGGACAGTTTCACTTACCAGGGCAAGCACTATCGTGGCGCGGTGTGGCGCTCCATTCCGCTGCCCGAAGAAGAGCTGGAAAAACAGGATGCTTCCGCCACAGTCGACATATTTTATGCCATGCCGACCGCGCTGCTGGATTCCCGTTTTCGCGAACTGATCATCGCTGCCGCCACCGTGATCGTTGCGTTTCTCATTCTGTCGGCTTTGATGACATGGTGGGCCATTGCGAAGGGGCTGGCGCCCTTGAACGATCTTGCCGAACGTGCCAGTGAAATGGATGCTGACAGCTGGCGCTTCGAAGTTCCTGCTCAGGCTACGGCCACAACCGAGCTTGCTCCGCTCGGAAATGCCCTGACGCAGCTCATCACGCGCCTGAAGGCCGCGTTCGACCGAGAACGACGGTTTGTCAGCGATGCAGGCCATGAATTGAAGACGGCAGTCGCCATCCAGAAATCGACTCTCCAACTATTGGAGCGAGGCGTGCTTTCCGTTTCCGCTTACAAGCAAGGAATAGAAAGAGCATTGGAAGACACGAATCGGACGGAGAAGTTAGTTACAAGCATGCTGCGTCTGGCATCGAGCGAGTCCGGCCGAACGTCACAGTCCGTTTCTGTTCTGATCGACTCGCTGACGGCTGCGGTGGCCGATTTGAGCACCATGGCGGAAAAGTTGGATGTAAGAATCGTCGTGAATAACGATCATTTGCAAAGTCACGTGATCGGGGATGTGGACGAACTCGCCATGGTGTGGCGCAACGTGCTTGAAAATGCCCTGCAACACAGTCCGGCGGAAGGAGAAGTCAGGGTAGATGTCCAAAGCGCCCGCGGCGGCGTTCTGGATGTTTGTATTGCTGATGCAGGTCCTGGGATCGCGGCGGAAGACCTGCCGCATATCTTTGAGCGGTTCTATCGAGCTGACCACTCGCGCGCGCGAAAGACCGGAGGTTTTGGGCTGGGACTGGCAATCGCGAAATCGCTGGTGGAGCGCAATCGCGGCAGCATTGAAATGCGGACCACGTTGGGCAGAGGCGCGTGCGTAGTGGTTCGCCTGACCATCGCCGCCCCTAAAATTTCAGTGAATGGCAGCGTTCATTAAGGCTGCATTCAGGTTGGCTGCGATAGCGTGAAAGATGAAAGGAAAAACTCATGTTCAACCGGAAGTCGTTAATTCAGAAACCAAGAACGTCGTCAAGCTGGCTCATCATCGCCGTTTCGGCATTGCTTCTTACAGTCTCCGCTTCAGCTGCCCCCAAACATAAACCCAAATTATCAATGCAAGAAGCGGAAAAAATCGCGTTGGAGAAACAACCCGGCACAATCAAGAGCAGCGAGCTCGAGAAAGAACATGGCGTGCTGATGTACTCGTTTGACATCCTGCGTGACAACCAGATTCATGAAGTCGGGGTGGACGCGAATACCGGAAAAATTGTCGAAGACAAGATTGAGGACGCCGCAGCGGAAGCAAAAGAAGCGCAGCACGACAAGCAGTCCAAGAAACCCAAGCAGTGAGACATAACTGAGAGCCGGTGCTTTGCCGATATGCGCGGAATTCCCCATCACAAGGTCCGCTGCTCGAAATGCGGAAGGATCGAAGGGTGCCAGAAGGACCAACTGTGCCACGCGTGCCGAATGAAATCCCGGCCGAGCCCCAATAAGCGGTTCTTCTGGACGCCCGACCTGGACCAGGCTCTGACTCGTGCGTACCAGGAGGCGCGCAGCCGCGAAGAATTGACCGATAACCTTGATCACATTGGGCGGCGGACCGGGTTCACGCGCATCGTGATCCTTTCGCGGGCAGCTGCTCTTGGCCTGGGTTCCAGACGCCGAAGATGGACGAAAGAGGAAGCCCAGCAGCTGGCCGAATGGGCAGGGACCTTGAGCAATGCCGTGATCGCGCGAAAACTGGGGCGGTCTTATTGTTCGGTCAAGCGTGAGGTTTGCCGGTTGGGGCTCTCCGCACGCATCACAGAAGGATACAGCCAGACCGAAGTGATGGGGCTGCTCGGCACCAGCGCACGAATGCCGCGGAAATGGATTAGCATGGGGTGGCTGCGTTTGCATGATAACCGCGTGACCGAAGCCAGCATGATTAAGTTCCTGCGGGAACACCCGGAAGAATACTCGTTGAACCGGGTAGATGAGGCATGGTTCAAGGGACTGCTCTTCCCCGCATTCGGAAGAAAGAGTTTTGAGGGTGATTCCCGAACCGCGGCCAGGAGGTCTTTGGCACAGGCAGACTTGAGCCTGGCAACTGATTCCTATTGAGGCTCCCATTGCGCGCGTATGTATGATTGCACAAGAGTGCATAGCGTCAGGTTCAAAAGCGACCTGTCGAGACCGCTTTAAAACGGGGCAGAAAAGCGGCACAGAGAAGGAAACCCGATGAGTTCTTTTAGACGCATTTTCGAACTCGTAACCAAACAAATTCGATCAGCGCTGGATCGGCTGGCATTGGAACTACTGCTGATCTTAGACAAGGGTCCGACTCATGATCGACCGTTTCCTCCGCAGAAGCCGCCTTCCAGGGACGACCCGTCCGCCGACTCATCCACAACGACTCCCACCGAAGACGACCGCCCTCAAAAGAGTAAGCAGACTGGTTGCGACTGAGCGCGCGGCTGGATAAGGACAATGGCCGCGTCCGCTTCGCAGGCGAGGGCGCCTGCACTCCACAATAATTCAAGAAGACGAACGTAAAAAAAGAGGCCGCCTTTTTTTGCGGCCTCTCAGTAATTCAGCAGCTTGCTAATGGTGCAAACCGTTTACTGGCAGGCTTGCGGGGACGCTCCGGCCAATGATTCGCAGAACCTGGCCAGGGGCGCTCCGCCGGCGGCGCCGGTAGCTGGGATAGTGATCATTTGCTCCGTCAGGACTCCATTGGTCACCGTGCCACCATTCGGGATGGTGAGTGAAGGATGATCAAAGGGCGCGCTCTGGCTGCGCACTCGCTCATCGGTAAGAGATTTCAGGAAAGCTACGACCGCCAGTTTATCCTGCGTGCCGAAGCTTGCCCGTTCAAGATTGGGATCCATGTCCGCGGAAGGGAAGTCACCGCGACGGCTATAGAAGTCGACAACCTGGCCAAGTGTGGCCTGGCCGCCGTTCAGGAAAAACGGACCAGTCAATTCGATGTTGCGCAGGCTGGGCGTCTTAACTGCTCCGCCCACTGAGACTGGCGCACCAGCCGGAACCAACGTTCCGCTGACCTGTCCTAACGACGCGAGCTGAGCCACGGAGAGCGATGCTAATCCAGAAGGATCAGAAGCCGCGATTCCCATGTCGTCAGTTGTGGGACGAACGCCGATGTTATGGAACCCAACATCGTGCCAGCGTCCGCCGGGCAACTGCTCAACCACGCCCCTGGACTGGACGTTGGAAATCGTAGCATCCGTGAATTCAGCGCCGTTGTGGCAGTTGATACAGCCGCCTTTACCTTCAAATCGGTTCAAGCCGAGCTGCTCAAGCGAAGTAAGAGCAGAGCGGTTACCTTCCATGAACTGGTCAAAGCGGGAATTATCTGAAACCAGAGTGGCCTCATACATCTGAATGGCAACTCCCCAGAAGAGCGAGAAGTTGTATTCCATCTGTGAGTACTCGTCAGTGTTTTGTGGCGAGCCGCTGAACAGGATGTTGCTGTTTGCGTCGACTACCACGTTGGAGCTCCACCATTTGGGCTTGAATGCAGCCTTGATCATGGAGATATAGTCAGTCTTCAACCCGCTGGCCGGAGCCGCGCTCAGGCTGCCCAGAGCGCTATCGTCTGAGGCGACCTGTTGCAGAGCCAGCGGAGTGAGCATGAGCATTTTTTTACCCATCTTCACAAACGGACGGCCCGTTGCGGACATTTCCACGTCGCTGCCCGGAGGCCCGACGGCCTGCGATGCCAGCGACGAGTTGGACAACCGAAGCGTCACGTCAACCGTGGCGTTCGGGTTGTTGGGATCGACCTGGAGAAGATGCGCGTTGGGATCACCGGCGCCAAAAGGATTTACGCCGTTAAAGGTGCGTTGCGCGCGGCCGTCCCAGAAATTGCGGTAGTTGAAGACCGCATTGATTACGGCAGGCGCGTTGCGCGGCGTGGATCTACGCACGTTGAGCGTGCCGCCATTGCCGTCGGAGATGCTCCAGACGGAGTCGGTGACGCTGGTTTCGTTTTCCGCGGCGTGACCGAGCACCACGTCATTAAAGTTGAATCGGAACACACCCTGCGACCCCACGATGTTGTTGTTGTCGTGCGTTAAGGTGTGAAGAGGGAAGTCACTCAGGCTGAGGGCATGGTTGGGTCCAAAGCCAGAATGGAATGTAGTTGAGTCTGTCGCGGGATTGCCGTTACCGTCAACGCGCCGCAAGCCAGGATCAGACTGGTTGGCGGTGCGGCTGTCCGCGCCCGCATTGAAATGGCAGGTAGCGCAGGCTGTTTTGCCGTCGCTGCCAAATTGCATTTCCCAGAAAAAAGCCTTGCCGAGTGCGATGGCCGCGTTCTTGTCTTGAATGAGGTTGGCAAGTTCAGCCGCCGTAGGCCCAGGTACAGAAATGGTTTTCAGCGAAGTAAGGCCTCGGCCGTCGTGACCACCGCCGCCATTTCCGCCTTTGCCCCCGCCACCATTTCCACCGCCACCATTTCCACCTTTGCCGCTGCCAGTGCCGACGGTGCCGCCACCTGTATTGCCGCCACCACTGCCGCCATTTCCACCTTTACCGCTGCCAGTGCCGCCGATGCCGCCACCTGTATTGCCGCCGCCACCGCCGCCATTCCCACCTTTACCGCTGCCAGTGCCGCCACCTGTATTGCCGCCACCACCGCCGCCATTCCCGCCTTTGCCGTTTTGTCCGCCAGGCTGGATGCCACTGCCATTTCCACCCCTACCGCCCTGGCCGCCATTGCCTTCGTCTTGATTGCCGCTGCCGCCTCCACCGCCCTTGGCGGAGAGATAAGTGACGCTGAATAGTGTGATCGCGCATAGAGAGAGCAGCAGCACGACCAGTTTCTTTAATTTGCTTTGGGAAAGCATTGAAGCGCTCCTTGTTTTGCTCCAATGACCGGCCATTGCCTGTGGTGAACAGGTTGCTTCGATCGGCTGACGAACACTGTTGCAGGGCCAAGTAAAAACTGGGAGAAGATGAGCGTGGAACCTGCTGGGCCGGAAAACCAGTTCTTGCCTTACATTGCTTCAGTGACCTTCAGCGCCGTTGCACCACGGCATATGTGAGGGTCCTTGTTTTTTGTGGCTGCACAGAAACATCGCTGGAAGAACGCTCTTCCCGCAGATGCCCGGAGCATCCACCCGTCGATTCCCGCTCAGAGTGCGCCCGCCAGCTTAGGAGATCATTAAACTCGTATTAAATTCTTTAACAAATCGCTCGACGATATATTTTTCTGCTCGCTCATGCACACGTGCAAAAGTCTGCATA
>DASYKK010000481.1:0-12607 GCA_035995565.1 Candidatus Angelobacter sp.
GAGTAAACAACTATTTACTGATCGATAAACTAGGGCGGGCTGGAGAAATCCAGCCCGTTTTTATTTGCTGCAGATGGGTGCTGATAGTCGCAGATAGAAAAATTGCCTGCTGTTTAATCATCAATATGAGATTGCGGTATATTGTGGTGAGAATATGAAAAAACCTCCTCTAAAGCGGCCGAGCAGTCTACGAAGCGCCCTTTTGGGCTCTATCACGGTCAGATTTGGATGGCCCCCGATTTCGACGCACCCATGAAATTCGTCGAAGTGAATGGAGACATGCTTTTGGTGCCTGACAGATCGCGCGCTATTAAGAAAAAGGGTAAACGGCAAAAAGTCGCCAGGAAGAGCTCGCAACGTTAAGAAATCGCAAATCGCGGGCGAAAGCTGAGTTCTTTTAGTTGCGAACGTTTTCAAGCCCCTTTAACCTATTCATCTAAATGCACTTTACGCGGCTTCGTCGGGCCTTCTGGCAGGCCTTTCAACACGGGCAGTTTTCCATCGCCAAAGGAGCGGCATACTCGTCGATCCTCACGCTATTTCCAGCCTTTCTGGTCGTCACGTCGGTGCTGGAGGCCTCGCACAATACGGAAGGATTTCTGGAGCAGATTGCCGACGCGGTGGGCTGGGTGCTTCCGCCAGGATCACGGTCAGTGGCACTGTCATTTTTTCAGAGCAAGCAGCATCATGCCACGCGCATTATCTACTCGGCTTCCATAGTCACCTTGCTGGCGGCCACGGGAGTCATGATCTCCTGGATGGACGGCTTCCGCAAAGCCTACGGTATGGCCAATACCTGGGGTTTCTGGCATGAGCGCGCGATTGCCCTCTATCTCGTACTGCTGGCGCTGGTGCCGCTGGGTTTTGCCACGATTCTGGTGGCTTTCGGCACGGAAGTGGAGAACTGGGTGCAAAGCGGGACCATGCACCTCTTCAAACCGTTGATCCTGCTGGTCTGGGATGGGGTGCGCTGGGGCATTGCCATACTCACGGCGATTGCTCTCACCGCGCTCATGTATCACCACGGACTGCCGAAGACACAATCCTGGCGACGCGTTTTGCCGGGCGCCGTAATGGCAGCGGTGCTCTGGTTTCCGGCGACAGTGCTGTTTGGCTGGTATGTCAGGGTCTATGCCACATACACGGTGGTTTACGGCTCGTTGAGTGCAGCCATCGCCCTGTTAGTCTGGTTGTATATCGTTTCTGTGATCGTATTGCTCGGAGCAGAAATGAACGCGCAAGTGTATCCCAAGCTGGCGGAGAGCGACGCCACGGAAAAGAAGGTGTGAGCGGGTGACCAGTGTAAGTAATGGGTTGGAAAAAGGCGATACTCCCACGACGAGAAAAGCAAAGATCGTGTGCACTATTGGGCCGGCAAGCGGAGCTGAAGCGGTGCTGCGTGATTTGATGCGGCTGGGCATGGATGTTGCGCGGCTGAACTTTTCTCATGGCACGCATGAAGAACACGCGCGTATGATCGACCGCCTGCGCAAAGCTGCCGAAAAAGAAGCGCGCACTATCTGCATATTGCAAGATTTGCAAGGGCCCAAGATCCGCACTGGCAGGCTTAAATACCGGACGCCAATCGCCATTAAGAGTGGAGCGCGGTTGACCATCACGCCGCGCGATATTGCCGGTACCGCCGCGCTGCTCTCAACCACGTTCAAGACCCTGGCCAAGGAAGTGGAGCCGGGTGCCCGCATCCTGCTTTCTGACGGCCTGATTGAACTCCGAGTGTCGGCTGTCCGCGGTGACGACGTGGAATGCGAAGTTGTTAACGGCGGTTTGCTGGGCGAGCATAAAGGCATCAATCTGCCCGGAACCATTGTCAGCGTGCCTTCGTTGACTGAGAAAGACGAGAAGGACCTGGAATTCGGACTGAAGCATGGTGTGGACATCGTTGCTGTTTCGTTTATCCGCACGGCCGACGACGTGCGCCTGGTCAAGCGGCTGGTGCGCGTTCACAATTCCGATGCATGGGTGATTGCCAAATTGGAAAAGCCACAGGCCATCGATCCGGCTAACCTGGAAGAAATTCTCGACGTGGCGGACGGCGTGATGGTAGCGCGCGGTGACCTGGGCGTGGAGATGCCTCCGGAAAAAGTGCCCATCATCCAGAAGCACGTGATCCGGCGCGCCGCGGACTGGCGCAAACCGGTGATTACGGCCACGCAGATGCTGGAGTCGATGATTGAAAATCCACGTCCTACACGCGCTGAAGCCAGCGACGTGGCCAACGCGATTCTTGATGGCACAGACGCCGTGATGCTATCCGCCGAAACTGCCAGCGGGAAGTATCCCAGGGAAACAGTGGCAATGATGGCGAAGATTGTGCTGGAAGCGGAGTCGGCCAAGGAAGAGCCGATACAAAGACGCCGCCAGCACCGGCAGCTTTCTATCTCAGAGACGATCTGTGAGTCCGTGGCGCACGCCGCGCAGGACCTGGAGATGAAGGCTATCGCCGTCTTTACGGAAACGGGAACCACGGCGCGACTGATTTCCAAATACCGCCCAACGCCGCCGGTCTTTGCCTTTGCGGCGAATACCACGGTTTGCGCGCGGCTCAACTTAATGTGGGGTGTCTCACCGCTATCGTGCGAAATGACGCCTAACGCAGAAGATATGGTGCACAAGGCCGAGACATATCTTTTGCAACTGCACGCAGTGCAGCCCGGAGACGTTATTGCCGTGGTGGCGGGAACGCGCAGCAGCAGCGGGTCAACGAATTTCCTTCGACTGCATGTAGTCGGCGCTGGTGATCATGCCGCAGAAAGTCATGACGAGCGGCGCAATGGGCCGCGCCTGAAGCCAGTGAGTCCGGTGGAGAGAAGGAAAAGATAATTTTCTTCAGCCTCGAGCGGAGCGAGAGATCCCTGCAGGCCTCAACACTCAAGAGCAAAAGAATCGCTGCGCTCGGGATTAAAAACTAATTCACCCACCCGCCGCCGGTGCTGCCGCCATTTTTCTTGTCTTTGTCATCGGGCGGACGGAAATTCCCGTACTCATCAAAATAATCCTGGGCGTCCTGGTTGTGTTTCTTCATGTAAACCTGGAATTTCCTTCCCGCGCGACGACGCTTCCAGCGGTGATAGCGATTCGTGATTCCATACGAGGCTTCAGACGCCGAGAACAACAATCCTCTGGAAGGTACGAATTTCACGTATAGGTAACCGAAGAGCAGCCCACTCAAATGCGCCACATTTGCTGCTCCACCCGCATCGCCCAGAGCACCAACGAATGCTACAAAAGCCAGTATCCCCACCAAGTACTTGAGCCTGATGGCGAATGGAAATGGGAACATGAAGACTTCCTGATTGCCAAAAAGCATAGCCGCGGCCATAAAGATGGCATAGATTCCACCGGAGGAACCAACGGTTGCGGTCTGTGGCGTCAGATGAACGATGGATCCCAGTGTGTAAGCCAGACCGACGGTGCCCAGACCCGCGCCAATTACGCCGAAAAGAAAAAACTCCAGGAAACGCCTGCTACCCCAAGGCACTTCAAGCATGGAGCCGAACATCCAGAGCATAAGCATGTTGAAGAACAAATGAAAAAAGCCGGCGTGAAGGAAGCCGTAGGTCAGGAGCTGGTAAAGATGACCATGGACAACGTCATGTGGCCTGAGCGCGAGCGGGCTGAAAATCGCATTGGCCAGGCTTACCTGACCAACGGCAACAAGTATCAGCCCAAGAACGTAAATGCCGGCGTTGATCGCAATCAACGTCTTGATCGCCCGCGTAAACGGCGGGAATGAGAGCGTCATTGATCTCGCCATGTTTGTGTTATCTTTCCGGTTCGGGAATCACAATCAGACTTTTATGGCCCTTGGCATCTACTGATCGTACTCCAAAAATCACATTGTCCTTGGAATCCGAAAGGTCTACTTTGGGCTCGGTCGTACGCAGCAAATTCTCTTCCGGGAAGTCCGCATCGGTTGTCTTGCGCCAAAGCACTTCATAGGCAGAGGCTCCGGCTGCAGATTTCCATTCAATCTTCGAATCGTTCTCCAACTGCTTCGTCAACAAATGGACATCGCTGGGCGGCGCGGGCGCTGAAGCCAGACTCGCCAAAGTTGCCGCGTTCAGACGAGCCACATTGGCGACGTATTCGAAATCCACAAATTTCAGCAGGTCACCATATTCGATGCCTTTTTCCGTCCTCACGTCCTGGTGCTGATGGTTGTAATCTTCGCGGTATTCAGTGAAGCGAACGGCGGCAAAACCCTGCTCATTGAAGGCGCTATGGTCGCCGCCACGGAGATAGCGGTCGCGACGGAAGATCAGCTTGGGACTAAACGCACCAAAGTCGTAGTTTTCACTAACGCCGTGGATGTAGCGGGCCAGTTCGCGCGAGGCCGAATCATTTTCACCACCCAGGTTTCGGATGCGCTTAATGTCGGCATCGGTCGCGGCTGCGGGAATGCCTTCAGAAAAGACGCGGACCCAGTTGTTATTCTGGGCGGTATCGGCGGGCGTGCGATTGCCGCCGACGATGTCATTGTTCAGCACGCCCTCAAGCTGCCAGCCCTGTTCTTTGGCCATTTTGGCAAAGTGGCTGCTTCCGTTCAGTCCCTGCTCTTCTCCGGCGACGGTGAGAAAGACAATTGTGGCGGGGAATTTGTGTTTGCTGAGAACCCGTGCGCATTCAAGAGAAACGGTGGTGCCGCTGCCGTCGTCATTGGCGCCGGGAGCAGGATCGGTGGAGTTCTCATTGCTGGAGTTGCGCGAATCGTAATGTCCGGTCACCAGGTATATACGTTTGGCCTGGACTGGATCCGTGCCTTTCAGGATGGCATAGACATTCTGGATTTCGGTCGGCTGCTTGATGCGGTCATTGGGACCTTTGGGCTGCTCAATGAAAGTGTCGGTCTTGACTTCCAGACATCCGTTGCAGTCTGATGAGATACGCTCGAATTCTGATTTAATCCAGTTTCTGGCCGCCACAATACCCTGAGAGGCGTTTGGCGCTCCAGGGTTATTGACCGAGAGCGTGCTACGGGTGCCAAAGCTGACCAGCTTCTCGTCGGTCTGCTGGGCGCGTTGTGGTGAAACATCTTTTATGATCTGGACGATTAGGGGGTCTCGGTCCCGTTTGGGCCGGACTGAAGGTTTTTCAGCCGCTGGCTCGGAAGTAGAGCGGGTTTTGGATCTATGTTTCTGGGCAACGGTCGAAGGCGCAGCAAGCATCAGAAGCGCAATCGAGACAAACAAAGCCAATTTCGTGCGGAAACGCAGGAGTAACATTCAGTCCCTCAATTTGAGAACTTGACGACAGTCCCCAGAGATTCTAAATATAATCACGTGGACCTCGCCACTTGTAACAACACCCTTTGGAGGAAGAAATGCCGATTTGCCCGGAATGCGATACCGACCTCGATTTGGATGAGGAAGAACTCGACGAAGGCGAAATTGTTTCCTGTCCGGAATGCGGCTCGGATTTTGAAGTAATTACGAAACATCCACTCGAATTGAATCCGGTTGACGATCTGGACGAGGACGACGAAGAAGACGACGAGGAGGATGACGAGGACAGTGATTATTAAGCAGCGCTGGAGCCGGAACACGGCTGCGTGTCTGGCTGTCTTTGTGCTCGCCGCGCTGACCCAGCCACTAGCAGCCACAAGCAAAAATAAACCGCAAAAAGAAAAGCCATACGCCCTTATCTTTGGCACTGCTTTTGGACCGAATGACCGGCCTCTATACGGCGTGAAGGTCACGATCCGCCCGCAAAAAAAGAGGCATCCGAGCTGGGATTTAGTCTCTGATCATCGTGGAGAATTCGCCCAGCGTGTACCGCCCGGGCCGGGCGATTACCTGGTCCGCGGAGAAGCCGAATACGCTCCCGTTGGCGAAGACGGCAAGCCGCAACTAGCGAAAAAGGTGCGACTTAAGGGTGAAACCAGGGTTCATGTGGATAATGAGGAGCGGCTGGATATCAGCCTGCATCTAACAGAGTAGCTCAATCGAACAAACAGGCAGGAGGCAGACGATATGAAGAGGCTTACCGCCACGGCCGCAATCGTGCTGGCTTATGGGGCTTGGCTCGCCGTTCCGACTGCCAAGGCTTCAGCCCTGATCCAGCGTGGCGCACAGGGCGAAGCACGCACCTTGATAGGGCACGTCTTGAATGACCGGGAGCAACCGCTGCAAAAAGCGATTGTTTATGTTAAGAATACAAAGACCCTGGCCATCAAGACGTATATCAGCGAAGCGGATGGCGCATACCGCTTTTCCGGGCTGGCGCCCAATGTCGATTATGAAGTGTATGCGGAGCACGAAGGTGGCCGCAGCGACGTAAAGACGCTGAGCGGCTTTGACAGCCGTAAAGAGGTCAACATCAACCTGAAGATCAAGGGCAAATAGATTTCACAAAAACAAAAGCCGTCCCGTTTTAGGACGGCTTTTATGTTTTCCAAACCAAGCAGGCTAGTCCTGATCGTTGCCGGCCCGCTTCCAGTTGATGATATCGCCCAGAGTGGTGGTAGCGGTGGCGCTCGAAGCAGGATGCTTGTAGGCTTCCACATCGGCGCGGCTGGCTTCTTCACCCACTGCCCGCAGACTCAGGCCGACTTTCTTCTCTTCGGCATTCATCTTGATGATCTTGAAGTCATGTTCCTGACCGGCATCGATTTTCACGCCTGCGCCGGTGGAATCCGTGGCTTCAGAATTGTGGCAGAGACCTTCTACGCCTTCGGCAATCTCAACGAAGGCTCCGAACTGTGCGAGACGAAGCACTTTTCCGTGGACCACGTCGCCAATGCGATGGGTCTGGAAGAAGCTCTCCCAGGCATCCGGCTGAAGCTGCTTCACGCCCAGTGACAAGCGGCGCTGCTCCGGTTCAATGCCCAGAACAATAGCTTTTACCTTCTCACCTTTTTTCAGGACTTCAGAAGGATGCTTGACGCGCTTGGTCCAGCTCAAGTTGCTGACGTGAACCAGTCCGTCGATACCGTCTTCAATCTCGATGAAGGCACCAAAGTCGGTCAGGTTGCGAACGCGGCCTTCGACGGTTGAGCCGATGGGATATTTCTCATGCAGACGTTCCCACGGATTCGACTCAAGTTGTTTCAGCCCAAGCGAAATGCGGCGCTCGTTGGAGTTTACGTTGAGTACAACGCATTCGATTTCGTCGCCCACATTCACCAGCTTCGACGGATGCTTCATGCGCTTGGACCATGACATTTCGCTCACATGGACCAGGCCTTCAATGCCCTGCTCCAGCTCGACGAAAGCGCCGTAGTCGGTCACGCTCAAAATGCGACCCTTGACGCGTGCGCCAATGGGATAGCGCTCCGCAGCGTCAAGCCAGGGATCAGGCGTGAGCTGCTTAAAGCCAAGCGAGACGCGCAGTTTTTCCGGATCGTACTTCAGAACTTTTACCTGAATCTGATCGCCCACGTGGACGAGATCACGCGGATGCGTGAGGCGGCCCCACGACATGTCAGTGATATGGAGCAGGCCATCAATGCCGCCCATATCCACGAATGCGCCGTAGTCGGTCAGGTTCTTCACCGTGCCGGTGAGGATGGCGCCTTCGGCCAGATTCTCAAGAGTCTTGCCGCGCTTGGAGGCGACTTCTTCATCCAGAATGGCTTTGCGCGAAACCACGATGTTGCCGCGCTTTTTGTTCAGCTTAATGACGCGAACTTCAATCTCCTGGCCTTTAAGCGTTTCCAGGTTGCGCACCGGATGAACATCCACCTGCGATCCTGGCATGAACGCTTTTACGCCGATATCCACGGAGACGCCGCCTTTTACCCGCTCCACCACGGTGCCCTTTACGGCTTCCTTGGAGTGGTACGCCTTCTCGATGTTTTCCCAGACCCGCACACGTGAAGCCCGTTCATGCGAAAGCAGAACAGAGCCTTCTTCGTTCTCGCCGCGCTGGACCATGACTTCAATTTCCTGGCCCGGCTCAAACTTTATATTGCCGTGAGCATCGGTAACTTCAGCGATCGGCACAAGGCCTTCTGACTTGAAGCCGATGTCAACAACGACATGGGTGGCGGTGATCTTGATCACGGTGCCTTTGAAGACGTTGTCTTCGCTGGGCGCCGGTTCAGTTTCAAGGGTGTACGATTCGAGAGCTGTGGCGAAATCTTCCATGTGAGTTTCTTCTTTGTGAGTCACGCCCACGCTGGGCTGCTCAGGAGATTGAGTTTGAGATTGGTTCCCGGACATAGTGGTTGAATTTTCGTAGGACTGGGCGGAATCGGCTGAGCTGTTGGATTCAGCGTCGGAAGCGTTGTGCTCACTACGGACTGTATGCTCGACCCACATTCCTTATTTGCCAACGGACCTAAAACACGGCTGGAACTCACTGAAGAGAGGCAGTAGTGCTGAAGGCGGACTCGGGACCCCGAGTCCCACTGGCAGATTTGCTTCCGTACTTCGGAAGGCGTCGGAAACCAGCGGCCGGATCTTACGGCAGTCCTGAAAGGGCCATAAGACTCCTTCGACTATAACAACCGCTCAGTACGCTGTCAAACGATTCAAAACGGGAAAAATTGGCTTAGAACCTTACTCCCTCTGGTATCTTTTGAAGGCCCATGGATTACCTGTTTACGCCCTGGCGATACGCCTATATTACCGGCGCAAATAATCCCGGTGACTGCCTGTTTTGCGGCCTGGTTCAGCCAAAAACCGACCAGGCAAAAGACGACGAGAAGGCATTGATCGTCCATCGCGCGAAACACTGCTTTGTGATGCTGAACGCGTTCCCATACACCTCCGGTCATGCCATGGTGCTGCCGTATGAGCATGTCGACGAATTAACCAAACTTTCACAACCCGCCGTCCACGAATTGATGGAATTGACGCAGCGGTTGGAAGGAATTCTGCGTGAGCTCTATCGCCCCGACGGACTCAATCTGGGAATGAACCTGGGTAAAGCTGCCGGCGCCGGCGTTGCAGGTCACATTCATATGCACATTCTTCCGCGCTGGTTTGGCGACGTGAATTTCATGACCTCGGTGGGCGAGACCAGAGTGTTGCCGGAAGACTTGCCCACGACGTATAAGCGGATACGATCCAAGTTCTGATTTCTTATATATCCACGCCTTTCCGATCTCGGCGATGACGCGCGATCACGGCGATGTCGGCGATCCTTTCCGTCCCACCCCGGCCTTTTTCCACTTTCGTTGCAAACAAAGGCACTTCCCCAAATCGACCCAAGGGTGGCCCTTGCGTGACGCTTGGGAGATGCTTGGGTGGCCCTTGCGTGACGCTTGGGAGATGCTTGGGTGGCCCTTGCGTGACCCTTGGGTGACCCAATCCCAATCCCAATCGGCAGAAGGTCGCAACCCTCGTTTTGGCCTGATTGCTGACTGCCGAATGCTATTTGCTGGATTTCAAAGATCCCTGCCGCACAGGCGGTTCCCCGCTCGGAGGATGGTGTGGTACTTTACCATTTGTTCGCTGCCATGTCAAGCCAAAAGAGGATTTGGCGAAGCTTTTTATCATCGGAGATGGATCGCCAGACCCAGCAATCCGGCGGCTGCAATGATGATTGGCTCTGGGACTTTCCATTTCATGAGAATCAGCAATGTCGATAACGCGATTCCGCCAGTCCAGAAGTCGCGGATTGAGTGCTTTGCCAGCACAAATGCCGCGCCTGCAATGGCTCCTGTTGCCGCCGCTGTGACACCCTGAACAAAGGCGCGCACCTGTACGTTTTGTGCAAACCGTCTATAGAACGGGCCGACAAAAACCACAAATAGATACACCGGAAGGAATACGCCGAGGCCGGCGGCACATGCTCCTGGAAAGCCGGCGACGAGATAGCCAATAAAGGCAACAGTGATTACGACAGGCCCGGGCGTAATCATGGCAACGGCCACGGCGTCCACAAATTGAGCTTCGGTAAGCCAGTGATGTTCGAGGACAACCCCGCCGTGAAGAAATGGAACGATCGCGAGGCCGCTGCCGAACACGAACAAGCTCGACTTCAGGAAAAAGATAAATAGCGAGGCTGTTGACCCTGGAACTCCCAACCCGAACGGCACGAGGGAAAGCGCAGTTCTTCGCTGCTTCCAGGCAGAAAAGTCGGTTCTTATAAACATCACCAGCAGCCCTGCAGCCAAAAAGAGCCAGACTATTTCCCGTTCGGTAACCGCCGTTGAAATCGCAAGAACCAGAAACACCGCCCAAAGAAGCTTGTCCTTTTTGATTGACGTCTTGACGAGCTTCATCGCTGAACGTGCGATGATGGCGATGACTGCTGCTCCTATTCCGTAAAAGAGCGCCGAAATAATTTTGGTCCCGCCAAAAGCCAAATACGCTTTGCCAATTGCGACTACCATCAGGAACGAGGGAGCGACGAAAGCCACAGCCACAACGGTTGCGCCCATGAATCCGGCCCGGACAAAGCCCAGATACATGGCAAGCTGCGCAGCCAGAGGACCCGGAGCGAGCTGCGAAAAGGCAAGGCCATTCAGATAGTCCTCCTGGCTGATCCATTTTCTATCTTCGACCAGGTCCTTCTGCATGTAACCGACAAGCGCAATAGGACCGCCGAAGCCGATACATCCCAGCTTCAGAAAATAGAGCGCGAATTCGGTCAGAGTGGCCTGCCGTTGGGTCTGAATCTGACTTGCCATGTTTTCTTTAGGAGAACGGCACAGCTTCAAACACTACAATTTTTGCTGCTGGAACCCCATTCTCTTCCTGTTCGGGTACATAGACGCGATGCGTCTCCGGGTCTATCGCCAGGCTGTGGACTTTCTTTTGCACTAGTACATCTCCCAGCTTTCTAAAGTGCGTTGGATCATCTTCCTGAAAGACGGAAATTGCGCCGTCATAGCAGGCGACATAAATGCGCTTTAACCCTGGATCGAATGCGATCACATCGCCGCCTTTGGCCTGCGGGAAGTAAGCAATCGGCTCATGTGTGTCGAGTCGGAAGACCGTCATGAGATCGTTTTCTTCGCAGGAAAGAAAAGCCAGGCGATGCTCACTGTCCAGGGCCATACCGTGGTTGCCTCGACATTTGCCCACTGGGTATTCTGCGACTTCTTTGTCGGATGCCGGATCAATTTCGGCGATCACGTTCTTGTCCTGAAGATTTAGAAAAACATGCCTGGAAACGGGATCGTAACGAGGATTGCCGGTCTCGCTGGCAAAATGAAGTGTCGTGGTGATCTCATCTTTGGTTACGTCCACCACGGCTTCTGCCTTGGCACGCTCGTCCGACACGTAAATTTTGTGGAATGGGGCTGCATACGCAATGCCATCCGGCTTTGACTCGGTCGGCAGTTTCTTGATGAGTTTCATTTGCTCCAGATCGATCACGCCAATCTTGTCTTCTTTCCAATTCGATGTGTAAGCCTTGTTCACATCGGGAGCGAGTTCGACGCCTTCAATCCCGGGCAGGTCTTCGAATGTCTTCACAACTTTGTTAGTTCGCAAGTCAATCGCATACAGCAGACCCGCACCCAGGTGGGTGGAAAGGAGCAGATGCCGCGAAGGATCAATTGTTAAATAGTCAAAGCGCTTGCCCTTGGGACCCGGCAGGTCAATCGTGGCCACTTGCTTAAGAAGTGAACCTTGAGCTCCGGCGGCAGCGACAGGACTGTGGTTCGTCCATAGCTGCCATAAGCTCGGCCCTTCATCATTGTCGGTAACCACCAGGAAAACCGTTCCACCAAGCAGAAGGATCAGGAAACCAGTCACTCTCAGCCGTTTTCTCAAACCTTCTTTGTTCCAGGACATGTTTGAAACCTCAGAGAACTGGATGGGCGCTACGAACGCGAAGCGCCCATCAGAACTCGGTTATTTGCCTTTTTGTGAATTGGTTTTGTCCACAGCGGCGCGCAGGCCTTTCGCCAATTTGACTGCATCATCATTGGCCCAGAAGTGCATGAAGAACAGTCGTGGCTCTTCATCCAGCATGTGGCTATGCACGGCCGTGACTTCAATACCATTGCTGCGCAGCGCCTGGATCACGGGATTGACCTCAGTACCAATAAGGACAAAGTCTCCGGTGATCGCGGCCTTGCCATTGCCGGTCGGTTGAAAGTTCAGCGCGGTAGCGAGTCCCATCGAAGCAGGTACAGCCATTCCTGCTTCGGTGATCGATTCGGCCCGGGGAGCGCCTACCTGGAAAACTCCGCCATTGATTTTTCCTTTGTATCCAAGCGTCTGCTCAATCGCCGACGTATCAATTCCGATGTCCTGCTGCGGGCTTGCCGGCGGCTTTGGCTCGGGAAGTTTTGTGAGCGCGAAGGCTTGTTTCACAGCGGTCGCCAGTTTAACGGCATCGCCGTGGCCGCCGATGTGCATGTACATCACCCGGGGAGACTCGTGCAGTACGTGATTGTGGAGGGCAGTCACCTGCAGGCCATTGCTTTCAAGCGAGGACATGACAGGAGTTACCTCATCCTCGGCCAGTACCAAATCCCCCATAACCATGGAATCCGCACCGGGTTTGCTGAAAGCTACCCATCCGCCGAGCGCCAAAGCCGGTTTTAGTTCTACACCATTGACCGTCACCTTCATATCGCTGCGGGGAAAGCTTACCTTGTACGCGCCGTCCGGCTGAGCTTGACCGGAGCGTCCAAGAGCCTGTTCAATCGGCTGCCACTCTCCGGACTTCTCGCTGGAGGCCTGAG
>DASYKK010000482.1:0-4620 GCA_035995565.1 Candidatus Angelobacter sp.
GTAGTAATACGTGGTTTCGTCGCGGTCAGTGGACGCGTTGAGCCCCACCCCGCCCTGGCTTTCGACGATCTCGCCAAACTCATTGGGGACAACATATTCATCGGCGGCTGCCACCGCGGCTTGCCAGGCTTTCTCAAGTTCGGCGACTTTCTTTTCGTCGCGTCCCACTTCTTTCAGTTTCTCTTTCAGGTACGCGGCGTAAGCAGCCTCCACTTTTTCCAGAGCAGCTTTTTCTGCGGGCCAGTTCGTTGTTCCAATCTCATGCGTTCCCTTGAAAGCCATGTGCTCAAACATGTGCGCCAGTCCGGTGATGCCCGGCACTTCCTGGACCGAGCCGGCATTCACGCGCGTATAAAACGAAAAAACCGGTGCCTCCGGGCGCTCCATCACCACGACCGTCAGGCCGTTGGCCAGTTTCTTGACTGTGATTCTTTTTTCAAAAGACGTGACGTCCTGAGCATCGGATGTGAAGGCGACCGAGAAAAATACAAGGACGATTGCGAACTTGCGGAAACGAGAAATCTTCATAGGCTGTCCCAATCAAGGGTAAAGGGTAGAACAGATGTTTTCAAATAGGACGCGCAGTTGAGAGAGAACGGAGCCGGTTGCGGTACGCAAACCGTGTTCGGAGGGGCTAAAATAACGTTGCTCCCATGGGGCTTTGAACTGTATAACAAAGGCAATCTTTCGAACGCTCAGGACACAACTAAACATGTCAAAACATCAGGAACTGCTGCAGGCGTTCCGATTATTTGCCGAGAGCGCGGCGACAGCGTCGGCGCTGATGAGCCATATTTCGCAGCGGCTGCATGATGAGTTTTCACGCTACAACTGGGTGGGGTTTTACCTGGTAGACCAGGCCGACCCCGGTATGCTGGTTGTTGGACCTTATGTGGGCAGCTTCAGCCCCAATGTCCGCATTCCGATCAACAAAGGATTATGTGGCGCGGCCGCAACCACGCGCAAGACCGTAGTAGTGAACGATGTGGCGAGCGATCCACGCTATCTTTCAGGATCGGAAATCGTGAAGGCGAACATGGTGGTTCCCATCCTGATCAAAAGCGAGTTGGTGGCTGAGCTCGACATTGAAAGCTATTTTGCCAACACCTTCACCAAAGCGGAGCAGACCTTCGCGGAAGAGGTGGCGCAGCTGGTAGCGAAGTACATGGAAAAGAAGCGTTAGACCGAAGTTGCTGTCCGCTTGCTGGCTTCGCCCTTGCTTTAGTACCCGCAAATGTACCCACAATGACATTGCCTGGCGTGACTGCCAGCTATATAAAAAGCAGCAGGGACGGTCCATAATGGGCGCTGGGCCAATGCCACAGATAATGTCGAAACACAGCGAGCTGCTCAAAGACTTCGGGTATGGAGCGCAATCTGCGCGTACGGTGGATGCGCTGATGGACCTGATCGTCCAGAAACTGCACGACACCATGACGCGCTATAACTGGGTGGGATTTTATCTGGTGGATAAGACGCGTCCGGGCAGCCTGAATCTGGGGCCGCATGTAGGCAGTTTTGAGCCGCACGAAAACGTTTCCCTGGATAAAGGCTTGTGGGGCGAGACGGCTTCCAGCAAAAAAACCGTGGTCGTCAACAACGCGACGGACGATTCCCGCTATAAGGCGTCGTCGGCGCTGGTGAAGTCGGAGATTGTGGTGCCTATCTTTACCCGCGGAGCACTCTACGGCGAGATCGACATCAACAGCTATTTTGCTAATACCTTCACCTTCGAAGAGCAGCAGTTTGTGGAAGCGTGCGCGGCGCTAGTAAGCGGCTATCTGGAAAAACCCCGCTGAGCGGAAGAAACTACGGGTCGAGAGTAGCAGGTGAGAATGACTTTGCGGACTAACTCCTGCGCGTGTGATGAAGACGCAAGCAAGGGCGCCGGCGCTCCACGATTAATCAGCGCCACCTAGACATCATGGGATGGCCGGCGCGGAGCCATCGATCCGAAAACCCTGGCGAATAACATCATTCCCCAACGCATGCAGTAGCGAAACCCTCTGACAATCTGCAGCCAGTCACTCATCGACATGTGGCCTCCTCTCGCTTGATTGCAGCTTAGGAGAGGTGGCACGCAATTCCGAGCGGCAAGGAGCGTCACTGAAGCGCTGCCGCAGATTGTCGTGCCCGGCTACATGTTTTTCGGCTGGGTCATGCTGAACCAGTTGCCGAAGGGATCGCAGAACACCGCTTCAATTCCGTAGAACTGATCTTTGGGCGGAGAAAGAAACTCCACGCCTTTGGCCTTCATCTCTTCATAGGTCTTGCGACAGTCCGCGGTCTGGAATACCCCCGCACCGAATGCGCCTTTCTTCATTAATCCGCCGATGGCTTCCACGTCGTGCGGCTGGATTTTCTGTACGTTGGATCCCTCAAAGGGCGACGGCGCCACTTTCATCAGAATGATCTGGAGATCGGACTGGCCCTTGGGGCTTACCGTGAGCCAGCGGAACCCGTTGGGCATGGATTGGTCCATGCTTACTTCAAAACCGAGTTTATTGACGTAAAAGTCTTTGGCAATGTCCTGATCAAGAACAAAGATTGCGGAATGCGACATGCGCTGAATCATGCTTCCTCCCTTTCAACATCCTAGCGAAAGGGAAGAAGCGGCGCTTCTCAATTCTTGCTGTTTAAGCGCCGTAAGCGGAGAAAAAGCAGGCTGGCACAAGGATGATCTTCCATGGCTTCTGATAGCCGAATACGCGCCTGATCTGCCGCTGGTATTGCGAGGGCGGTGTGCCGACGATGTTTTGAAATTTCGAACTAAACGATCCCAGGCTGGAATAGCCAACTTCCAGGCACACTTCGGTGACGGTCATTTCTCCGGAAGCAAGCAAGAGGCGGGCGCGCTCCATGCGTCGGCGGGTAAGGAAGTCATGCGGGGTCTCGCCGAAGGTCGAGTGAAACAGGCGATGGAAGTGAAATGGAGAGAGGCAAGCTTCGCGAGCGGCGGCATCGAGAAAGATTTGCGACTCGTAGCCGGCAGCCAGAAGATCGCGGGCGCGACAGAGGCGACGAAAAGTTTCGTCGTGCACGAGCGCCGATGATGGATGCGGCCGTGGCATGGCTTGATTGTACTGAGAATATGGCGGCAAAAAGCAATAGAAAAATCGCGAAAAAACTTGGTCATTTCCTGCCGGTCTTCGCCACGATGCGCCGCCTTTCATTTAATATGCATCCGTGGCCATACGTGAAATTCATGTAACCGGATACCGTTCTGTACGCAGTCTGCGCCTGCACCTGAGCCAGATCAATGTGCTGACCGGCGCCAACGCTACCGGCAAGACGAACCTTTATAACTCTGTCTTTCTGCTGGCCAAGGCGGCCGCCGGAGGCTTTGCCCAGGTAATCGCCGAAGAAGGCGGCATGCCTTCAGTATTGTGGGCCGGCGCGCGCAAGAGCCGGTCAATGGGAACCATACGCATGGAAGGCGTGCGCATGACGCTGGGCATCAAGACGGACACGTTTTCCTATGAGCTGGTCTGTGGCTTGCCGAAGCAGAGTGCGGGGGAGAAGTCGGCTTTTTCGCTGGATCCCGAAGTGAAGGAAGAGCGTGTGTGGATGGACGCGCCGCACGGACTCAAAGTCACGTTCTTTGAGCGCTCACCCAAGGGCGCATGGATATTGGACAACGACGAGCGTCTGTCCGACTACTCCGGCGAACTGCTGCCGACCGAATCTGTGCTCTCACAGCTGCGCGAGCCGCATCTTTATCCTGAGCTGTCTTCGTTGCGCACGGAGATGAGCCGCTGGCGCTTCTATCACCACTTCCGTACCGATCCTGAATCCCCGTTGCGGCATCCGCAAGTGGGCGTGCGCACGCCGGTGCTGGCGCATGATGGACGCGATCTGGCGGCGGCGCTTCAGACCATCAACGAGGTTGGGCAGTCGCAGGATTTACATGAGGCGATACGGCAGGCGTTTCCGGGCGCGTCGCTTGAGATCGAGCACGATGAAGACAACGGAATGTTTGCCGTGCTGCTGCGCATGCCGGGACTGCGGCGTCCATTGCGCGCGCGCGAACTTTCTGATGGCACGCTACGCTATCTCTGTCTTCTGGCGGCGCTGCTGAGCCCGCATCCGCCATCACTGCTGGCGTTGAATGAGCCGGAAACCAGCCTGCATCCTGACTTGCTGGAGCCTCTGGCGAAGCAACTGGTTAACGCCGGGAAGTATTCGCAGCTCTGGGTAGTAACGCATTCCCAGCGTCTGGCGGAGCTGGTGGAGAAGTTTTCCGGCGAAGCTCCCATCAGTCTGGAACTTATTGGCGGCGAAACTCGCGTGCTGGGTCAGCGGATGCTGGAAGAGGCGGACGAAGAAGCCGGCTGAGTAGCAGCTCTTAGCCGTTAGCTCTTAGCTTTTAGCTTTGTGTTTTAGCTCGCGACTCGTACTTCGCTTCTGCAGCTTCACTTTAACGCTGCGGCTCTCGGTTAAAGGGAATTATGATCGGGTCAAAGCACCTGCCGAGATCCAAAAAAACAAAGCCAAGGGCTAAGAGCTAATGGCTAAGAGCTGATGCTCTACTTTAAATACTTCAGCATCTCTTTAAAGGCCGGCGTGCCGGACTTGCCCAGCAGCTCATAGATCATCATCTCCGTTGAAGAGCGCACTGCA
>DASYKK010000483.1:0-15048 GCA_035995565.1 Candidatus Angelobacter sp.
TTGCCATTCTCATTGACTATACCGCCCCGGCAATCATCCCAGTCATGCAGTTCGCTCCAGACCCAGCGTCCATCGCGGCTCTGGCACATGGCGCGCAGATTATCGCCACGAACATAGACGTTATGGCAGCTCTGCGCGTAGCTACCGGCCGGAACCACTCTGCCGCCGCGGCGCGTGCACTCAAGCCGCCCATTATCGTTTACGATTTCGCCCACACAGCGATCATAATCATTGAGCGTAGATCCAACCCAATTGCCACCCACGGTCTGGCAAATAGCGCGTAAAGAATTTCCTTGCGCATGGACTTCACGGCACGTTTGCGAATAGGAACCGCGCGGCGCATACCCGCGGTCGCCATCGTGATCTCTATCCCTGTCTCCGTCGTGGTCCCCATGCCGGTCGTGGTCCTCGTCCCGGCCGCGATCTCCGTCCCGATCGTGATCCCCGTGCCGGTCGTGATCTCTATCGCGGTCCTCGTCATGATCGTGGTCGCGGTTGGCGATACAGCGAAGCTGGCCATCAATATTTTCAATTGCACCGTTACATCGAGAGAAGGAATCGAGCGATGTATCGGCCCAGCCTCCATTTCGGTCCTGACAGCGAGCACGCAAGATTCCGTAACGCACGCGAACGTCCCTGCAAGTCTGGGCGTAAGCGCCGGATGGCAGCGTGCCGTTCTTTTCGCAAACCAGGTGGCCGTTCGTGTTGGCGATGTCTCCCCAACAACGGTCCGCGGCATCCAACATCGCATCATGATACCGCCCGCGATTGTCCTTGCACCGCGCGCGCAAGTCATCTCCGCGCATATTGATGTCTTTACAACTTTGTTGGTAAGTCCCAGCAGGATAGTTGTCCATGGCTACAGCGCTTGAAGTTTTGGGCCGGGAAAGAATCAACATGGCAAACAAGGCCACCAGCATCAGATATCGCATATATCTCCTTTGGTGCGGTGCTTCTGGTAGAGTGACAAAGACAGTCTACCCGAGCAGATCTGTTGCGCAACTTACCTAAGTGCCTGCCTTGTCAACACCTGCCTCATAATTAAGGGCTTCCAACCCGAGAAAGCGCGCGCCCTCGCCCAGTTCTTCTTCAATGCGTAATAGCTGGTTATATTTGGCGATACGGTCCGTACGCGACGCCGATCCGGTCTTGATCTGGCCGGCTCCGGTGGCCACGGCAAGATCGGCGATAAATGTGTCCTCAGTTTCGCCAGAGCGATGAGAAATAACCGCTGTATATGCGTTGCGACGCGCCATGTCAATAGCGTCCAATGTTTCGCTGACGCTGCCAATCTGATTGACCTTGATAAGAATAGAATTGGCGACTCCTTCGTCAATGCCGCGGCTAAGCCGCTCTGTGTTGGTAACAAAAAGGTCGTCGCCCACCAGCTGGATATTGTCGCCCAACTCATCCGTCATCAGGCGCCAGCCTTTCCAGTCGTCTTCGGCAAGCCCATCTTCAATGGAAATGATGGGGTATTGCCGCGCCCAGTCAGCCCAGAAAGCCACCATTTCTTCCGACGACTTGACCGACTTGTCTGACTTCTTGAAGACATATTTGCCGGTTGCCTTATCAAAGAATTCACTCGCCGCAGGATCCAGTGCGATTGAAACATCCAAACCGGCACGGAAGCCCGCCTGCTGCATGGCTTCCAGGATCAACTCAATGGCCTCCACATTGGCCTTGAGTGACGGAGCAAATCCGCCTTCATCGCCCACGGCGGTGTTATAGCCGCGTTTCTTCAGCACAGACTTGAGGGTGTGAAAAATTTCCGCGCCCCATTGCAGCGCTTCAGAAAAAGTTTCTGCGCCTGCCGGCATGGCCATGAATTCCTGGAAATCGACATTGCTGTCAGCATGCGCGCCGCCATTGAGAATGTTCATCATGGGAACGGGCAAAACGCTGGCGCTTACGCCGCCAAGATAGCGGTATAGTGGAGTCTTCATGGCGTTGGCGCTGGCGCGGGCACAAGCCATGGAAACAGCCAGAATCGAATTGGCGCCGAGCTTCGCTTTGTTAGGCGTGCCATCCAGCTCAATCATCGTGTCATCGATGCGGCGCTGGTCCGAGGCATCCAGCCCTTGCAGAGCGTCCGCTATTTTCTCGTTAACATTGCCCACGGCGGTTTGCACGCCTTTGCCCAGGTAGCGATGCTGGTCGCCATCGCGAAGCTCCACCGCTTCGTGCTCGCCGGTGGAGGCGCCGCTGGGAACCGCGGCCCGGCCAATCGATCCGTCACCTAGTGTTACTTCGGCTTCGACCGTCGGGTTTCCCCGCGAATCCAGAATTTCACGCGCATGTATGTCAACAATTCCTGTATCCATGAATGGTCCCCCTCGAAGATCGAGAATTATAAATGACCGGAAAATTTGCGGCACGCGGGGACAACTGTGAGTTCTTGCGCTTTCCGCGTTCGCCTCTGTTCTGTTATGGTGAAAGTTTACTTCAGGAGATCAATGCCATGTCGATTCCGCAGCAGCCTAACATACGCCTGGTCAACGCCACTGATTACCGCGATGCCTATGCTAATTCAATACAGATCCGCGTGAGCGTCTGGGACTTTCTGCTGATATTTGGCCGCTTGCAGCCTGTGACCGCGCAGGAAGTGGAAGTGCAAAATTTTCAGGGCATCTACCTGAGCCCGCAGCAGGCCAAGGCATTGCTGACCATCCTGGAGCAGAATGTCCGCCAGTATGAAGGGACGTTTGGTGAAATCAAGCTCGATCCAAATATCGCGGCACAGCAAGGACAGATAAACTAAAGCGGCTGCGCAACTACATACGAGAAGCTTAATCATTGACAACGTCGCAAACTAACCGGCTCGACGAATTCTCGTTCAAGCGACTTTTTCCGCTCATCTTTGTCATCATTTTTTTGCTGCACGCGCCCCTGCTGCGTCTTCCCTTTTTCTGGGACGAGGCCGGTTTCTATGTTCCCGCAGCCTACGATCTCGCGCATTCTCACTCCCTGATCGCCAAGACCACGCTCGATACTGGCCATCCTCCTCTTTCTGCGGCGTACCTCGCCTTGTGGTTCACGATCAGTGGTTGGAAACCGGCGGTGGCGCGCGTAGCCATGCTGTTGCTGGCCGCCTTCGCGCTTACGAGTGTCTTTATGCTCGCCCGAAGACTCGTGGGGAAGGGCGTTGCTGTAGGCACAACCATCGCTACCGCAGTGTTCCCAATCTTTTTTGTACAGAGTTCTTTGACGCATGCCGATCTTATGGCTGCGGCGTTCACCCTTTGGGGAATCAGGCTCTATATTGAAGACCGCATTTGGCCCAGCCAACTCGCCTTTTGCCTGGCTGTCCTGAGCAAAGAGACTGCGGTAATAACGCCGCTGGCACTTGCTCTTTGGGAACTGTTGCAGCCTCAATCCGGCCAAGGTCGAAGCGGCATTCAAAGAGCCGCGATTGCGTGCGTTCCAGTTCTTCCTTTGCTGGGCTGGCTGGTTTATCACCATCACGTCACCGGAAGATTCTTCGGCAATGCTGATTTCTACAAATACAACGTAACGCAAGCACTCAACCCGCTGCGTTTCATGCTGGCGCTGATACAACGATTTTGGCATCTCTTCGGCACCATGAACATGCTGGCGCTCACCGCAGCCACCATGGTCGCGATGTTCTTTCCCCCGGTCACGGATTCCTCTGGCGAGCGCACGCGCATTTCCGTGCCGGTACAATTCCAATTCGCGCTGATTATGCTGGCGCATCTGCTCACATTTTCGCTGCTTGGCGGCGCGCTGCTCACTCGCTATTTATTGCCAGCGTATCCGCTGGTAATCATGATCGGCATGTCAACCTTGCGGCGGCGCATCAGTCGATGGGAATGGCCTGCATCCCTGATGGTGATCGTCTTCGTGCTGGGACTATTTTTTGATCCGCCTTACCGCTTTGCACCGGAAGACAACCTCACCTACAAGGACTTCGTCGATCTGCACTTTAAAGCCGCAAAGTTCCTGGAACAACACGAACAGAATTCCACCATTCTCACCGCATGGCCGGCCACCGACGAACTCACACGTCCCTATCTCGGCTACGTGAACCAAACATTCTCGCTTGTTCAGGTGCAGGATTTCACAGTCGAGGAAATGATCAAGGCCCGGCAGATGCGCTCAAAGTATCAGGTCGCCTATTTGTTCTCGACCAAGATCGACGTGCCAGCCCGGATTCATTCCGAGCGTTGGGAAAAACTCAACCGGTACTTCTTTGGCTCTCATATGGACGTATCTCCCGAATTGGCCGCGGAATTCCTTCATGGAAAAATCGTATTTCTGGCCAGAAGCAAGGCCGAGTGGGTGGCAATTCTGGAAATGGACCAACCATCTTCCGTGGCCTCGGTAACACAAACAGCTCCAACGCCACGAACGACCGCTCTTCACAATTAGCAAAGCACAGCTTTGCGGCTGTGCTCTCGTCCCGGAAGACAGGCTGCGCGCCTCGGTAGTTATGACAGTAGCTTTGCCACTATGGCATGAACGTTTGCGTTGTACCAAAAATACGCAAGCACCAAACTTGTCGATTCTATTGCCCGGAACCGCCACTGCTTTTTCATGCCCCTGACCTCTCCCTGTTTCCTAACCCCTTGCCTCAACTTCTACACCTGCGCGGACAAGAGGCTGCTTCTGGTTGGGGGAGAGAACACGCATCTTTTTCCAGTCATAAGCGAACTCGGTCCCACAGTCCAGACACACGACATATGTCCCTGTCTGCGTGGCGGCCTCGCAGCGGCGCTGTCCCAGCTTGCTGGTCTGGGGAAAGCTGATCCGTTTATGCCAGCATCCGAACAAAGCGTCTAATATCGTCACAATTACCTCCCGGCTGTTGCGTCGTTCACGAGGTTTTCAACCGCCTCATAAGCAACTTCGGCACTACCTGGATGTGAGTTCAAGATCAAGACCTCGGGCCTGCTATCTTCGTCACTGTGAATAGTGGTTTCGGTCCTTGTTTCGTTTCACTTGATCTCCACATCTCAATGACACAATTTGTCAGTGTCTTTGCCTGACGAACAGCGCTTTCAATACGTTGAACGCAGGTATTCTGGATTTGTTGCATTAAGAATCGTTGTCGCCATCCAGCAACCAGCCTGGAACGGTTAGAAATCAATGCGTTACAACGTTCTAATGAATAATCGAATGTTCTGAAGAAACTTCTCACTCGCTGAAGCCTAAGCCGAGGCCGCGTACCCGGCAGATTGATAAAATTATTTGAGCCATGGAAACCATCGATCCCAAAGCTGTAGGACAGCGTTCAAAAGACGCAAATCGGCCATGGACATGGTCCATCGCCATGTATGCCGGCAAATCTCCTTTGCGGCTGACCGCTGCGCCCGGAGCCACCAATCCTGTGATTTCCGCCGCCAACGTAACAGACGTTCCCGCGCGATTTGTCGCTGATCCGTTCATGGTGAACGTCGACGGATTGTGGCATATGTTTTTTGAAGTCCTGAATAATGAATCCAACAAAGGGGACATTGGCCGCGCCACCAGCCGCGACGGCCTTACCTGGCACTACGAGCGAATTGTCCTCCAGGAACCGTTTCATCTTTCCTACCCCTATGTGTTCCGATGGAACAACGACTTCTATATGACTCCGGAAACTCTCGGAGCTAATGCAGTGCGTCTCTATCGCGCCACTTCCTTCCCCGACAAATGGACTCTCGTCAAAGACCTGATTCCCGGCCCGCATGCTGACCCTTCTATCTTTCAGCGCGACGGAAAATGGTGGCTGTTCACCTGTCCAACGCCGCATAAACACGACACGCTTGCCCTTTACTCAGCGGACGATCCTGAATCTAACTGGACCGAACATCCTTCCAGTCCCATCATCGTGGGCAACAAATCTATTGCCCGGCCCGGTGGTCGAGTGCTGGATTATGAGGGCCGGCTTCTCCGCTTTACTCAGGACTGTTATCCCACATACGGCAAACACGTCAGAGCTTTTGAGATCGCCGAACTCACCGCAACAACCTACAAAGAACATGAGGTCAAAGAGTCGCCTATCCTCGTGCCCGACGGCAGTTCCTGGAACGCTTCAGGCATGCACCATATTGATGCGCATCGTGTGAAAGGATCGTGGCTGGCATGCGTCGACGGACTGGTAGATTTTTGACGGCCATGTTGGCGGGTCCACTCATTCAGGCTTTTGTTGCTTGCCGCATTCCGGTTGAAACGAATGAGAAGTTAGATCGACGCACACAATTTCAGCTTTAAACGATCCCACCCGGCGGTTCGCTCCAAAGGTAATTCCAGGAAGCAAGCCAGTTCGAAAGTCGCGCATCTGTTCCAGGGTCAAAATCAATTTTTCGCGAGTCACGTTCTTGCCTGCACGCGCCAACGCTTCCACCAGAATCTTCGCGGCGCAATAGGCTGAAATCTGGACCAACCGGTGATCACTGGCAAGGTTGTGGCTGCTGAGAAAATAGTCGAACTCATCCACTGCGCCTACCTCGGGTTGAAGCTGCGGATAGGCGGCAAAGATCCTGCCCTGAAAGCGCGCAGGGGCCATGAGGATGCTTTCATCCAGCAGGGGGCCCAGCACAAACACTCTCGGCGCCCATTCAGCCCGGTCAGCAGCCTGTATCCACGGTGAAAGCTGCTCACCGCCTCCGACAAAAAATACCGTCTCAATTCCCTGGCTGCGCAATTCGCGCACAATTTCTTCGCGATTCTTCGCCGTAAGCAAAAACTCGCGTGGCGTAGCGGCGTTCAATTCCTTCCAGGTTGCTTGCATCGCTGCGGACACGTCCGTTTGCAGGTTGCCGTCAGCAACCACGACCGCGGTCTTTTCCATGGTCGATTTTTCTCGCGTGGCGGCAAAGCGCACCAACTCTTGCTCCAGTTGCTGAAAACCGGGAAGAAGATAAAATACTTCGCGATTCGCAGGCTCGTTGGGCACTGAGAGTGCCAACAATCCGACCAGAGGCACTTTGTTGGCTTGCGCCAGCGCGGCCAGCTTTTGCTCCGCGCCCGGAACGAATGGTGCCACGAGCGCAAATACCGGCGTGGTGGCAAGACGTCTGGCATTCTTCACCGTGGCGGCGCTGTCGTCGCCAGACTCTGTAAAACGAAGCATAATGCGACGGCCATAAACTCCGCCACGCTGGTTAATCTCGTCAAAATAAGCAGCCAATACAGCTTTCACGGCGCTTCCTGTTTCAGCGTTCTCACCCGTGAGCGGAGCCAGACTGCCTACGGTAATGCTATTAACGGTAACGCCGGGCTGCGGCGCATTCGGCGGCTTTGAATGCGGGCCCTGGACGCGTACGCCTGCTGCATTTGCATTCCAGCACATCATCGCGCTCAAAAGTGCAGCCGACAATTTCACCGACGATTTAAATGTTGGGTGCAAGCGTAAAGCCTTCCTGATATCTGGTGACCCTGGCAGGAGTCGAACCTGCGACCTGCGGTTTAGGAAACCGTCGCTCTATCCATCTGAGCTACAGGGCCACTTGCATCATTTTAAACCGTAAAATCGGACTGCGGAGCCAGTGCGAATCCCTGCCATTACTTCGCCCGCGGATGCGTCTTGTCATAGACCTCCATCACGTGAGTAATCGATAGCTGCGTATACTTCTGCGTGGTTGAAAGCCGCTCATGTCCCAGCAGTTCCTGGATGGCCCGCAGATCGGCCCCTTCGGTCAACATGTGCGTGCCAAATGCGTGCCGTAGAGTATGCGGATGAAGGTCTGGCGGCAGTCCGCGCGAGACCGCGATATTTTTCACAATCCGCCCCACGCTTCGTGTCGTTAAAGGTCCGCCTCGCTGGTTGATGAACAGCCGGCGCGTGCTCTTGCGCGTGGCGTTGAGCACTCGCTGGCGCGCCTCTCGATACGCCGCCAGCGCTTCCGCAGCTGCGCCTTCCAGTGGTACGTAACGTTGTTTCTTCCCTTTTCCGCGGATCAGAATTACGCCGTTGGCCTCTTCAATATCGCCCAGTTCCGTACCTACCAGCTCTGAATTGCGCAGCCCGCAGCCATAGAGCAGTTCAAAGATCGCGCGATCGCGCGCAGGAAACGCGGCGCTCTCCGGCATTTCGGTATTCAGCAGGCCATTGATCTCTTCCATCGTCGGAACGCGCGGCAGTCTCTTTGGCAATCGCGGAGAAGACACCAGCTTGGCCGGGTTTTGCGCAACAATGCCCTCTCGTCCCAGCCATTTGTACATTGACCGCAACGCCGCCAGAGCCCGTGCCACGGAAACTTTACTCAGCTCGCAGCCATGCAGGTGCGAAAGAAATCCTCGGATCGTGACGTGGTCAATCTCTTTCCAGCGCGCTTCCGGCCCCATATATTCGGCAAAACGGCCCAGTTCATTGCTATAAGCGCGCAGAGTATGCGCCGAAGCATTGCGCTCCCCGCGCAACGACTCCAGAAACTTGCCGATGCCGCGTTTAATTTCGGCGCTCACCCGGACCTCCTGCTGCTCATGGCTTCACCAGCGCGCCGCTTCTCTTTCCTCGCGGATGAAAGTTGCGATACACGGTCTTGAGCCGGTCCAGCGCAACATGCGTATAAATCTGGCTGGTGGAAATGTCAGCGTGGCCCAAAATCGTCTGCACCGTGCGTAAGTCAGCGCCATTTTCCACCATGTGCGTGGCGCAGCTGTGCCGCAGCATGTGCGGACTGGCATGCCGTCCTGAAGCCGAAGCCTCTTTCACCATCTGCCACACGCGTTGCCGCGTCAGTCGCCCGCCGCCCCGCTGCACAAACAACATGGATGAAATCTTTCCCTTCAGCAGCGCTTCCCGGCCGTCGGCAAGATACGCGCTGATTCGCTCTTGTGCAGCTTTTCCAATCGGGACAATCCGTTCCTTATCGCCCTTGCCACGCACCAATATGTACCCAAGTTCCAGCTTCAAATCCTCCAACTTCACGTTGACGAGCTCAGAAACTCGCATCCCGCCCGCGTAAAATACCTCCAGCATCGTTTGATCGCGCTGCGCCAGCGCCGCCGAAAACTTAGAATCACCATGCTCCCCCGCCGATTCCAGCATGGAATCAATCTCACTTGCTGCCAGCGACTTCGGCAATATCTTCCACTGCTTGGGCGAGTCAATCTCCAGCGTTGGATCTTGTTTGATCATCCGGTCCAGCAGCAGGTATTTGTAAAAGTGCCGCAGCGTGGAGAGCTTGCGGGCCACCGACCGATCTTTGACTCCGTTCCCAAACAACTGGCTCAAGAAGCCGCGCACATCTTCCCGCCTCGCCTGCGCTAACTCGCGTCGGCGTGATTCCAGAAACTCCTTGAACTGGATCAGGTCAGAGTGGTATGCACCCACGGTCAACAGTGCCAGCCCTTTCTCGACCTTCAAATAATCGAGAAAGCTCTTCACCATCGGGTCAGGACGGTGCACCATATCTCTCCGGCCCCTCTTATCTGGCCGCGGCACGGAGTCGGCCCGATTCGCGGTACCAGGGTCGCCTGCGGCCTCGCGCTTGTTATCAGACCTCATAATCTCCAGTATCCTGCCTGCCGATCCAGCGGCAAATAGCTCTGCTGGTTCCAATTACTCGTTTGGATCCGTTCATCGGTGATCCTCTGTGGCAAGGTTCTTCTTTTCCGATCTCGTGCGATGTCGGCGATCACCCGCTTCCACGCCCCACCCCGCCTTTTCCCTCCCGCATTGCAAACAAAGGAACTTGCTCAATTCAACCCTTGGGTGACCCTTGCGCCACGCTTGGGTGACCCTTGCGTGACGCTTGGGTGGCCCTTGGGTGACCCAATCCCAATCCCAATCGGCAGAGGGTCGCAACCCTAAAATTACAAAACGCAACGGAAACCTCCCGTTGCGCAGATATGCCAGACTTTCGTTGTTACAATTTAACTGTAGCGAATACACAGCGAATGATCAACTAAAATCTAAAATATTTGAGAAAATGCTCACCGCCGCTCCGTGGCAAGATTAACCGCCAATTCCCTTCACCAGCAGAATCACCGCCTCTGAACCCGCCTTCACTCAGACGCGTGATCACACCCCATGTGAAAATAGAATCATGCCCAAGGCTCACCCCTCGATCCCCGACTTCCTCTACGGCACTGCCTGGAAAGAAGACCGGACGCCGGCCCTGACTGAGCTCGCTATCCGCTCGGGCTTTCGTGGGATCGATACAGCTAACCAGCGCCGTCATTACTTTGAAGCCGGAGTCGGGCAGGGACTGGCAGCCGCCTATCGTGCCGGACTGGTTACCCGCGCCGATCTTTTCCTGCAAACCAAGTTCACATACCAGGCCGGTCAGGACCATCGCTTGCCGTATGACCCCGCTGCCAGATTATCCATTCAGGTGGCGCAGTCCATGGCCAGTTCGCTTGAGCATCTCGGCACCGACCACGTGGATAGCTTTGTCCTGCACGGCCCCTCTTCCCGTTATGACTGGACCGGCGATGACGCCGAGACCTGGGAGGCCATGGTCAAAGAGCGCGACGTCGGCCACACGCATCTTCTCGGCGTGAGCAACATTTCGCTGACTCAGCTCCAGCAGATGACGAGAGTCCATTCCGAAGCGCCTGTGTTCGTTCAGAACCGATGCTATGCCCGTCTCGGCTGGGACCGCGAAGTACGCCTCTTCTGCCGCGAACACAAAATCGTCTATCAGGGATTCTCGTTGCTCACGGCAAACATTGAAGTGTTGCGCCATCCGACCATCAGCGCCCTCGCCGCCAAAGCAAACACCACGCCCGCCCAGATCATTTTCGCTTTTGCCCGCGCCGTCGGTATGCTGCCGCTCACTGGCACCTCCAGCGCCGACCACATGAAGCAAGACCTTGCCAGCCGTTCCCTGGAATTGCCGATGGAGGCTGTGAATGCGATTGAGGCAATCGCTGGATAGTTCTTCGTCGTGCCGCTAGTACTCATTCGTTGCCCTCCTGAGCGACTCCGAGGAAGCGTAGCGACTGAGGAGGAGCGAAGGAGGGCAACTCCTATTTTGCCGTGTTCTTCTTCCCCGCCTTCTTCTCCGGCATCACGAACGGCTTCTCTTCAATCCCGTTCAATCTCGCCACCGTTACTGCATTCAACGCACTCTCTGGCCGCTCCTCATGCTTGAAGAACGCAAACACCTCGCGCTCCTTGCTCTGCGTCTTCAATTCCTCAGCCACCTTTTGTAAATCGGGCGTGCTGTACTCCGGCTCGCGAAAACGACAATAAAGAAGGTCTGCCGTCGCCACCTTCGGCACAACAATCTTCTCGCTCTCCGCCCAGCACAGCGCCGCGTTTTTCGTTCTCAAAATCTCATACACTGCTTCGTTGAACCAGCTCTCATGCCGGAACTCGAAAGCAAATCTGTACGCCTGCGGCAGCAACTGCGCAAACGTCCGCAGCAGGTCGATGTCCGCTTTCAAATTCGGTGGCGTCTGGATCAATATCGGGCCCAGCTTGCCGGATTCGCGCATCGGCTCCAGGCTTTGCAGAAAAAACCGGAACGCATCGCCGCAATCCTTGAGCCGCTTAAAATGCGTGATTGACTGGTGAACCTTGGCGGCAAAGCGGAAGTCCGGCGGCGTAGCGCCCACCCAGCCGGCGATCGCACTGGGCGTGGGCATGCGCCGGAACGTGGCATTTAACTCCACGGCGTTCAGCCGCGTCCCATAAAACTCAAGAAAACGCTTCGATGGCAGCTTCTCCGGAAAGAACGCCGGCTTCCAGCTCGCGTACGACCAACCAGAAGTGCCGATGTGGAGGTTCATGCACGGAAGTATAGTCGAACTTATATTCCCAAAATATCGTGCTCTCGAAAGTGCACTCTCTTAACGAATTGTCATCCCGAAAGGTCCGTATATTTGGCCGCGTTTTCGGATCCACAGCTTTTGGCGTGAATGGGCAGAGCGGACAAACAGGACCCGAGGGATCTGTTGTGCAGTGGCCACCGGCAACGGCAAATAGGAATACTATTCACGCCACATCTCCGCGGTGAACCTACTTGTATAGAAGATACTTCTGCCGCAGCTCTTTGAACTTATTTAAATCATCCTGCCAGCCCTGCGCGATGCTTCGTGGATCTTCCCCGGCAGCCAGTTGATCAAACACCTGCTGGTTGGAGAGCGCGGTGATCATGTGCTCCATCTTCCAGTTGTCGGGATAAAGTTTCTTCAGTGCCGACGCCAGCTCAATTCCCATCTCTGGCGCATCCAGCACCGTGCGATCAGTAACGATAATGTTCACGCCTTTGCACAGCTGGTTCTGGTACGGTCCGCTCACCGGTGTGAACGTAACCGGAACAAACCGCACGCCCGGAATCAGACGAGCGTTCATATAGTCGGAATAAGTGCGCGCATCAACCCACGGCGCGCCCATCACTTCAAACGGCGTATCCGTCCCGCGCCCGACGGAAACATTTGTTCCTTCCACCAGCGCTACGCCCGTATACAACTCCGCCTCATTCACTGACCGCAAATTCGGCGACGTGTTGATCCACACGATTCCGGTGGAATCGAACCAGTCGCCGCGCAGCCACCCTTGCATCGGAATCACCCTCAATCGCGCACCGATCTTCCTCTCGACGTTGTACATCTGCGCCAGCTCGCCCAGCGTCATACCGAACCGTATTGGCGTGGGATGGTAGTTAGTAAAGCTGGCGAACTCCGCCTGTGACATGTTTCCCTGGACAAACGATCCATTGACCGGGTTCGGCCGGTCCAGCACAATCACCTCGGTATTCGTCTGCGCCGCGGCCTCCAGCAGGTAGCCCAGCGTGGCAGGATAGGTATAGAAGCGCGCGCCCGCATCCTGAATATCAAAGACCACCGCATCCAGCGTCTTGAGTACGTCCAGCGGCGGACGCTTCTTGGCGTCAGTGCCGCCATACATCGAATAAACGGGAACACCCGTCACCGAGTCGGTCGTGTTTCCGACCTTCAGGTCATCTTGCGCGCCAAAGATTCCGTGTTCCGGGGCAAAGATGGCCGCCAGCTTCACGCCTGGCGCGGTGGCCAGCACGTCGATCGTCCGCCTGCCCTGCCCGTCAACGCCTGTATTGTTCGTAAGCAGGCCAATCGTCATCTCCGTCTTATCCTGCTTCAATGACGCAAAATTATCCTGCTCCAGAACATCTATTCCCGTGAGCACGTGTCCGTTACGCGCTGCCAGCCGCCGTGATGCCGAGGCCGCTTCGTTATATCCGGTGATCGACAACTGCCTTTCGCGATCAGGAGAAGTTACATCCAGCTTCAGCAGAGCCGCTACCGCCGTCGCCACCCGCGAGCGGAGAGAGATGATGGCAGGGCCTTGCCGCGGCAAAACAGAATTCGTCAGCAGGATCAGATAAGTATTGGTATAAGGATCAACCCACATGGACGTTCCGGTGTATCCGGTGTGCCCAAACGATCCAACGGGCAGCAGTGATCCGCGGTTCGACGAAAATGACGAATCAATGTCCCAGCCCAATCCGCGGACTTCCGTAGCGTTCGGTGGCTGTTGCGGCGTCGTCATCTTGTCGATGATGTCGCCATTCAGAATCGACTTCCGGCTGATGAGCGCCTGCGCGTACAGCGCCAGATCGCTTGCGGTCCCAAACAATCCGGCGTGTCCTGCTACGCCGCCCATCCTGTCGGCTCTTGGATCATGCACAACGCCCCGCAAAATCTGCTTCCTGTCCGGTGCAAATGTCTCCGCGATCTTGTTTTTCCATTCCACGGGCGGCAGAAAGCGCGTGTGCTTCATGCCTAGCGGCTGAAAAATATGCACTGCCGCGTACTGGTCGAGCGCCATACCGGAAAGCCGCTGCACCAATTCACCGAGCACGATGAAATTCGTATCGCTATAAATAAAGATCGAGCCCTGCGGCGCCTGTAACTTTTCTTCATGCGCCAGCCGAAACCCAGCATCGCGGCCTACCCAGGGTGGATTCAAGTCCACGTCAGGACGTAGCCCGGAATAATGCGTCAATAGCTGCCGGACCGTCACCGCGTCTTTTCCGTTCGTCCCAAAATCAGGGATGTAATGCGCTACCGGCTCGTCCAGCCGGATCTGCCCATACTGAATCAGCCGCATCACGCTCGGTGTTGTCGCCACAACTTTGGTAAGCGACGCCAGATCAAAAACCGTATCCAGCGTCATCGCTTCTGTCCGCGGTGAGGTGGCGCGAAGGCCAAACGCCTTCTGGTGCACAATGCGTCCGCCGTGTCCCACCAGCAGCACTGCTCCGGTGATTGCCTGATCGTTCACCTGCTCCTGCACCAGCAGATCAACGGCGGAAAAATTTGCCGTCTCCTTAGCTTCAGTCGCAGGCTTTTTCCGCCCCTTCGTCGCAGGTGAGGCGAGAGCCAAAAGACTCTGGAGAGACAAAATAAGTATGGAAATGAAGCCTATGGCTTTGCGCGGGAATGTCATCTGTAAACTGAGTGTGTTATAAACCGAAAACAAAAGCAACACGAGGGAATTTTCTGCACCAAAGTACCAATAGCACGCTGGCCCCGTCGTTCCATCATCAGGACGAACAATTTCAGCACGCCTTTGACATCCTGCGTTCCGGCATCGATCAACGCGCCTTCCCCGGCGCGGCAGTAGCCATCGCCCATCAAGGAAAGCTCATAGCCCATAAAGGTCTGGGGCATTTTACTTATGACGAAGCTTCCCCGCTCGTGGCTGCTGACACCATTTACGATCTGGCCTCAATCACCAAAGTGGTTGCGACTACTACGGCCTGCATGATTTTGTATGATCGCGGTCTGTTAAACCTTGACCAGCCATTAGTCGAGCTTTTGCCGGAGTTTGGCGGCGATACCTCGGAGCAAAAAGACGCCCGCTGCCAAGTCACCCTCGGCATGCTTTTGGCCCATTCCTCCGGACTGCCTGCCTACATCAAGCTCTTTCAGACCGCCCATAATAAGGACGAACTACTGCGTCAGGCGCTTCAAGTCCCGCTCACCACCGCCCCTGGTATTCACGCCGAATACAGTGATATCGGCTTTATCCTGCTGGGTGAAGTGCTGCAAAAGCTGTCTGGCGAGCCTATGGACCAGTTCTGCCAGCGTGAGATCTTCGCCAGACTAAACCTCGCGCAAACCTGCTTCAACCCGCGTGAGGAGCAAAGACCTTTCATCCCGCCAACC
>DASYKK010000484.1:0-3377 GCA_035995565.1 Candidatus Angelobacter sp.
CCATGCCGACACGCGTCAATTCAAAGTCAAAAGCATCTTTCATGCGGGCGGCAGCCACGCGGCGCGCCAGAAAAGGCACGGTCAGCAGGCCGACAATGAGTGCCAGGAATAAGGCGGATATGGCAAAAATAGCCGTGGCCAGCACGTTGCCGCGCTCCCGCGCCACCGACGAAAATACTGCGGCGGTAAATGCCAGTCCCAGCCCGGCGACACCCATAAAAAACCGCTGCCAGGCTTCGCGATCAACGCTGTCCCAGGCCGATTTCAGATATTCGCGCATTCCTGGTCTAGTGTGGCACAACCTGGGAAAATCCGGGTAGTGCCTAAAGTGCTTTCAAAATCATGCTGAACCGGAAATGGTCAGCGCTGGTCGATAAATTCGAGCACCAGCCGGTTAAATTCGTCGGGCATCTCTTCAAAGGGCAAATGTCCCGCATCGTCAATCAGAGCAAGCCTGCAGTGGGGCAATGCCTGCCGAAGAGCTTCACCGGAGCGCACATCGACAGCGCCGTCACGAGTGCCCCAGATCAGCAGAGACCGGGCCTGGATGCGTGGAATGGCGGCGCGCAAAGCATTTACGTCCTTGTGCCAGGTGTGCAACGTGTTCAGGATGTTATGGACCCTTCCGGGGCGCATTATCCGTGATGAATACCCATCGATTGTTCCCGCCGGCAGGCGTTTGGGATCGCCATACATCCGCGCAAGTGCCAGGCGATGCAGCGGACGCGAAACCGGCCAGGTCATCCGCAGCAATGCTGCTCCCAGGCGACCGTTCAAGAACCGTATGCGTCCTCTACCCAGGTTCGACCAGGGATTGACCGGCGCAGCCAGCACCAGAGAACGTATTTTGGGGCTCTGGACCGCAAGAAACATTGCGATTGCTCCACCCCAGGAGGCTCCCGCTACATCCACTTTTTCCAGCTTTAGATGATCCAACAGCGAAGCTACGCGAGACGCCTGCGTCACCATGGAACAGTCCAGATTTCTTGGCGCGACACTTTCACCGAGACCGGGCAGATCAACCGCAAAAACCGTATGCTGACGAGATAGCGCCTCCAGATTCAGCCGCCAGCAGAATGATCCGCCCAATAAGCCATGCAGCAGCACAAGCGGAGACCCCGTTCCAGCGCGCAGGTAGTGGAGTTGTTGCCCGTCAATGTCAGCTGTAAGTTTATGGATCTGCATTCGTTCCTGAAGACAACCGCTTTCCCGAATAAGACACTCAAATTAAATGTTATCGCCTCTGTCGCTTACAGTTGCGGGGTTCATCCAGGAAAGCCCCGCAACTTTTTATGTTTTTGCCTCTGATTTGCTACAAATATTCCGTGAAAACATATAAATACAAAAAGCCACAGGGAAATACCAATTTCAGTAGCTTTTTACCACCAACATATTTATAATTTTGTAACTCTAGGGAAACACGTATCTTATTGCCACGGTTAGGGAACATTATGGCAACCCAGTTGCTTCAATCTAGCTCGACCCCAGCGTCTGGCAGTTTCATGCCAGGGGTAGAGAGGTTTGAAAAGCAGCGGATGCGAAAGGATTCCCTAGTTCGATTTTCCGCCATCGTACTGGCGCTGCTGACGGCCACCACCGTCGTATTTGCCATCATCAACTGGCAAAAAGAGTCACAGTACACCACGCCTACGGATGGAGTGTGGTGGAGGGAACAATCGGGTTTTCTGGTGGCCAAGGGAGTGATTCCAAGCGGTCCGGGCGAAAAAGCCGGCATCAAGGTGGGAGATCGTCTCCTCAGGGTAAATGGGCTTCCCAAAGACCAGACCATCAAGAACATTGTTGAGTTTGAAAAGCATCTTTACCGTAGCGGCGTGTATTCCCGCGCAACGTATTCTCTTGATCGCCAGGGCGTAAACGTGGAAGTGGGGCCGGTAATCCCGGTTCCGGCCGATAACTCCCTGAAGCTGGGCCAACGGCTCATTGCCCTCATCTATCTGGGCATTGGTTTGTACGTTCTATTCCGGCGCTGGACCGCACCAAAATCCACGCATTTTTACGCTTTCTGCCTGGTTTCCTTTGTACTGTATTCGTTTCATTACACGGGCAAGCTAAACGCCTTTGACCAGGCGATTTACTGGTCGAGCATTGTGGCGTGGCTACTGCAGCCGGCCTTGTTCCTGCATTTTGCGCTTACCTTCCCTAAACCGCGCCGGCTGCTGGCAAAGCATCCCTGGGCTATTTCTCTTGCCTACGTTCCAGGAGCAGTCCTGCTGGCAATGCAGGTGACAGCCGTCTCCCTGTTTGAGTTTACTGAGTCTCTGCGCTGGGACCTGGACCGTTTGCAGATGGTGTACCAGACGGTGTATTTTGCCGCAGCCGCCGTGATCCTGTGGCGGACTTATCGACAGGCCAGCACGCCGCTGCAACAGCAACAGCTCAAGTGGATCTCGCGCGGAACCGTGCTGGCGATCGGGCCATACACGCTTTTCTATGTTGTCCCTTACATTGCCGGAGCGCTGCCCACGCCGGCAATGAAAATTTCTGTCCTGTCACTGGTTTTCCTGCCGGTCACGTGGGGTTACGCGATCGTCCGCTACCGGCTGATGGACGTGGACATTATTTTCAAGCGCGGCGTTGCTTATACGCTGGCTACCGCCGCGATCGTAGTGGCGTACTTTGTCGGCATTGGCAGCCTGGCCGGCTCTATTACCACCAAGTATCCGGGAACCGGGACCTTTGGGCTGATTGCGGTGATCATTATTACCGCGCTGATTTTTGAGCCGCTGAAGAACTGGATTCAAGTCCGGGTAGACCGCTTTTTCTACCGCAAGCGCTATGACTATCGCCGTACGCTGATCGAGTTTGGCCGCGAACTCAGCTCTGAAACCGACTTGCATGCCATGTTGACGTCAGTGATTGACCGGCTCTCGCGTACGCTGCTGGTCGATCGCATTGCCATCTTCCTGGCCACGGACGCGAATGCCCACGATTTTGTGATGGAGAAATCTTTCGGCATCAGTTACGCCGGTTCGCTTGATTTGAGCTTCCTGGTGGTGGAACGTCCGGAGCAGTATGCCGGGCACATCTTCTTTGACAACACGCGCAAGGCCTTGCAGGAAAGCGTGACCGCGCGCGAAACCATCGCCAAGCTGAACCTGAACTATTACATTCCCTGCACGGTGCAGAATCGCACCATCGCGGTGATGGGCCTGGGCAAAACCATGGCCGGCGACTTTCTCTCGAGCGAAGACGTGGAGTTGCTGGAAACTCTGGCAGGGTACATGGGGATTGCCATCCAGAACGCGCGACTGTACGCGTCACTGGAGCAGAAAGCCAGCGAGTACGAACGCCTGAAGGATTTCAACGAAAACATCGTGGAATCCATCAGCGTGGGCGTGCTGGCGGTTGACCTGGAA
>DASYKK010000485.1:0-4003 GCA_035995565.1 Candidatus Angelobacter sp.
CAAGTCGCTCTAATGCCTTTCGGCGCTGGGAGTAGCTTAACGGCGTGACACGCGAGGAATCACACAGGCATCCATTGCGTTTCGCTGCGGTAATCAGAACGACGGTAAGTGTTTTTGGGGAATAGTAATAGTGATTGCGGCCACCTGCATCGCGCCACGGGAATTACGGCGGCCAATATCGTAACGACCTGACGCGTTCCTGTCGTCTCCGCCAACAAAGTTCTAAGATTGTCTGTAGCCTAGGTTCACCGCAATCCAGCATTACGCAGGATTCGCCCCGCCAGCCGCCGCGCGGCCAGAATACCGGAAGCCAGAAACGGCTTGGGATCGGACGCATTCCACCAGCCATAGGATTTTGCCCGCGCTACATGGCCGAGAAAAGCCATCCGGCTAATGGAATGCGGGGGCTTCATTTCTCGATCCCGGGTTTCCCGAAACCAGCTGGCATAATTGTGATAGCCCACCCAGGTGGTGCCATCGCGCTGTTGCGGTGGGGCATAACCGGCCGCGTTGTTTCCAGAGGGTCCGCTCGCGAGGTCAAGGTACGCAAGGTAGGGTAGGTTCACGCCGGCATCGGCAAAAAGGCCGTTGTACCAGGGCAGGCGTGTGTTCATTTCAATGAAATAGTATCCGCCATCTTTCTGCCGGTACTTGAATTCCAGAGATCCCAGACCGCGATAACCCAGCGCTAGAATCAGCTTGCGTCCTGCCAGTGCCAGCGCTTCGTTGTACTCCGTCGTGCCATAACACATGCTGCCGTAACCTGCCGGATACTGCCGCAGCTTGCGCACGGTTGAATAAGCCGCAATCTCACCCTGCGTGTTGACCAACGCGGTGTACTGAAAAACCTGGTCGTCGCCGCCTTCAATCAGTTCCTGCATCAGCGTGGCGCCTTTCATCTGCGGATACTTCGCGAAGAAATCCTGTGCTTCCTGGGTATTCTGCGCCACCAGCACCTTGGCTGATTCCACCGGAAAGCCCGCGGTGTAACGATGAATAGGCTTAATCAGCGATGGATAGACAAAGTCGCGTGCTACCTGCGTCATGTCATCGTCAGGCCGAGTGATGTGCGTGCGCGGAACTTTGATTCCTGTCCGCTCACAGAACCGGATCATGCTTCCTTTATCTACGATGGTGTTGAACAGGTCCGGTGCGACCCAGTGAAACAGAAAACGGTCTTTTAGCTCCATCTGCCGGTGGGAAAGGAAACGGGCAAACCAGTCAGAGGTCACGAACAACACCGGCTTGTGTTCACAGCGTGCACTCCACTCCAGCATCAGCCGGGCCAGCACATCTTCGTTGGCCACGCTGTCACCGGCATAAGCGCGGGGCTGGCTGGGGTCGTCGGGATAGACAAAGCATTCGCGGATGTATTTCGAATAGCGCAGCGGATCGCGCAGCTTATCATTGAGCGCGTACACCGGAACGCTCTGCCCTCCCACGCTGCGTGTGATGCCATAGGCGGAAATATCCAGCCCTTCGACAAACACCGGCGAGATGTGGTGCTGTGCAGCCATAGTTATTGCGACTGATCGGTTGCGGAGTCGTTCTCGCTACCCTGCGGTTTTGATTTCAGTTCCAGTGGCGCGCTTTCATTTTCACGCCGGCCCAGCAGTCTGCGCACAGCATCGCGCGCGGAAATCCGGGCAGCGTACAGCAATGCTCCGTACAAATTCTTGCGGAAGATGAAGACGCGATAGTTGGTGCGCCGCGCTGATGCCCACCGGCTCTCGTCCCACGTGGCCGGGCCGACGAAATCAAACTCACGCAGCCCGCGCTCGGGCGTCTGAGCGAGAATTTCATTTACCAGAAGCTGGCCGGGGCCGTAGCGGCGAAAAGCTTCGTCATAGCCGGCCTTGGCCAGAAAATACCGGCCGCGCAGATTGAAACCAAAATGCCCGGCGATCGGTTTGCCATTCAGTTCAAGAAAATCCAGCGAGAGATAACCGTCGCGCGCCACGGCCTGCGCTATGGCGTCGTAAAACTGGCGCGTACGCGGGTCACACTTGATCGCGGTTCTTTCCGCGCCCTTCCAGCCGGAAGCCTCCAGAGTATAAAACTTTTCCAGCGCTTCCGGATCGGCTGCACTGTAGTGCTTCACTTCCAGCGTCCCCTGCTCTTCCAGTTGACGCTTTGCTCGCCGCAGTTGTGAACGAAACTTGGGCCGAGTGCCAACCAGCCATGGCGGCTGCCCCGGCTTATCTGTTGTGGAGGGATTGATTGGCAAATATAAAGTCTGGGAGGTGCGTTTGCGCGCCGTACGATATCCATCCGCCTGCGCCAGCACAGTTAGTCGATCCAGGCCGCTGCCTTCCACCACGTTCGCTACGTCCAAAGCATCCCAGTGGGGCAGGTCTTTTACAGCCTGCCAGAGCGCCTTGAGCGCGGCTTCACCTTGTTCACCGCGGCAGACTGTGAGGCTGGCGCGCAAGGAATGAACGTTGGCAGGGAGCGTCAGCTGAACGATAGGCAAACCTGACATTACGGTCCGCCGGCGAACCAGCGGCAGAATGCCTCTTAATTTGTCACCGGCCCAGGCAGAGATGATGATGACATCAGCCTTCGGCTCGAACGCCTGCAGATATGCCTGCGCCCATTCGGGACGGTAGAAGACTTCTTCGTCGCCCGATGCGTCGCACAGCCGCTGCCAATCGTTGGTGACTTGCTCTACTAGTTCATAGCCACCGCGCTGCACACGTATGGAGAATGTTGTTCCCGGAATCTCTTGCCCGTAGGCGACCGTCATCATGTCTGCTCTGAGTGGAATCTACCAGACTCCGCAGTCGTTGCGCCAAGCGCTGACGTTCCGATCTATTAATATTGACCGGCAACATGGGCTATAACAGTCCTGACGCAGGAGAGCACTATGGCCGAAGCAGTTCAATTATCGCGGATCGCGGCAATCATGCTGGGGGTGCGAGATCTTCCCCAGGCGGTAGCATTTTATAAAGACAAGCTGGGACTCAAAGTGATCATGCAGGAGCCTGCATTGGCGTTGCTGCAATGCGGGACGGTCATGCTGGGCTTGAGTCCGGGCCACGTAAATGCAGCGCCGCTGGCCGAAGCTATAGAAGTTTCTTTTGGGGTGGATAATCTCCGTGCCACGCACAAAGCGCTGGGAGAAAAGGGCGTAGTGTTTCTAGGCGATCCCCGCCAGGTTACGCCCACGGATTGGGCGGTCCACTTCAGGGACGTGGACGGTCATCTGCTGTCATTGTTCGGTCCGCAAGGCAAGGCTTGATTTAGCGATGCAGGAATTTACGCCGCACGTCGGGCCAGAACTCATGGAGCAGGTTTTCGCCGGCGTCGCGCAAAAGGGTGAAGCTTACGCAGGCTCCGATCGGGTGCATTCCCTGACGTTCGCCTGGAACATAAAGGTCAGACACGGCACGCGAAGCGGCGACGCTCAGGATGCGCGAAGAATTGAAAGTCTGGCCGCCACTGTCTGTACGCGTCACCAGAACGCGGCTCATGGCATACAAAGCGCGCTGGAAGAACGGCAGGTCAGGATTGCGAAAATACCTGGGGTCCTGCTTTAGCAGCGTGGGAAAAAGAAAGCGCTGAAAGAAAACGTCTGTTTCATTGGTGGCCAGGCTTATACCGTAGCGCTGGCCCACCCCGCGGAAACCAGTCTCATACTCGCGATTCAGGTGGCGCCCTTTTGCGCGATCGAATGCCTCATCCATGGCTACGTTGGCGAAAGTGCGGGGCGAATAAGTGCTGTGCACAAATACGTCGAACTTTTGCCGGGCGGTCAGCGGCTTCCAATCAACTAAAGAAGGATATGTTTTCCCAGCGATCGCGCGGTTTACCTGAAGCTTGATCATGCTCTTCATTTGCTGCATGCGGCTCACGGGCGGCGCAAACAGCGGCGCTTCTGCCATCGCCATGGTCACGTTCGAAGACGATTCCGAGGATGACTCCGAAGACGATTCCGTGGCGGGGTCGGGCGGCGGAGCCTGCGCGAGTGCCAGGGCGCAGGTAAGGATCAAGACCGGGATGA
>DASYKK010000486.1:0-26222 GCA_035995565.1 Candidatus Angelobacter sp.
ACGCCTTCGTCGGTCGCCATCCACTTCACTCCCAACTGATGGGCAATCGTCAGGGCTTCGTTCGACACGCTTCCCTCTGACGGCCACATACCGCGGGCGCGAGCCCCAAACACCTGTTCATGGAGAGTCAGGCCACGTTCGATCTGCTCACGCGCATCTTCCGGATGTCGAAACCGATGCGTTGGCAGCGGAAGGCCATTGTGCGAAACCGCTCCCATGCTGGTATCGCAAACCAGTGGCAGGATGGGATGGTAAAAAGGCGAGGTTGAAATTTCGATCGCGCCGCGCTTCCCCGCCGCTGCATAGGCCGGCAGCACCCTGGCCAGAAATTCCTGTTGAATCTGGATCACCTGCTGCTGGTCTTTCAGTGAAAATTCGCGGCTCTTGCTGATCAGTTCGCTGATGCGGGGATCGTCGAGAAAAAATTCGTCCATCCATGCGATTTGCGAGAGCACCTGAAGGTCGGTAATATCGCCATTGTTCATGCGCCGCGCATTCGTCTGGGCGTCTTGCGGGCGAGCATGAAACTGCTGCCACAACTCACGGTAGCGCGGATAGCGGCCGATCATATTTTCCGCATTGGCCTGGAAAAGGTATTGGATCGCAAACAGCCGCTCCGCCAGGTCCATCTCATCCGCGGGCATTGCTGCCACTTGCAGGAAAGGGTCTTGCGCGGTCCCGCTAACGTACTCCTGTAATTGCGTGATCAATGAGGGGACCAGGTTAAATGTCTGATGCAGGCCGGGAAATTCATCCAGCAGTTTGACCATGCCGTAATAGTCTTTGAGCGCATGCAAACGCACCCAGGGCAGGCGATATTCCCCGGTGACCAGGTCCTTGTAATACGGCTGGTGCATGTGCCAGAGAAACAGCAGATGGATTGCGGGCGTACCCATTGATTATCCATTAATAACACAAGCGGGCTTCTGCTAGACTTTCAGAAGAAAAACGCGTGCGCATCTTTACCCGCTACATACTGAAGGAAGTGCTCTGGCACGGGCTCATTGGGGCCTCAGTGTTCACTTTCGTCATTTTTATGCGCGAACTCACGCGCATTCTGGAAGCCGTGGTGCGCAACAGCGCTCCTTTTCCCAGCGTAGCGGAAATTTTCTTTCTCACCCTGCCCGCAGCGTTGAAAGTCACGATTCCCATGGGAGTGCTGGTAGGCATCCTGCTGGGTCTGAGCCGCATGGCAGCCGATAGTGAAGTGACGGCGATGCGGGCTTCGGGCGTAAGCGTCCGCAAATTCCTCAGGATCATTTCCGTTTTCGGGCTTGCCGCCTGGGTGCTGGCGCTGGTCAATACCGTGGTGGTCGAGCCGCGCTCCGCTGCTGCTCTGGCGGGCCTGCAAAATAAGCTGGCTGCAACCCAGATTTCTTTCGAGGTCCAGCCCCATGTTTTCTATGAAGGCTTCAAGAACCATGTGCTCTACGTGGAAGACGTTTCCAGCGCTTCCGGCGCCGCAGTGTGGAAAAATGTCTTTGACGCCGACATCAGCACTCCCGGCGCTCCCAAGATCACCATTGCCAAGGAAGCCATTGTCAGCGCCTCCGGCACGGACGCCATCCGGCTTCATTTAGTCAACGGTGAAACGCACGACACGAATTCGCGCACGCCGGACCAGTACACAATTACCACCTTTGAAGAAACTGATATCGCCATCAGCCTGCCGCCGGTGACCAAACCTGCGCAGGAAACCGTTCCCGTGGCGCAACTGAGCACCCGTGAGCTTTACCGCCAGAAGTACAACCCCAACAAGGAATTTGCCCGCTGGTACTGGATTGAATTCAACCGCCGCCTGGCCTTGCCGACAGCTTGCCTGGTGCTGGTGCTGATCGGTATCCCGTTGGGGCTTTCCGCCAAAAAAGGCGGCAAAGGCGCCGGATTTGTGCTCACTATTGTTCTGGTATTTATCTATTACTTCATCTCGATCATCGGCGTCTCTATGGCGCGTGGGGGAAAGATATCGCCCGTCTTCGGCGTATGGATGGCCAACATTGTCTTTGCCTTTATTGGCATTGTGCTGCTGGCGCGCACGGATAGAGTTCCCATCGAGCTTGGCCTGGGGCAGATGTTGCTTGGCCAATTCAAGGACATATTTGGAAAGCTGTTCAACTCCAGGGCTGAGGAGCAGGCGATCAATGGCAGCCGCAGGCGCGGCCGGCTTTTCAGCACGCGCTTCCCCCTCATTCTCGACGACTACATTCTGCGCAGCTTTGTGAGCTATCTGCTGCTGATCCTTTCCAGCCTGCTGGTCCTGTTCCTGGTTTTTACTTACTTCGAGTTGCTCTCTGACATCGTGAGAAAAAAAATTCCGCTTCTCACCCAGCTTGAATACCTTCTCAACTTTGTTCCGTCAGTGCTCTACCAGGTCACGCCTCTGGCCGTGCTGCTGACCGTGCTGGTGATGTTTGGGCTGATGCAGAAATCCAACGAGATCACCGCCATGAAAGCGACCGGCGTCAGCATCTATCGCACGGTAATTCCGATTCTTATTATTGCCACCACCCTGGCCGGCGGACTCTTTGTGCTCGATCAGTGGTATCTGCCTTACGCCAACAAGCGGGTTGAAACTCTGCGCAACCTGATCAAAGGCAAGCCGGCGCAGACGTACCTGCGTCCTGACCGGAAATGGATTTTCGGAGAGAGCAAGAAGCGATCTGACGGCACGGTGGAAAATCGAAAAATTTATTATTATGAGGCTTTTGATCCGGACCGCAACACTTTCGGCAGCGTCTCAGTCTTTGAGCTTAATCCCCGTTCTTTCCAGATGGTCAAACGGGTCTATGCCTCCCGAGCCCGGTGGGCGGAGCACTTGCAAAAATGGACTTTTGAAAACGGCTGGCAGCGCTCATGGAGCAACCCTCAGGGCGCCGATCCGCGTGAAGATCTGCGCAAGTTTGACGTCAGCACCTTCGCTGAATTGAACGAGCCCCCGACCTACTTCAAGAAAGAGGTGTTGCAATCGTCTGAAATGAACTACGACGAGTTGCGGCGCTATATCTATGACCTGCAGCAAGGCGGCTTTGATGTGGTCCGTCTCCGCGTGCAGTTGCAGAAAAAAATCGCCTTCCCGCTGATCACGCTCGTCATGGCTGTGCTTGCGGTGCCTTTCGCTCTTTCCGGCGGACGTCGAGGAGCACTGAGCGGCATCGTTGTGGCGCTGGTTATCGGAGTAACGTACGTTCTGACCTCCAGCTTGTTTGAAGCGATGGGCAACGTCAGTCAGCTTCCACCGCTGATCGCCGCATGGTCACCTGACCTGATCTTTGGCCTGGCTGGCGGGTATTTGATTATGAAGACGCCGTCGTGAGATTAAATCCGATACAAAGGCTTTGGTAGTGTCCTAACTCTGCGTGGCTAACCTTAGTGGCGGATACATTCGCGAGAACGTCAGCAGTGATGTAGATGTCATCGTAACCGATGAGTTTTCGCCTATCCGTATGCGATGGATAAAGCCGGAGTCCCTCCCAAGAAGCATGAAACCGTAAACCACTCGCAAAAGGAGTACGTCAGACTCGGCACCGACATTGACACGAACACAGTGGAATCCGCATTTTCCTTGATTAAACGCGGCATCATTGGAACGTGGCATCGTGTCTCTGCGAAGCATCTTCCTGCTTACCTCGATGAAAAAACGTGGCGATTCAATAACCTTAAAAACCCGTTCCTGTTCCGTGACACAATGCTGAGGCTGATTGCGGAATCTGGAGTACAAAACCCTCACCAAAGCCGCATGAATATGCCATCACTCTGATGGCCTTGGCCGACGCAAACCTGGAATATGTTTATATGGCGAAGTTGGCGTCCCGCGTGTCCACACTGCTTGATATTCAACGTCAGTATTGTCGTAAAAAAACAGCGTTGCCTTAGATCCATCTTGATGGTAATTCGTTAGTTGAGATGGATGCCAAAAGAAACGCCAACGCGCCAGGAATTTCAGCACCATTCGGAATGGGTTGCGGATACGTTTTTTCGTCTAGAGCATCAGCCCCGAATATTACTTCACCTTGTCTGAGCGTTGTTGAATCAAGCGCAAGGGTAGTCTTTTGAGCCGTCTCTTTTTTCCCGTTGGCAGTCTCGACCTCTAAGCGCCACGCCTTAGCAATGCTCGGCGTACCGTTATTACCCACGGCCGCTCGGAGGACCATATATGTTGCATACTTGCCGACAAATTCCGGACGTACACCACTCACATTTTTTAACGGTGCTGAAAAAAGATCGAATACCACGCCAGACAGCTTGGGTCGATTCCGATCCTTCTCTCTTTCCAGTTCAAGGGTAAGGGAGTTGATTTCTTGTGCCAACTCGCCCAGGCGATCTTCTAGTTCCTTTTTGCCCTCCGCAACCGTTGTCTTATGCCATCGATAACTTCCCTCCACGATCAGAAACAGAGAGAGCAACAAAATACCGATCAGCCAATAGCGCCAGTCAGCGGGAACGTGCAACGTATATATGTCCCACGTTGCTTTCAGTTTAGGCGATCCCCATTTCCCGATGGACGCATCGACCACCCAGAACAGAGACCACGTGCCCGCTACCAAGGCCCACCACCATCTGGCGATGTGGCGAATATGTTGCCATCTGGCCTTAACCCCGCGCATAGCCATGCAGTGCACCTCCACAGGAAGGAGTTAATCACACACCCCATCCTTGCGTGACTGCATAATATCGATTCTTCGAGTTATCTGGGTAATGTGCCGCACCCACGGCGCTCTGTTCTTTTTCCCACGCTTTCCCAGCGCTGACGCGCTGGGCTAATTTCTGGTCGCGCCTCCGGCGCTTGGATTATCGACGCCACTGCACTGTCATAGGCTCTCTGGTTTTATTTAACCCGCAGCCGGGCGGCTATGCCACACGAGCTCGCGAGGGCATTGTCCTTATTTGCGATTGAAATAAAGGCGAAGAAAAGGTAGATTAAACAAGCCATTAAGCCTTAAGCCATTAGCCCTTAGCTCAAGCAAATTAAACCGGCGGGGAAAAAGCGAGATTTGACGCGATTTGAGGCCAGTTCGACGCGATTGGGACCCAGTTTAAGCGGGAATTTCTTGGGTTGAATGGAATAACTCCTTTGGAATCTTAGTCGGAGCCTATGAGGGTGGGGGTAGCTAGATCTAGAAATTGGGTAATTTGGTAATTGAAAAGCAAGTACCACCTAACTTTATGCAGCAGCCAGAAATCCGACAAATGAACATGCCAAAGGCGGCGACGGAGCGAGTTCCAGAGGCCCGGTATGCCTACTACCGACAGTGCCAGTTGTTTCGCCGGAATGGCGACCAATGCAAGGCACCGGCAGAGAAGGGCACGGCGATATGCCATGCTCACGCCGCACAGCAGGCGATGGTGCTGCGCCGGGAGCGGGAACGCCAAGCGGTGCTGGCCGAAGCGGTGGCGGAGATGCGCCGCCAAGGCAGGCCGGAATACGAAATGGCAGACCTGTTCACCGACTTTAAGGGCATACAGGTAACGCTGGCGGTGGTGTCGCGGGCGCTGATTGGCGGGAGGATTGATTACAAAACGGCCGGACGGCTGCTCGTGCATCTGCAGACGATGTCAAAACTGCTGTGGATGGTTCACCGCAAAGCGCGCAAAGGAAATGAGGAGTCGCCGCAGATTTGCGCAGATGAGCGCAGATTGAAAACCGTGGAAAGATTGTCTGAGCCAGCCGCTGTCCCGCTAAAAGTAGTACCACAAGTGGTTTTAACATCCCCTATCAGGCGCGATATTGGTGGAAAAGACTTGCGAGTTGCGTTCGAGACGAAGATCCTAACGTTCACGCAGAGTCGACGAGGTTGCAGGGACGGTCCATGTCAGGAGGCGAGGGCGGCGTGAATTGAGAATCGCAAGAACACTTTCAGAAGCTGTCTGGCGTAGAATCGCCGGAAAAACGGGTCTTTAACAACTTACCAGGATGGCGCTTGATGCGGATTCTTCGATCCTTTAACGCTGTTAAAATCATCTATTAGCTTCATGGGCAAAAATCTCAAACCGCTGTGGCCCTACCTCAATAAGTATCGCGTCACGCTTTTTTGGGGCGCGATCACGGTGCTGTTCAATAACGGCCTATGGGTGCTCTCACCGCAGGTGGTGCGTCGTGCTGTTGATGACCTGAATCGCCATGGCATCACCCAGCATAAAATCGTAGTTTATTCCGCTTTGCTGATCGTACTGGCCCTGGGCAAAGGCGTGTTCCAGTTTCTTACCCGGTGGCTGGTGATCGGCGTCTCGCGTGAGATCGAATACGATCTGCGCAATGACATGTTCCGCCATCTTGAATCGCTTTCCTATTCCTACTATCAGAAGAACCGCACCGGTGACATCATGGCCCGGGCGACCAATGACTTGAATGCGGTGCGCATGCTGCTCGGGCCGGCAATCATGTATACGGCAAATACGCTGGTATTTACTGCCGTCGCGCTGGTTTTCATGTGGCAGATCAGTCCCAAGCTCACGCTGTACGCCTTCGCGCCGCTGCCCATCGCCAGCATCATTGTGCAATACATCGGCCGGCGGATTCATGAGCGATTTGAAAAAATTCAGGCGCAGTTTTCTGATATTTCGGCCCGCGCCCAGGAAAACTTCTCCGGCGCTCGCGTGGTTCGTGCATATGGCCAGGAAGAGGCCGAGATCGCACTTTTTGAGACCAGCAACCAGGAATACGTAACGCGCAGCTTGCCCCTGGCCCGCCTAACCGGCATGTTATGGCCGACTCTGGAACTGCTGCTTGGCATTGCTCTGGTTTTGGTTTTATGGCTGGGCGGACGTGAAGTGCTTCTGCATCACATCAGCCTGGGAGATTTTGTCGCATTCAACACCTATATCGTCATGCTCACGTGGCCGGTCATCGCTCTGGGCTGGGTCATTAATATCTTCCAGCGCGGAACCGCGTCGATGGGCCGTATTGATGAAATCCTGGTGGCCAGGTCCGAAATCACCGACGCAGAAGTTGCTCCCGATCTCAGCGCAACCAGCTCTTTGCGCGGCGAGATTGAGTTCCGTCATCTTGATTTCAACTATAACGGCGTTCCGGTTCTGACAGATGTGAACCTTACAGTACCGGCAGGCAGCAGCCTGGCGATCGTGGGGCCTACGGGCTCAGGAAAAACCACGCTGGTAAACCTGTTACCGCGTATTTATGACGCACCGCCAGGTTCCCTGCTGATCGATGGCCGTCCCATACGTGAATATCCTCTGGAAACGCTGCGACAGAATATCGGCTTTGTCCCGCAAGAGACTTTTCTGTTCAGTGACTCCGTGCGCGAGAATATAGCTTTCGGCGTGGAGATATCCAGCGACGACCAGGTGCGTCGCGCTGCCGCCGCTGCCAATATCGCGGGCGATATCGAAGGTTTTCCGGAAGGGTACAAAACGCTGGTGGGTGAGCGCGGTATCACGCTTTCTGGTGGGCAAAAGCAACGCAGCGCGATTGCGCGCGCGATCATACGCGACCCGCGCATTCTGGTGCTTGATGACGCGCTTTCCAGCGTCGACACCTACACTGAAGAAACCATCCTTAACCACCTGCGTGAAGTGATGCGTGACCGTACCACAATCTTTATTTCTCACCGCGTCTCCACCGTGCGCAATGCTGACCGGATCGCGGTGCTCCACGAAGGACGCATTGTGGAACTGGGCACGCATGAAGAACTCATCGCGCGCAACGGCTACTATACTGATCTCTACAATAAGCAGTTGCTGGAAGAAGAATTGGCCCGGGTCTGAGCATGAAGCGCGTCGTTGTGGAAGAACTGCTCGATAGCGACGCTGGCACCCCTGGCGAAGTGGCGGCCTCCCTGCAAGACCTGCGCATGTTCAACAGCTGGTTTGGCGGCGTGCACACCATGTCCAGCTTGCTGCGCCGTGTTGCGCAGCAACGCAACCTGAAAAAACTCACCTGGGTTGACGTGGCCGGCGGCGAAGGTTATGTTGCCACTCGCACACAGCGATCTTTGGCCCGGTCAGGTATCTCTTCACAGCCGGTAATTCTGGACCGCGCTCCCACTCACTTGAGCAATACCCACCCAGCCGTCTGCGGAGACGCCCTGGCCCTTCCCTTTCGCGACAACAGCTTTGACGCAGTCGGCTGTTCGCTTTTTCTGCATCACCTTGAGCCAGAGGAGATTCTTCGTTTCGTCAGGGAAGGTCTGCGCGTGGCACGCCACGCATTTCTTGTTCAGGACCTGCAGCGCCACCCGCTCCATCTAGCGCTCGGATATATCGGCGCGCCTCTTTACCGCAGCCGCATCACCCGGCATGACGCCCCGGCGTCGATAAACCGAGCCTACACAGTGGAGGAGCTCAGAGGGATACTGTCTCGCGTTGTGCCGGCAGAGAACATCGAAATCAGAAAGTTTTTTCTTTTTCGTATGGGAGTAATCGTTTGGAAGCAGCCCAATATGATCTGATCATCGTTGGCGCCGGACCGGCAGGCTCTTCTTGCGCTATTACCGCGGCACGAGCGGGCGCGAAGATATTGTTGCTGGAAAAAGACCGCTTTCCCCGGCAAAAGGTTTGCGGTGAATTTGTTTCTTCAGAGTCTCTAGGATTGCTGAATGGCCTTCTGCAGGATGAACGTTTTCAATCATGCGCACAGATATTTTCGTCGCGAATATTCCTGGATAACAAGACGCTCGCTCTTCCAATTTCACCTGCCGCGCAAAGCATTCCGCGCTTCGATCTCGATCCAGCGCTTTTTGCCTCCGCGCGGACCGCAGGCGTCACCGCGTGCGAAGGTGTTGCGGTTAAAGAGGTGCAGCATGATGAAGTCTTTCGTGTGCACACATCAGAAGGTTCTTATACCGCGCGTGCTGTGGTTAATGCCACGGGACGCTGGTCAAAACTGACACAATTCGATGTTGCAGGAAAAGACAAATGGCTCGGGCTGAAGGCCCATTTCTCTGAGCCGACGCCGCCTCAATCCGTTGATCTCTATTTCTTTCAGGGCGGCTATTGTGGGGTAACTCCCGTCGGCCCAAATTCGGTCAACGCATGCGCCATGGTCCGCGCCGATGCGGCTCACACCATGGAAGATGTTTTCGTCAGGGAGCCGCATCTGCTGCAGCGAAGCCACGCCTGGCAACCGTTGTTCTCCACGGTAACTACTTCTCCACTTTATTTCCGGCAACCAGAGACCGAATCCAATGGCATGTTCCTCGCCGGCGACGCAGCGGGGTTTATCGACCCTTTCGCGGGTGACGGAATTTCTCTGGCTCTGCAAAGCGGAACGATCGTCGCGCAATCCGTCGTTCCTTTTCTCCATGGGGAATGTTCGCTGGAGAGGGCCCATCAGCATTATCAAGCCGCGTACCGTAGGCGCTTTGCACCGGCATTTCGCAATGCTGCCCGCTTGCGCAAGGCACTTACCGCCCCCAAGTGGGTCCGGAGCACTGCATTAGCATTCGCTTCTATGCCAGGTGTGGGAAAGATACTTGTAAAGGGGACGCGGGCACGTTAGTGCCAAATATCCAAAGCTCACTGAGAGTCCAATAAGTAAAGACCACTAATGCGAACTTGATGCTGCATTCACTCTGCGCAAGACACGCCGCGCCACCGCGAGCAGATCCGAGATCTCAAATGGTTTGACCAGACAGAAGATTTTAGTCGCGTCCACAAAAGAGCGCACGCTGGGGTCAGACACATTGGAAAGCACAAATACTGTTCGCGGCACCAGTTCCGGACGGTTTTGTTCCATCCAGTGGAACACCTCTTCGCTCGACCATGTTCCGGGAATCTTGCTGTCAAGAAGAAGGATGTCGTAATCGTCATTTTTCAGACACTCAACCGCTTCAGCGCCGGAACAAACCGTGACTACTTTCAGGCCGGCAGCGCTGAGGACCTCACGCTCGAAATCCAGAACAGCTTCTTCATCGTCCACCAGCAGGACACTACCTTCAAGTTTCGATTCGCGCCGCGCGACAATGCGGTCGCGCTCGGTAACCGGTTTCTCGCCGACGGCAACAGGCAGTCGTACTTGCAGCAGCGCGCCTCCAGCGGCATGGTTCTGCGCAGAAATCTCCCCTCCATGCTCCTTCACTATGCCGTAACAGATGCTCAAGCCCAGACCGGTCCCTTTGCCAACACCTTTGGTGGTGTAAAACGGATCGAAAACGTGTTTAGGATCGTAAATACCTGGACCTGAATCATGGAAAGATGTGACCACGTTTCCGTTTTCCGTGGCGATGCTGACGCGCAGCCGGCCCCCGCGGCCTCCCTCCATCATGGAATCTGCCGCGTTGTTGATGATATTCAGATAGACCTGTTCGAGCTGGTGCGGATCTGCCACTACTGAAGGCAGCACCGCTTCGAATTCCCGTTCCACCGCAATATTGTTGACCTTTAGATCGTAATCGCGGAGTGCGATTGTATCTTCCAGTACGCTGCGCAGGTCCACGTGCACTCGCTGGGGCTTGTGTTGACGCGCAAATGACAGCAGGTTCTGTACGATCCTCTGTGTGCGCACCGCCTGTTTCCGCAGCTTCTGGACAAACTCTCCCACACGCGGTTCCATCGTTTCGCTCTCAAGCAGCTGCGTGTAACCGAGAATGGCGGTGAGTGGATTGTTCAGTTCGTGGGCCACGCCTGAAATTAATTGCCCCACAGCGGACATCTTTTCGCTTTGCAATAGCTGTTCCTGAGTGCGCCGCAGATCTTCATACGCCTGCCTGGTTTCGTTATAGAGTTGCACTTTTTCGATGGTAGTGGCCAGTTGCCGGCCTACGGCAATCATGACTCCCTGTTCCGATCGTGAAAATTCCCGGAAAGTGCGGCTGCTATTGGCAAGTACGCCCAGGAGCCTGTCCTTGCGCCACAATACCACCCAAAGCCATGAATGCAGGCCTTCCAATTCCACTGCCCTTTGCAAAACTTTTGGCAGCCGAGACAGGTCTTCCTGGTCGATGATTTCCGCGTGTCTGGCCTTAACCGAGGTGATGAATTCCTGCGGTAGAACCACGTTTTCGCTTTCCACCGCCCATGTTGTGCGATGGCCATAAGAAGACTTCTTCGTGAGCGTCCGGGTTTCTTCGTCAAACAGGTATACGGCGGCCGTATCCGTGGAAAACAGCTCCACCATTTGCAACATCACCAGTTGCAGAATTTCTTCAAGGTCAAAAGACTGGTTAAAGGTAACCGCAATGTTATTCAATACGTACAATTCGCGGTTGCGCCGGCGAATCTCGTCTTCCGCACGCTTCATTTCCGTTACATCAAGCACAACGCCCTGATAGCGCTCTATGTTGCCGCTGGGAGCGCGCGTGGCAAAGCTGCTCTCGATCACGTGGATCTTGCGGCCGTCTTTGCAACGAAGCAGGATCTCAAAGTTCCGGACAAAGCCATGCTGTGAAATCACTCTCAGGAATTTTTTTCGGTCTTCCATGTCCACGTAGACAGATTGCGCCACGTCCAGCTTCAGGATCTCTTCTTTGCTGTCATAGCCCAGCATTCGGACAAACGCTTCGTTGCAATCCAGGATGTTGCCATCTGGCGTGGAAACGAATACGCCCTCATGCATGTGATTGAACAGCGACGTAAAGCGCTCTTCTGCGGCCTTGGACTCCGTAATGTCCTTGATCACATGCACGGTGCCCGCACGGGACTGGTCCTCTCCTACGTACGCTGATGTGGAAACCACTGAATAGCCGCCAAAGCAGGGATCTTCTTCCCCCGCACACTCGGCGTGCGCGCAATAAGGACATCCGGTCCAGTTTGTGACCGCGCCAGGCAACACCTCCTCGCACAGACTGTGCACCACATCTTCGCGCGGCCGCTGCAAGCGCCCCAGAAACGCGCTGTTGGCCCGCAGAATCCGGTGATCCAGGTCGTGGACGAGGATACAGTCCGGGATGGAATCAAACGTACTTGCCCATTCATTACGGGAGTGGACAAGTTGCTGCAGCAGCTTGCGATTTTCTGCGGCCATCCCAAGCTGTTTGCCTGCGACCTTCAAAAACTTCTTTTCCTGCTCCGTATAAGCGCGGAACCGGGGCATGCCCAGAACGAACATTCCCACCGGTGAATTCTTTCCCTCCACAGGCACCAGCAGCAGATGATGAATACCTTCGCCAGCCAGCGCGGCACGGATGTCCTCCGTGGACTCAGCCGCCTTTACCACGCAAACATGGCCTTCACGCAGGGCAAAACCGCTTACGCTGCGGGCCGTTTCAATCGTCGTGACTCCTTTAACAAATGCCTGTGAGAGACCCCGATGCGCTGCCAATTCCAATCTGTCTCCCTCAAGGGTGCGGAACCATGCGGCTTTGGCTCGAGTGATTCTTCTAAGCTCTTCCAGGATGGTGCCCACCGTGGGATCGAATTCGCGCGAATCGGAGATCTGGTGCGTGATGGTATTCAGTGCATCCAGGCGCTGCACCTGGTTGCGTGAATCTTCCAGCACGATCGTCATGATGCCAAGTCCTAAAAGCAAATCCATCACCAGATCGGTTGCCGCGATTTGATGGACCTGGCCTACCGTATCCAGATGAAGCAGCACCAGCATCGCAGCCAGTAGCCAACGTCCCAGACTGGCTCTGCCCCAGGCAAAACGGACAAGTTGCATAGACGCCGTAATGCTGACGATCCAGCACAGCGCAAATCCAGCGTAGTGCAGAGCTGGATATGGTCTCCAAAGCGAGTAAGCAATTCCCAGAAGCAGCGCAGCGCTTAGCGCGATGATGGATGGCCACAACAGCTTGCGTTGCGAAACATAGAAAAAGACCGACGCTGCAAATAACCCTAAGGCAATTACATAAGTGCCATAAGCCAGGGTGGGCCACAGCAAGACCTCAGGACGGGACGAACTTAAGGCCAGAAAAACCTTGGAGAGGGTAAATACGCTCCAACCAGCAATCCATGGAACCAGATATTTTTCGCGAAAACTGCTGTACAAAAGTATTGCGCCGGCCAGCAGTATTAGCAAAGTCGACATTTCAGCCAAAAATGCCGATTGAAGGGTAAGGTTCATGGTCGATTCAAAAGGGTTTCTTATTCGAAGTAGGGTAATCTCTGTATACCACGAATTCCCCGCTTTTCAGCCGTTTTTTAGGTGCTGGTACCATTGTATTTTGGGCTACTCTGGGTTAGAGTAAAGCTCCCCCACAGGTAACCTTTCCCAAATGGCCACAGAACGCATACTTGTTGTCGATGACGAGGAGCCGATCCGGGAGATCATCTCTTCCATGCTGAGCGCCGCTGGGTACAAGACCCGTCAGGCGGCTTCGGGCATGGAAGCGCTCGCCGTTCTGAACTCGACAGGCGAGTTCGAATTGATGCTGTCAGACCTGATGATGGCGGAACTCGATGGAATAGCCCTGCTCGAGCGTTCAAAAGAGAAATACCCAGACATGCCGGTGATCATGGTCACCGCAGTCCATGACATTTCTGTGGCGCTGGCAGCCATACGCAATGGGGCATATGACTATCTGCTGAAGCCCTTTGAACGTGAACAACTCCTGGCCATGGTTCGCCGGGCGCTGGAGCACCGCCGACTGAAACTGGAAAACAGGGCTTATCAGTCAAATCTGGAGTCTCTGGTGGCGGCGCGCACGGAACAGCTTCGCCAGGCCATGACCGACCTGGAGCGTTCTTACGACATCACTCTTGAAGCTCTGGGTGACGCCCTTGATCTGAAAGACGCAGAAACAGAAGGCCATTCCAAGCGGGTCACGGCATTTACCATCGCCATTGCCCGCGCGATGGGTCTTTCCGGCGAAAAAATCCGCGTGATTGCTCGCGGCGCTTTCCTGCATGACATCGGCAAAATGGCGATTCCCGATGCCATTCTGCGCAAGCCCGGCGCTTTGACCGAAACCGAAACCGAAATCATGCGTGAGCATTGCTTCCGCGGATACCAGATGCTTAAAAAGATTCCCTTCTTGTCTGAAGCATCTGAAATCGTCTACGCCCACCAGGAGCGTTATGACGGCACAGGTTACCCGCGTGGTTTGAGCGGCCAGAATATACCGTTGGGCGCGCGTATATTCTCCGTGGCTGACACCCTTGATGCCATTACGTCTGACCGCCCTTATCGAGCGGCCCAGACCATTCAGGTGGCGCGCGAAGAAGTGGATCGCTTTTCCGGCCGGCAGTTTGATCCTGAAGTTGTCCGTGTCTTCCTCGATATGCCGGACACCATCTGGGAAGATCTGCGCAAAGAGATCAATTCCCAGATCGATCACTTCGCCTATCCCATGAAACAAGTCGCGGCTCTTAGCGCAACAAGCCGGTCGACTTAGCGATCACCGTTTTTCCTGGCTCAGCACGGACTATTAAACTCAACTGTTTGAAAAAGACGGGGCTGCAATTTTGCCTCGAAAACACTAGAATCACTGGTAGCTGGTTAGGAGAGGTGCGCTATGGCTGTGCTTACAGATGCAGAAATCCAGCAGGAACTCACTTCTTTGAATGGATGGCAGCATAACGGAACGGCCATTCAGCGCATTTTCCGTTTTCCCGATTTCAAAGCTGCAATGCAGTTTGTAAATAAAGTGGCTGAAGCGGCCGAGCAGGCCAACCACCATCCCGACATCGATATTCGCTACAACACGATCACCATGGCTTTGGTGTCACATGATTCGGGAGGCGTGACCCCACGTGACGTGCGTATGGCCGGCACGATCAATAAGATCGCGGGTTAACCGGGGTGAGGCTCTTCCAGGGCCTTGGCGACACGATCCAGATTTTGCTGGATGGCATCCAGTTGGTCTTCGCAGAACTTGTTGAATTCCGTCAGCGGGTCGCCATGTTCCAACAAATCGTCGAACAAGAGGCGTATGCGCTCCCGGCCCTTTTCGCTGGCAAAAACCAGCACTAGTCCACTCAATCCCAGCAATGTTGCCGGCACAAACCAATTTTTCATGTCATATTCCCTTTCCGGGGGAATCGGCTCTTGCTGACACTATGATGCTTCAAAACGGCTCTGAAGTGTACCTCTGGACAGTTACTTAAGTAATGTCCTGATTCCTGGGTTACGCAACCAGCGGATGAGTGCAGAAGCACGCACCCACCGAATCGAGCTTTACAAAAATTGTACGTCTTGCAAGCAGCATTTCTGGAGCTTCCCCGCATCTCACCCGTCAAGTTTTCTAAAATTCATTGAGGTGGACGTCATGAAGGCAAAGTGGGCAGCCCCCGTTTGTGCCGTTGTGTTGGTCCTGGGTCTGAGTGCCAGGGGCCAGGAAAACGGTAGCTCGAACGATCCGGTTTTGAAGACTCGTCCGACTGACAGGAATACTCCCGCTCCCCAGCAGGGGCCCGCGTCCTATCCCGGACAGGGCAATCCATCTTCCACGTATGGCGCGCCTCCAAATGCCATTCCTGACGGATCACGGTTCATTATCAAGCTGAAAGATACTCTCGATACTAAGAAGATGCAGGACGGCAAGCATTTTAAGGCCGAGCTTCGCGAGGACCTGGTCACGCCCAGCGGATTGATTATTCCCAAGGGACGGACCATCAAGGGCCATGTTGGCCGATTTGAGCATGGCTATACGGGATCCAAAATGCAGTTGGCGCTGGATGAAATTGAGACCCGCAACGGATGGGTCCCGCTGATCGGCACTGTCACGGGCGTTCCCGGCGATCCCTCGATTAAGGCTACCGGCGAAGAAGGCGAAGTCTACCGCAAAGGGCCCGACAAGCGGAAAGTCATAACTGACGCGGCCATTGGCGCGACCGTGGGGGCGGTTTCTGGATCAGTAATTGGCGGACGTAAGGGCGCAGCTATTGGAGCAGCAGCAGGTGCAGGCCTGGGAACTGGAACCAGCTACCTCTTCAAAGGCGGTGACATGAAGCTGGAAAAAGGCACACAGTTGGAAGTCCGTCTTGATCGCGATTTGGTTGTTCCCACTCACTAAGAACTTTCATTCCAGGGCTAATGGAAGCAGCGAAACTTAATTTACGGCGCATGGCCCGAGTGTTGCCTCAAAACGTAAGATATTAGCAAACATATTAAACCGCAAAGATTTCTCAAGTTTCGTGTTGATGCGACACTTTGTCGGAAAATTTGCGTCTAACTTACCATGACCCCTCGCACCACAGGGCGCCGTTCTGACACAGCTGGGCACAACTTCGGCATTTGTATGCTTGCGATCGTTTTATTTCTTGTATTACTGATGTGGTATTTCAAAGACCATCAGGATGCCCAGCCCTTGCCCCAGAGGACCCCGGGGCTACTGCATCAGGTCTAGCCGGCTTCGCGTTGCATTCCTGATTTGCCCTTTTCAATCTCGCCAGCTACACTCACCTGTTTTCTTCAGGGACGTCTAACCATAACGTCTCCTATAACGAAATAGTGGAGTGCTAATCCATGCTGCGTCGCGCCTCGTCGCTCTTGATCATTGTTGTATTTCTTTCAGTCTGCGGTTTCGCCCAAAGAAATCGCGGCGATCGGCCACCCGCCCCAACTCCGCCAGCCAGTCCTTCTGAACAAGCCAAGCCGGCAGGCACTCCCGCCGCCGAGGCCAAGAAGGAACCTGTAGAGCCGGCGCCGACCGTCACCCATCATGAAATTCACGTCGGGGGAAAAACGCTGCGCTACACCGCAACCACTGGCATGATGCCGCTCAAGAACAACGATACCGGCGAGGTGGAAGCGCACATCTTCTTCATCGCCTACACTCTCGATGGCCAGAACGAACACCGGCCGCTGACCTTTTCATTCAACGGCGGCCCTGGCTCCGCTTCGGTCTGGCTTCATATGGGCGCCATCGGTCCCAAGCGTGTGCGCATGCAACCTGACGGGATGATGCCTCCGCCGCCTTATCAGCTTGTAGATAACGAGCACACATGGTTGGACCAGACCGATCTTGTATTCATCGACCCTGTGGGCACCGGTTACAGCCGTGCTGTGAAACGCGATCAGACCAAAAAATTTCTCGGTCTGCGCGGTGATATTGAATCGGTGGGCGAATTCATCCGTCTTTATCTCGGCCGGTACGAGCGCTGGTCGTCACCGCTCTTTATGGTGGGTGAAAGTTACGGCACCACGCGCGCCGCTGGCCTTTCCGGCTACCTGGTGGAACATGGCGTCGCATTCAATGGAATCATGCTGATCTCCAGCATTCTGAATTTCCAGACCACCGACGGCTCCCCCGGCAACGATCTTCCTTATGTACTGTTTCTGCCCACCTTTTCTTGCGCCGCCTGGTATCACAAAAAGCTCGGACCTGATCTTCAGCAGAATTTTGACAAACTGCGCTCTGAAGTCGAGCAGTGGGCCGCCGGTCCTTATGTGGATGCGCTGTTCAAGGGCGATCGCCTTACCCAGCAGGAGCGACAGGACGTAATCGACCATCTGGCGCGGTACACCGGCCTGAGCAAGACCTATATCGATCAGAGCAACCTGCGTATTGAAGAGTCGCATTTCACCAAGGAACTTCTGCGTGATAAGCGCCTGACCATCGGCCGCCTCGACAGCCGTTTTACCGGTACTTCAAGTTCTAACGTCGATGACACCGCCAGCTTCGATCCCAGCATGAGCGCGATTCGTCCTCCGTACACCGCCATGTTCAATCAGTATGTACGCAGTGAACTGGGCTACAAATCAGACCTGGAGTATTACATCCTGGGCGGCGGCTTCCGTTTCGATGAGTGGGATTGGGGCATCCAGCGCGGCGGCTTCCCTGACACCGCGCGCTCGCTCAAAGACGCGTTCGATAAAAACCCCTTCATGAAACTTTTTGTCGGCTCCGGTTATTTCGATCTTGCCACTCCCTATTTCGCCACGCAATACACGCTCAACCACATGTCTCTGGATACCACGCAGCACGCGCGCGTGAGCCTGGGCTATTACGGCGCTGGGCACATGATGTATATCCAGGATTCTTCTTTAGGCGAATTGAAGAAGGACGTGGGAGCATTTATCACAAACGCGCTGAAATAGAATCGGGTGATCGCGCGTGATCGGATGATCTGGTGATCGGATTAGTACCTGTCACGTTTTTGCGGTACTCCTCGATGCGGAGAAAATTAATAGTAGTTGGTTAACTTCATTTATTAGCTCGCGCAACTTTGGCGCCTGCACTATCCCAGTGTCAGCAAGAAATTCAAGCCAAAAAACCGTTTCATCAGCCTCTTCAATTACAACACCAAGTTTCGAAATAAATTCAGCTTTTGAACGGGCTCGGCCTGCCGCTCTATAATTCGCGGGCAACTGAGGTTGAGGACCTGAGAAGCTGCTGCATGATTATGTTGGCTTCTCGCGTCTTTGGTAGAGCCTGGGACATCCTAAATACGCGAAGCGCAAATGCTTTAGTGCGATCTTTTAATTCACGATGCTTTTCTATGCTCATGGGTTCCGATCACCAGATCACCCGATCACGCGCGATCACCCGATCTAAAAAGGATGTTCCAACTCTGGTGACTGTTTCGTGAACAGCTCCGCGCCGTTCTCCGTGATGTGCATGTCGTCCTCCAGACGCACGCCAAATTCACCCCGAATATAAATACCCGGCTCGTCGCTAAACGTCATGTTTGGAGCCAGCGGCAGCGTGTTGCCGCGGACCAGATATGGCCACTCATGGCCGTCCATGCCAATGCCATGGCCCAAGCGATGCGTGAAATGCTTGTAGTCAGGACCGTAACCGGCATCAGTGATGACTTTGCGGGCGGCTGCGTCCACTGCCTGACATTGCACGCCGGGTTTGGCTGCCGCCAGCGCCGCTGATTGCGCTTTGTGCACGATGTCAAATACTTGTTTCATCTTGTCAGTAGGTTTGCCCAGCACAACCGTTCGGCTGATGTCTGATTCATAGCCTTCCACCTTGCAACCGCCGTCCATCAGCAGGATCGTTCCTTCGCGAATCACCTGTGGCTTGGCCGAGCCATGCGGCAAAGCCGAGTTTTCGCCAACCTGTATGCTTGCGCCACCCTCAAAGCCTTGTTGCGAGTGCGCAGCCTGCACCATGCCTCCAAAATCATGCTGCGTCATGCCTTCTTTGGTCGAAAGATAAGCGGCCTCATAAGCTGCCAGCGTTACTTCATTGGCCAGCTTCATCAGTTGCAGCTCGTGCTGGCTTTTGATCATCCGGCAACCTGCCGTGACTGGCGTGGCGCTAGCCAGGCGCAATCCAGGAGCCGCTTTGCCCAGCCCCTCGCTAAAAACATAGCGGACGGTTTCCTCCATTCCCATATTGCCGACGCTAAGCCTTCTGTGCTTCAGCCCTTCGGCAATGCGCTGATAGGGACTTTCATCTTCCTGCCAGGTGCGGACTTCGGCGTTCGTTCCACCGGGGCCGCCGGCAATCTGCTCCCGCACGCGATCTTCCTCAAACGCTGGACAGACATAAAATGGATTTCCCTTCACCGGCAGAATCACAGCAAGAAGCCGCTCGCTCATCCACCAGTGAATATTGGTGAAATACACCAGAGATGTCCCTCCGGTGATCATGATGGCGTCGAGCTTGTTGGTTGCCATCAATTGCCGCGCTCTTTCTATCCGTTGCTCTCGTTCGGCGGTGGTTATGGGCTGAGCTTCGGCTTTGCGCGATTTCAGTCTGGCAATAGCCTCCGGCTGCTTGGTTTTGCCCTCTTCCTGGGCGGCAAATGCCACACCCGGCTGTGCCAGACCGACGGATGCCATTCCCGCGGTCTGAAGAAAATCACGGCGTGAAAACTTCATCAGTAAAATACTCCTTTAAAAAATCGACGCGATACCAGCCCGGCCATTTTCCAAGTCTCAGCGCGTCGGCCGCGAGGAAATTCGTTAATTGCCCGAAGCCGGCTGAGTAAACTTCTTCACGTCCGCGGAAGTGCCTTTCAGTAGATCGCGCAGAATGGTCACCTCGGCCGTCATACCGGTCTTGAGCGCAGGCTCGGCCACCGGCGCGAACAATGGAGAATGATTGCCGGGCAATTGTTTGCCCGCCGCCTTCGCATCCGCCAGCTTCTGTGGATCGGCAACGCCGAGCGTAAAGTAAAATGACGGTATTCCCTGTTCGACGAAGTACGAGTAATCCTCTGACGTCATAATCGGTTCTTCCGTAACGACAGTTCCCTTGCCCAGCACACCCTCCAGCGTTGTGGCGAGATGCCGCGTTAACACCGGGTCGTTGTAGACCGCAGACGTGGACTCATATTTCTCTACCAGCGGCATTTTGTCTGCGCCCGCAGCCATTGCTTCTGCCTTGGCCACGCGTTCAATTCCCGCCAACAAATGCTGCCGTACGTCGGGCTTGTACGAGCGCACGGTAAAGCCCATCTGCGCGTCGTCAGGAATAATGTTGTTCTTCGTGCCTGCCTGGATGTAGCCAATCGTGATCACAGCCGCATCGCCCGGTTTGATCTCGCGGGAAACAATTGACTGAACTGTCACGGCGATCCTCGCGGCGATCAGCACTGGATCAACCGTGGTGTGCGGCTGCGCTCCGTGCCCGCCCTTGCCATACACGGTGATGCGAACAGAGTCCGCATTGGCCTTGGCGTATCCCGGCGTGATTCCAACCTTGCCAAAAGGTAGATTGTTCGTGTCATGCATGGCAATCCCGATGTTCGGCTTGGGAAAGCGAGTGAACAATCCGTCCTTGAGCATCTTATCGGCGCCAGTAATGGTTTCTTCCGCTGGCTGGCCAATCAACATCAGCGTTCCATGCCAGGACTCTTTGCTGTGCGCCATGATGGACGCCGTCCCAAATAGAGCTGCCATGTGGACATCATGCCCACAGGCGTGCATCACGGCCACGTCGCGTCCGCTGTCATCTTTGGTGCGAACTTTGCTCGCGTATGCCAGCCCGGTTTTCTCTTCAACCGGCAACGCATCAAGCTCCGTGCGCAACATCACCGTTGGCCCAGGGCCATTCTTCATGATGGCGACAACGCCGGTTCCGCCCACATGTTCCGTGACCTCGTAACCGAGCGCCCGCAGCCGATTGGCCAACTCTCCTGCGGTGCGTGTCTCATGCGATGAAAGTTCAGGGTGCTGATGCAAGTCGAGATATAAAGTCTGCGCATCCGGAAGTACGGAGCTGACCTGCTTATCGAGGGGCGAATTCTGGGCGGACGCGCTACCCCAGAAACATGAAACTAACACGAAAACGACGACGATCTTAAAAGCGCTCAAGCGGCTGGTGGAAAGCATGGCGGCCTCCTTTGGGACTGGATAGAGTACCACCCTGGCTTTGAATCGCGATATTTATCAAGAAAATTGCGCTCGATTCGTCTCGCATCGTCTCAACCAGGTTCTGTCGCGCACAGGGCTTTAAGTCCAACGCCCGCCCTGAGAAATATCTTTAAACCATTAATTTCAGAGGAAAACTGCTGAATCAGAACAGCTGGAGGCAACCTGCTTTTCAGCAGCACGTATCACACCGTCAGATCTGCCTTCAATAGCTCGCGGAAGGCTCGGCCCAGGAGTTTTTGATGTCGCTTTCTCGCATTACTGGATGTTCCTGCATATTGTCTTTCTCATTGTTACTCTCCGCCTGCGGCGGTTTAGGCACGAGTTCAAAACCAGCACCAACACCTATGCCGACACCAGTTATCGGTACCGGCGATATCCATAGCATCAATCACATCATTCTGATGTACCAGGAAAACCGCTCTTTTGATCACTACTTTGGAAATCTCAATAGCTACCGCCAATCCCAGGGGCTTCCCGCAGATGTTGACGTTGCGCCGGCCGGGGCGACGAATCCTGCCCGCGATGGAAGCGGTCCAATCGCGCGCTTTCACTTTACTGACAAGTGCATTGATCCCCTAAGTCCTTTCTGGAACGAGAGCCATCGGGACTTCAACCTGAATAATCCCACTTCGGCAACAGCAACACTCGATGGCTTTGCCAATACTGCAGGAGGGTTTGCCCAATTCACGGGCGGAGCTGACGTCGCCGGCAAGCGAGCTATGGGCTTCTATACCGAGCAGGATTTGCCGTATTACTACTTTATGGCCAGCCAGTTTGCGACCTCAGACCGCTGGTTCTCACCGGTTATGAACCGCACCCAGCCGAACCGTATTTTTGGCCTCGGCGCAACCGATGCCGGCTTTATCTATCCTCCAGGCAACACAGGGACCAACGATCCCACTCCATTTCCCCCTATCAAAAATATCTTTCAATTATTGGAGGAGGCAAGCATCACCTGGCGGGTTTATTCGGCGTCAGGATCGCAAGATCTGGCGGGACTGGCAGCGCATACGTATTTGAGCTACTTCCAGCCCTTTGCCTCACAGCACGCAAGCCACATCGTCTCGCGGGCTCAGTTCTTGACCGACGTTCAGAACGGTACTTTGCCGCAGGTTGCGCTCATTGAACCTGATTCGGCCGATGAGCATCCGAATACCGATTTGCAGGTTGGAGCCAAAGGTGTTTCCACTCTCATGAACGCTGTGATGACCAGCAGTTCATGGAAGGATTCTGTCTTTATCCTCACCTATGACGAAGGTGGGTCCTTCTACGATCATGTAGCCCCGCAACCTGCGGTCTTGCCGGACAACATCGCACCCCGTTTTAGATCTGCAAGCGACATACCAGGCACATACGACCACACTGGCTATCGCGTGCCGTTGATCATCGTCTCACCCTTTGCCAAAAAGAATTTCGTTTCGCACACGGTCATGGACTATACGGCCATTCTGAAGTTCATTGAGATACGGTTCAATTTGCCGAACCTCACGGCCCGCGACAAAGCCCAGCCGGACATGACGGAATTTTTTGACTTCATCAATCCGCCGTGGGTAACGCCGCCCGCGGGAATTCCCACGCAGCCGGTAACAGGTCCGTGTACGTTTCATGTTCCCTGAGAAAAGATCGGCTGATACTCGCAATCGATCTCGGACAATCTCACTGAGGTTGATTTGTTTTGCGCTGAAATGCGCATCGTAAATTTTTTCTTGTCCGCTCTGATCCTGCTCACAGTTTGACGAGACGAAATTCAGGTTTCATAATATAGAGTTTGCCCAGCAAATCTGATCGGAGCATAGCAGTACATGGCTAGCGTTGCCTCGCCTGTCAAGCGCGGAGTCCCGCCGATTCGCGCCGGCAAAGGTCATTCGTTCCTTTTGCGTCGCCTGCATTCGTTGAGCGGGATCATCCCCGTCGGCGCCTTTCTGCTTGAGCATTTCATCTCAAATGCTTTTGCCACCAACGGCCCGTGGGCTTACCGCGATCAGGTAAAATTTCTCACCGGCCTTCCTTTCGTACCGGTCCTCGAGACAGTCGGGATCTATATTCCGCTTCTCTACCACGCCTTGTATGGTTTCTACATCTGGTTCCGCGGCGAGTCCAATGTGAGCGACTACCCGTGGGCGGGAAACTTTATGTATTCCGCGCAGCGCTGGACCGGCGCCATCGCCTTTGCCTATATCGTGTGGCACACCTACACCATGCGCTTTACCGGCACCCACCTGCTGACACATCCGGACGCAGCGTTTAACAAAGTACAGGTCGAGTTACAGCACTGGTGGACCGGAATGTTTTATCTGATCGGAATCATTGCTGCCTCATGGCATTTCGCCTACGGCATATATCTTTTCTGCGCGAAGTGGGGCATCACCGTGAGTGAAAGATCGCGTAAATGGATGGGCCGGGCATGCACGGCCCTTGCGCTCACTTTGATTATCGTCGGTTGGGTCACGATGGCGGCGTTCTTTCGTCCGCAGTGGCGCAACACGCCGGAAAAGCTGCCGGCACAAGAAAGCGTGGAACCAAGCAGGCATTAGGCTTAACCACGAAGGACACGAAGGAACACAAAGGATGAATGAGCCGTGCGATCGACGGATTTTTTAGCTTTGGATTCTCAAATTTCCAGCGTCGGGTTGGCTCATTACGATATGAAACAGAGTGGAAGACGTTCCTTCCTGTTCCTTTGTGTCCTTTGTGGTTAGAAACGATTTATGGCAACGACACCCAAAATTATCGTGGTCGGCGGCGGACTAGCCGGTCTGGCAGCAGTCATCAAGATTGCAGAAGCCGGCGGTCACGTCGATCTTTTTTCCATCGTGCCGGTCAAGCGATCGCACTCTGTATGCGCCCAGGGCGGCATTAATGCTGCCAAAAATCTAAAGGGTGAGGGCGACACCACCTGGCAGCATTTTGACGACACGATTTATGGCGGCGACTTCCTCGCTAACCAACCTCCTGTCAAGGCCATGTGCGAAGCCGCGCCCGCGATCATTGATCTGCTGGACCGCATGGGCGTAACGTTCAACCGTACACCGGAAGGCTTACTCGATTTTCGCCGCTTCGGCGGCACACTGTACCACCGCACCGCTTTCGCCGGCGCCACCACAGGTCAGCAGCTTCTCTATGCGCTGGACGAGCAGGTGCGCCGTTACGAGTCTGAAGGCCGCGTCACCAAGTTCGAGCACTGGGAGTTTCTAAGCTCTATCCTGGACAACAACCGCGTCTGTCGCGGTATCTGCGCCATGGATCTGCGTTCCATGGAAGTCCGGACGTTCGCTGCCGACGCCATCATTATGGCTACCGGCGGCATCGGCGCGATCTTCGGCAAGTCGACGAACTCTGTCGTCTGCACCGGGTCGGCACAATCCGCACTCTATCAGCAAGGCTGCTACTACGCCAATGGCGAATTCATCCAGGTGCATCCCACCTCAATTCCTGGCGAAGACAAGTTGCGACTGATGTCTGAGTCGGCGCGCGGTGAAGGTGGCCGCGTCTGGGTGCCGAAGAAGAAGGGCGACAAGCGTGACTGGAAAAGCATTCCCGAATCCGAGCGCTGGTATTTCCTGGAAGAGTGGTATCCCAAATACGGCAACCTGGTGCCACGCGACGTGGCTACCCGCGCCATCCATAAAGTGGTTTACGAATATGACTTGGGGATTGACGGCCAGCCCATGGTCTATCTGGATCTGACGCACATCGACCGCGAAACGCTCAACCGGAAGCTGGAAGGCATTCTGGAAATTTACGAGAAGTTTGTGGGCGACGATCCTCGCGAAGTCCCCATGAAGATTTTCCCGGGCATGCATTACACCATGGGCGGACTTTGGGTGGACTTCAACCAGTCGACGAACATCAAGGGCATCTTTGCCGCTGGGGAATGCGAATACAGCTATCATGGCGCCAATCGGCTGGGAGCAAACTCATTGGTTTCGTGCATTTATGGCGGCTTCGTGGCTGGCCCGCAGGCCATGCTGTATGCCAAGAACAGTACAAAATCCACTGACGGCGTGAGCAGCACCGTTTTTGACTCTGAGCGCAAACGCCAGGACGAAGCCAATGCCGGCCTATTGACTTCGAACGGCACGGAGAATCCTTTCCGCCTGTGGCGCGAGCTGGGCGAACTGATGACACGCAACTGCACCGTCATCCGGTACAACAAGAACCTGCAGCAGACTGACGATAAGCTCGTTGAATTCCTGGAACGCTTCAACCACATCAATCTGAGTGATAAAAGCCAGTGGGCAAATACGTCGTTCGTTTTCACGCGGCAGCTTTACAACATGCTGCAGCTTTCGCGCGTGATCGCGCAGGGCGCGGCGTTGCGGGATGAATCGCGCGGCGCGCACTACAAGCCGGATTTTCCGGACCGCGATGATAAGAATTTCCTGAAGACTACCAAGGCTTACTTCGCTCCCGACGCCGACGAGCCCAGGTTTGAATTTGAGCCCGTGGATATTTCCCTGCTGCCGCCCAGGCCGCGGCGGTATGACATGGCAAAATGAAAACTCTTTGAAACACAGAGGAAAGGAGGATAAGAAGACGACAAGTTGAGGCGATCCCGGGGTTGCGTTTCAGATCAAACCTCCTGCCGCTTATTAACCTCTGGTCTCTCTGTTCCTCTGTGTTTCAAAGAAGTTTACTTCATGAATGAAGGACCATACGGTGGAACCACAGCGCAGCACATCGCCGAAGTTTTACAAGAATGCTGCGATCGTATTCTTTGTGATCGGCTGCATTTTAGTTTGGCAGGCGGTTGCGCACCATGACTGGGTTTACGGCGTCTTTGCCGGAATCACATTCCTTAACGCGCTCATGACGACGGTGAAGCTTATTTCGCTACGGGAGACAAAACAATAATGGCCCAATCCGCAAAGACCGTCATTCTCAAGATCAGACGCCAGGAAAATCCCAAGTCAACACCACGCTGGGAAGAGTTTGAACTGACCTGGAAGCCGGGGATGAACGTGATATCGGCCATGATGGAGATCGCCGCTAATCCTGTGACGCGCGATGGCAAGACCACGACTCCCATCGCTTACGATTCCAACTGCCTGGAAGAGGTCTGCGGCTCGTGCGCCATGCTGATCAACGGCAAGGCGCGCATGGCCTGCTCGGC
>DASYKK010000487.1:0-2504 GCA_035995565.1 Candidatus Angelobacter sp.
TAATGTCATTCTGCTTCAAAACATTTTTTCGCACTTCAAGTAGACGAGGCGTGGAATCCATTATTGAATCTCCAGGGCAGTCACTTCCATTTCTTTTCCGTGAAGCACTTCGCCGGTGGGCGTTCCGCAGTCTGGACAGCAGAACCATTGCGTCGAGGTAAGCTTTCTTGGCCCCTTGCATGCAGGGCAGAAAACTTCGACCGGAATTTCTGTAACAAGCAGTCGCGAACCGGCGAGAGGCGTGCCGTCGCAGGCGATTTCATAGGACGAAAGCAATGCATCTTTCACGACGCCTGAGAGCAACCCCAGAGTGAGATGGACCGCGCTGATGCGCACGCCGCGTCGCTCCGCTTCTTCCTCTGCCATCTCAACGATGCTCATCGCAATGGATAATTCATGCATGGGAGCCACTCCGGTCTTTTGAATCGTCTTGTGATGCTTCGTCAAATCTCCCAAACGCGGCAAGCGCTGCCTGTCCCAGGCTGATGCCTCCGTCATTCGGGGGCACGCCATGGTTGGTCCAGATTTGTAGGCCGGTCGAATCGAGAATGGCCTTCACATCATGCAGCAATAGCTCATTCTGAAAAACGCCACCCGAGAGCACGATCGTATCAAGTTGCTTCTCCGCACAGATCGTTCTCAGACAATCGCACAGCCCCTGCGCGATGCCGAGTTGGAATGCCCGCGCGATGGCGCAGACGTCGCGACCCTGAGTGCGATCGGCGATCACGGATTGCAGCAGTGGACGGAAGTCGAATTCGCCATCACTCAGCGGAAACGGATATGATTCGACGACCTGGGAGGTACGGGCCACTTGTTCAAGCCACATGGCTGCCTGACCTTCAAAGGTGACATTGCGCGTAAAACCGAGCAGAGCCGCGGCGGCGTCAAAGAGGCGGCCCATGGAACTCGTGCTGAAAGCTCGAATGCCCTTGCTGATCAGCCTTAGTGAATCTCGATAGCGCGGTCCAAAGTGAAACGGCGGCGAGGTAAGATCCGGGAGTCCTTCCAGTTGCGACAAAAATCCAGCCGCCGCTTGCACCGGTGATCTTGCAGCAGCATCTCCGCCCGCCAATGCCGCGGTACGCAAGTGTGCACAGCGTGTGAAACCTGCCTTCACGCTGCCGGTGAAGATTTCTCCGCCCCAGATAGTGCCATCGTCGCCAAAACCGGTCCCGTCAAAGCTCACTCCGACAACCTGCTTTTCCCACTCGTCTCGTTCGGCCAACACGGAGGCGAGATGAGCGCGGTGATGCTGCACGGCGCGCACCTTCCATGCAGGAATTCCCACAGCATGGCCGGTAGAAAAATATTGCGGATGGCAGTCATGCACCACAAGCAGGTCAGACAAGCGCACGTCATACATGGAAATAAGATCGTGGATGGTTTCGTCGAAGGCGCGGAAAGCCTGATAGTGTTCAAGGTCTCCAATATGCTGGCTCACAAACGCCTGGCCATCCACGACCAGGGTCACGGTATTCTTCAAATCAGCGCCTAGCGCAAGGATCGGCCTTTCGCTCGGCAATTTGGCGACGGCCCCGGGTGCGTATCCACGGGCGCGGCGCAGAATGGTCGGACCAAAAAAACCGGATTTCGCCACCGAATCGTCCACCCGCCGCGCAATCGGGCGCTCGCCTATTAAGAAGGCATCGGCAATGGCGGAGAGGCGTTCCACAGCGTCATCATCCGTATAAGCGATTGGTTCGCTGGAACGGTTAGCGCTGGTCATTACCAGTCTTTGCGGCGCTCCGGCAGCGAAGAGCAGATGATGGAGCGGAGTATAAGGCAGCATCACGCCGAGTTCGTTGTTATCGGGGGCAACGCCAGGTAAATTAATTCTTGCAGGGGCCAACACGATCGGTCGAGCGACGGAAGTAATCAGCGATTCTGCTTCGGCAGAGAGTTCAATCAGCTCGCGCGCGGATTCAAGATCTTTCACCATTAACGCGAATGGCTTTTCTTTACGATATTTGCGTTCGCGCAATGCGTTAACTGCTGGTGCGTTCATCGCGTCGCACGCCAGATGGTATCCGCCCAGACCTTTTATGGCCAGCACCTTGCCTTCATTCAGCAATTCGACCGCGCGCCTCACAACAATATTTCCACCGCGTAAGATTTCGTCCCCTTCCCTCAGGTAATAACTGGGACCGCAGGCCGCGCAGGCCACGGGTTGAGCATGAAAGCGTCGATTCGCCGGATCGTGATATTCGGTGGCGCAACAAACGTCAAGCGGCCACTGCTTCATGGTGGTATTCGGACGGTCGTAAGGAAGCCCAGTAATCACCGTGTAGCGAGGGCCGCAATTGGTGCAGTTGATGTAGGGATAAAGATATCGTGGATCGTTAGGCTGAAACAGCTCCGCGAGACACTGCTCGCAAACCGGCAGGTCAGGCGAAATACGCACCGTGGGACGATGGCTGCGCTGGCTCTCCCGAATCGTGAATTTTGTCAGGCCGAGAGCCTCAGCCGGCTTAACATCGATTTCCGCAATGCTGGCGGCTGGC
>DASYKK010000488.1:0-6383 GCA_035995565.1 Candidatus Angelobacter sp.
AGTCCCGGAACAATGGCGGCGATACTGCGATCATTAGGAACCGGCGGATCGCCAAATTGTCCGGGGTTGATAGTGCCGTCTCCGAGCTGTCCAACCAGATTGTTGCCCCAGGCATAGACGGTGCCATCCTCAGCCAGCGCCAGCGCATGGTATCCTCCTGCAGCAATTGCGATGATGTGGGGAAGCCCGAGCACCTGCACCGGCACGTTACTTTCACAGAACGGCCCGGACGTGCCGTTTCCAAGCTCTCCCGTTAGACAATCGCCCCAGGCCCACACAGTCCCATCGGCTTTTAGCGCGAGACTGTAATCTGTATTTGCCGAGATCGCGATTATGTTCGAGAGGCCGGGCACAAGCAGTGGGACGCCAGAGTTGCCGGCGTTAGTTCCATTGCCAAATTGACCGGAAAATGCAGTACCCCACACCCGCACTGTTCCATTCATGTCAAGCGCAATGGTGTGAGCGCTGCCGGTACTAACGGCCTTGTAGCGTTCAGTCTGAGGTATGTGAAGAGGGGCCAGTGTGCTGGAAAACTGCGGGCCGTACGCTGGATTGGAACTGGCTCCGGCTGTCCAGACCCCACCGCCTCTGCGGAGGGCGAAGCTTTGATTGATGTCGGCTGACAGCGTTTGCGCGTGCGCAGACCCGACAACAAACAGGGGCAACCAGGCAAGCATTGAAGCATAAAGATAACGACGCATGAACTCTCCTCAAATAAGCCTTGTACCGACGGTGAGGTAATGTAAGGCGACGAGGCATAGACATACAAGAAGTCTTCTTGGCTTTTAGTGACGATCGTCCATAATCACTCGGACTTAAGTGCCGATATCCTTCGGCAAGCGCTATGGCATGTTTTTCGCAGCGACTAAATTTGAGCAGAGTACCGCGGAAAAGAGAAGAGTTCGCGGCCTACCTTGACGAAACATGTGCAGTGACGCTTGTCTCGTAAACTAGAAAGGAGCTGATTGATTAACCCGTCTAGGGTGCGTCTCCACATTTTGCTTGGGTCGAATTCCCTGATGCGGCATGGCACGGGACAGAGTGTCGGGATCCCTCCACTCAACCTCACGTCCCCTTCGACTTGGCTCAGGGTCGTTCGGCTATCGGTCGGGAAGACAGGGTTGAGTTTTTATCCAATTTCGGCCGACATGGCCGGGTGTGGGAGCCTCAGGGGCTGAAGCCCGGTGTGATTGAGCTCTAACCGCAGACATAAATGTCTGCTCCATCCCGTGGCCACCGGAAAGAGCTTTGCACCCTGAAGTGGGCAAATTTGGAGCCTTTAGGCAATTGATCCCGCAGGGTTTACGGGTCGTCCCAGGGATTTCCCAAGTGTTCGAAAATGGGATACTCTCAGCTTACGTATCGCGGTTGGCGCAGTCCAAGTAATTGCAAGAAGAGAGGATTACAGAGGACAGAAGATGCCGGCCGACTCAGCATTCATAGGAGTGACGGTTGGCGCGAGCGGTGGTACAAGAAGCTCCCATTCTTCCGGAGAGATGGTGAGTCAAGCCCTAAGTCGAATTAACGACAGTGAGCTGATACGTGCCGCGCAGCGCGGAGACCGAACAGCTTTCGAGACACTGGTGCGCCAGTATGACCAGGCCGTTCTGCGCCTGGCCCTGCACCTGACCGGATCGGACGCGGACGCCCATGACATTTATCAGGAAGCCTTTCTCAAAGCCTACAGGCATATTGGGAACTTCCGCTTTGAATGCTCTTTTTATACCTGGATTTATAGGATCGTAACCAACCTGTGCCTGGACCATCTGCGCAAGCGGCAAACACGCAAAGAAGATCCGCAGATGGTGATGGATGCAAGCGGGCAGCCGGTGGATGTGCTGGATCGCGTGTCCGATGACCGCGCGGGCGCAAACCCGGAACGCGATTTGATGCGGCGCGAGCTGGGAGCAAAGATCAACCAGGCGCTGACCAAGCTGACACCGCGCGAGCGCATGGTGTTTGAGTTGAAACATTATCAGGGCCTCAGACTGAGAACGATTGGCGAGATGCTGAACACAACGGAAGAGACGGCCAAGAACACGCTCTTCCGGGCGACGCAGAAGTTGCGCAGCGCGTTGACGCCGATGCGGTAGAGAGCAGCACTTAGTAATTAGCACTTAGCTGTTAGCTTTGTTTAGGGGATATGAGCAGTGATTAAGTCGCGAAAAGCGCCGTGAGGTTTGCGGCGTCAGTAAGAAGAGGCGAAAGCGCTGAGATATGAGCCGGGAATACAGGGCTAAAGCCCCATGATTTTTCGGCTTGGAACGCAGGCATGAATGCCTGCTCCACCCGGTAGTTGATGAAGAGTTTGTAGGGCTAAGGGCCAAAAGCTAAGAACCAGAGGCTAGTAGCCAGAGGCTAAAAGTAGATAAAAAAAATCGGAACAGTTAAAAATTGCGATAGGAACCAAAAAGCTATGAACTGCGATTGGACCAAAGAAAACGTTGTTTTATACATTTACGGCGAACTGGCCGATGATGCCAAGTTCGAGTTTGAGCAGCACGTGCGGCACTGCCTGGGATGCAGGCGCGAGCTGGAAACGTCGCTTGAATTCAAAGACAGTATGGCTGCGGCGCCGGTAAAAGAAGTTTCTCCGAGCTTTCTGGCGGCGAATCGAATGCAGCTGCAGGAAGCGCTGGAGCACGCGGAGCAATCGCGCAACATTTTCAGCTCGTTCATTTTTGACGCTACGGGATGGTTTCACCAGATCAAGCTGGCTCCAGCGATGACCGCGGCGCTGCTGATTCTCGGTTTTGCGGGCGGAGTGGGAACGACGTATCGGATGATGGATGCAAAGAAGGCGCCAATCACGGCGAACGGTACGATTGATGTTCCGGCTACCGAAGCCAACATTGCCGGAATTGAATCCATCATTCCCGCAGCAAATTCCAACCAGGTGCAGATCAAATACAACACACTGCAGCCGCAGATATTGAATGGATCAAGCGATGATCCGCGGATACGGCAACTGCTGGTGCTGGCGGCTCGCAACACCCGCAATCCGGCGATCGCACTGGATTCGATTGACGTGCTGACGCACGGCTCAGAAGATAACGCGGTGCGCGAGGTTTTGGTAGAAGCTTTGCGGTATGACAAAAATCCCGGCGTGCGCTTGAAATCACTGGATGCGCTGAAAAGCTACGTCCGCGATGATGTGCATGTGCGCGATGCCGTGGTGGAAGCTTTGCTGCATGACAACAATGCCGGCGTGCGCCAGGAAGCCATCAGCCTGCTGGACGTGGTGAAAGCCGATACCAGCGTGCGCTCGGCTTTGACGGTGCTGGCGGATCGCGACCCGAACAAGTTTATCCGTGATGAATCCAAGCGATATCTGGCAAGCATGCCACACCTGGATTAACCAGGAAAAGATTAGTAGAAGAGACTGGCCATCGATGAAGAAGCACGTACAACTCGCGACGCTGATTTTGGCAGCTGGCTGTCTGGCATTTAGCCAGACTGCGGTCGCGCAAAGTCCTGGCCCGCGGGTGTATCGGCTGTCTGGCAACGAGTGGATACAGGAAGTCTCCGGAACATTTTCCGCGGGCAAGACGGTAAAAGTGAAGTCGAGCAGCGGGTCGATCCACATCCGGGGAGCGCAGCAGACCAACGTTACTTACACAATTCGTGAGCATGTCCACGCTGCTAGTGAAGATCGCGCGCGCCGCGAATTGGGCCACATGAAGTTTACGACCTATAGCTCCGGCGACACGGTGGTGCTGCGGGCGGACTGTGAAGGATCGGACCAGGGCTCGATTGATTTTGATATCCAGGTACCGGCGCAGACACAACTGGTCCATTTGCAAACCGAAGGCGGCTCGGTGGCGGCGAAGAACCTGTCTGGGCGCGTCGAAGCAAAAACGGGCGGTGGCGGAATTCAACTGGACAGCATTACCGGCGTCATCTCGGTTTCGAGCGGTGGCGGGAATATCGATATTGGCAAAGTAGGAAATGATGTGGAAGCTTTGACCGGCGGCGGGAGCATTCACCTGGTCTCGGCCGCAGGACATGTGACGGCGCGATCAGGCGGCGGAAACCTGAATATCGGATGGGCCAAGATGATGACGCTCCAGACTGCCGGCGGATCTATCCAGGTTACGAAGTGCGATGGCAAGATCAAAGCCGAAACCGGCGGCGGCAACATCGAGTTGAATGACATTGCCGGCGCGGCAGAAATTGAAACCGCTGGCGGGAGTATCCATATTGGGCCGGCCAGAGGCGGAGTGCGCGCGGAGACGGGCGCGGGCGCGATCATGGCTAAGCTGGCGTCGGGCGGGGCGGCATTCACGGACTCCAAACTGGAAACCCAGATGGGTGACATTATCGTATTTGTGCCGGAAGGGCTCGGCGTGAATGTGCGCGCGGCGGTGGAGTCGGCGCGGAGCTATGGCATCCGTAGCGAGTTTGGCGAACTGAAGATTACACATCCGTCAGCCAATATGGGACCGCGAGAATTTTATGCTGAAGGAAGTTTGAACGGCGGTGGCCCGCTGCTGCACGTCCACACAACCGCAGGGAATATTGAGATCAAGAAAGAAGCAAGACCGTAACCAGAAAAATTTGGAGCGTCGCCCTATGATGCAGAAAAAAACAATTGCGCTGTTGGTCACCGGCCTGGCTCTACCGCTGATTGCGGCCCAGCCCTCGCCACAGCCGGATGCACTCTCCCACCAGCCGCCTGGTCATTTCTATGCCGGCGGCCGTTCGTACCTGGGCGTTGATATTCGCGACGTCACAACTGACCGCCTGGCTGCGCTTAAACTGAAAGAAGAGCGTGGAGTAGAAATTACAATGGTGGATGGAGATGCTCCGGCCGGCAAAGCGGGTTTACGCGAGCATGATGTAATTCTCGACTTTAACGGCACCGCGGTTGAAAGCGAAGAGCAGCTTCGCCGCCTCATTCGTGAAGTGCCGCCCGGACGCACCGTTACCCTCGGCATCAGCCGCGATGGTGCTCCGCTGAAGATCAACGTGCAGCTGGCGGATCACGGCACCGTGGTAGCGCAGACTGCTCCGCGCGTTCTCATCCCAACTCCGCGGCCGCGCGAATTTCCCCGCAACAGCATGGACTTGCCATTCCAGATCCAGACCTACTCTTCCGTGCTCGGCGTCCAGACGGAGAGCCTGACGCGCCAACTGGGTGAATATTTTGGCGTGAAAGATGGAGAAGGCGTGCTGGTTCGATCAGTGGAAAAAAACAGCGCCGCGGAAAAAGCAGGCCTGAAAGCCGGTGACGTCATCGTGAAGGCCGACAATGAAAAGCTCACTGACCGCAGCGACCTTAGCCACATTCTGCGCAATCATCGTACCGGCGGCAAAATGACATTGGTAGTAATGCGCGACAAACATGAGCAAACGCTCACGGTAACGCTTCCGGACCGTGGATCGCGCGATTCATCTTTTCTGAATCTTGACACAGAAGAGTTGCAAGCCTCTCTCGGCGGCATGGACGAGATGCTGCAAGGCCTTGACCAACAGCTCATTGAGAGCGACGAAGCTATGATCACGCTGGATGACGACATGGCTTCCCTCAACCAGAATTTGTCACTGCTTGATATGGGCCGGCAAAACCTTCAGTTGCTGGATTCGCCAGAGATCCAGAAAGCCATGCGGCAGGCGCAAAAGGCGTTAGAAGGTTTAACGATCGGCTCCGATCCCATCTAGGTGTTCCTTCATGCTCCTCAGCTTGAGCGTGGCCAATGGTGGTCACGCTCTTTTTTGTTCAGGCGAATGAACAGCGGCGAGCCAGCCATTTCATCCGCTCAAGCGCTAAGCCTCCGCGTCAGTTTGCTGGAGGATGCAGTTCCAGCAGCGTTCTTGGATCAAGATATTCACCGTACCAGCGCACGGCAAAGTGCAGGTGTGGTCCAGTGGAACGGCCAGTTCCGCCGCTGAGCGCGATAAGCTGCCCCGCGGCCACCTTCTCGCCTTCCTTAACTTTGAACTCTGAGAGATGCATGTAAATGGTCACCAAGCCCTGGCCATGGTCCAGCATGACGCAATTTCCCTCGAAATACAGTGACCGGGCCAGGATCACCGTCCCTGAGTTCGTGGCATGGACCGGCGTGCCGATACTCGCGCGAAAATCCAGCCCCTTGTGCTGGGCTTTCTGCACCCCGTTTACAATTCGAGCCGTGCCGAAGACGCCGGAAGTCTCTGCGTCAGCGGGTCTCTGAAAAGGACCCGACCAAAGGGAATTTGCATCTGTCGTTGCGAATGCCTGCTTCTTTGCAGCGTCGGCTGCAGCGATCAGTGGCTCCGTTTCCTTGGGCGGCTCAACAAACGCGGGCGGAATTTTGACCCTGCTGAAGGGGTAATGCGCGGCGCGCACCGTGATTGAATAGCTGAAGCGCGCGTCCTGCTCGCCGCTGTCTTTGCCCTCGACG
>DASYKK010000489.1:0-4318 GCA_035995565.1 Candidatus Angelobacter sp.
TGAGCTTTACTGAGGTCGATGGCATGTGGATGCGCACTTTCACCCATGCTGTGGCTAACGTGCGCTTTAAAGGCAAGTACGTGATGGAATCGCGCGACCTTGAATATCGCTTCACGCAGCAAACCGCTTCGCGCTCGCGCCGCAATCCTGCAATCCTTGCTGGTTCGGCGATCAATCCGTAGGCGCTACTTCGGCTTCTCCTCTGCCGGAACTTCTCTCACTCCCGGCAGGATCGTTATGGTCGAACTGAATTTCTTGTAGTTGGAAAACGTATCTTCCTGCTCGATCGCCTCATTTTTGAGCAGCGCGATCCGTGCCCCGCCATTGATATACAGGTGGCGCAGTAGCCAGACTTCATTGTTCAAATGCAGCTGCTGGAAGTTGAAGCGCGAGCCCGGATGTATACGGAAGAGAAACAGGCCGAAGGAAATCGTGTCTGTGGCTTCTGCTTCCACGCGTATCCAGTTATATTCTTTCTTGTCGATCCACATCTTGCCTTTGATCTTCTTCAGCATGTCAGCATGCGGCTGCGTAGGTTTGAAGTCCTTGCGCGGCGTCGCTTCGATTACCCAGGTCTTCGCACCTTCCAGCTCTTCTTCACCCACAATGCGGAAGTCATAAGCGTTGGCTACGTCCTGGCGGTAAGCGCGGCTTTCCTGGCGATTTTTCTTTTCCTTGTCGATGCGCTTTTGCCGGTCCTCTGGGTTCTCATTACGCAGCTTGGACAAAAACTTTTCCAGTTTCTCGTCTTCCTTCTTCTTTTCCTTCTCGCCAAGCGGCTTGTCGTCCACCATAATCAGCCGGGAGTATTCCTCGCCGTAGTAGAAACCGACGTCGAAGGTCTTGACCTCAGTGGATTTCACATTGCCGTGTTTATCCAGGTGCTTGATGACCTCACGCTGCTGGCACGTGTAATTTCTTGCCAGCTCCAGCGTGCGCCGGTCGATCTCCATGGACCTGCGCACAATCTCGTGGGGATCGTTCGTGGGCGGGAACTGTGCAGCGGCGCTCTCGACCGCGCTTACTCCCTCTTGTGTTGAAGATTGGACAGGTATGGGAGTCGGCGAAGTTTCAGGCGCTGGAGCCGGCGAACTCTGCGCCGGCCCGAGTGCGCCTGGGTCCGGGACCTGCTGTTGGGTATGCGCCGTGGGGCAAAAAAACGCCATCAGGATTAAGTAGGAGATCTCTCGCAGGAGTTTTTTCATCGATGAAAACCGGGTCAACTTCTACCTACAGTGTAGGCTGAGTTTCTGTTCGCAAACAATACAAACGCGGCCGAAAACAGCCAGCGCAGCTGCTATACTTGAGGCCAGTCGGTACACCCGCCAAACCAAAGAGTTTTCGCTTCAGGGGACCCATTTATGCCCACTTTCCGCTTTCGTGTCCTTTTTGTCGATGACGAACCTCCCGTACGTGTAACCGGTGCTGCCGTGCTCGAAGCCGCAGGCTATGAAGTCCTCACTGCCGCAGACGGACTGGAAGGCTTGCATGCGCTGGACGAAGCGCTGCCCGACCTCATTATTTCCGATTTGCGGATGCCCAACATGTCCGGCTTTGAATTTCTTGCCGTGGTGCGCAACCGCTTCCCGCAGATCCCTACGATCGCGCTGAGCGGCGAATATGTGACTGACAATGCCCCTGAGGGTCTTCTGGCCGACACCTTTTTTCAGAAAGGCGATTATTCCATCCCTGATCTGCTGGGCAAGGTGAAGGAACTGGTGCGGAAGGCTCCGGAGCGTCCTGTGCCGGGCAAGCGCAACACTTCTCCCATCTGGATCGCCCTCAATGGTTCTAGACAGATCATCGTTACGTGCCCCAAGTGTCTGCGCTCATTCGATGTTGATTCCAGCCAGGTGAGTGAAGGAACACACCAAACCTCCTGCCCTTCCTGCACCAACAAGTTTAATTTTCATATCGATCAGTTCAGCCTGCCGCAATTCTTTGGTTCGGAGGAAGGTGCGGCACGGCCAAAAAGACGAGTGGCTAAACGAAAGTCTGCACGGGGATAGGGTCGAGCTTCGCCCAGCAAAGCTGGCGGAATGGTTTAGAGGAATTTTCTTGCGACGAGAATGATCGTTATCACAAGCCACGCCAATGGCATGTAGTAATAAAGGATCTGGCCGCCCGTGTTGTTATCCGGAATTACGCCCAACAACCATAAAGCATGCCCACCGATTACAATCAGCAACAGCAAACAGATCGAAGAGAAAAGCGTATGTCGCTTTAGGAAGTCCGGCGGTCGTCTCATGCGGTTCAGTCTGGCAGAAACGATCTTTCTCACAAAGAACTAAATGATTTACCTCAAAGCCGTAATGACCCTCATTCGTCGCGGCCTCCCATTTATCATCATTACTCAGTGCTGGACCTCAACACAGAAGTCAAATTCGTTAAAGGCGTTGGCCCGCGCATTGCCGAATGGCTGGCGCAGAAGAACATCGCCACGGTCGAAGACCTGCTCTATTACCTTCCTTTCCGCTACGAAGACCGGCTAAACCCTCGCGGAATCGGCGAACTGCGCGCCGGAGAAATGGCCACGGTGATCGCCGAAGTTCGGAACTCCGCTGTCTTCCGCACACGCAATGGCATGCCGATCTTTGAATTGGTTGCCGGTCAGGGACGCTCCACACTCAAATGCATCTGGTTTCACGGCGAATATCTCCGCGACCGCTTCAAGCCCGGCCAGCTTGTCGCGCTTTACGGCAAGGTGGAAGAAGGATGGAAAAGCCGCGGCCTGCAGATCAACCAGCCGCAGTTCGAGCTTCTTGACGGTGGCGGCGGTGAAGGCGAACTCGACCTGGAAAGCGCCAAGGACATTGAATCGCTTGAAGTCGGCCGCATCGTGCCGATCTATGAATCGGCGGCAAATACCAAGCTGACGTCGCGCTGGTTTCGTCGCATCATTTATGGCGCTCTGGAAAGCCTGGCGCCTGACATTCCCGACGGTATTCCGCCCGCCATTTCCCGGCGCTTGAAATTGCTCGACCGCCGACCGGCGTTTGCGCAAGTCCATTTTCCGGCAGAAGGCGAAGCTTTCACTGATCTGCAAAATCACGCCACGCCGGCGCACAAGCGGCTGATCTTTGAAGAACTGTTCTTCCTTGAAGTGGGACTGGAGTTGAAGCGGCGCAAGATGCGCGAGCGTCCCGGGATTCCTTTCGCGCTCACAGAGAGCGTTCGCCAGGCGCTGAAGAAGACGCTGCCTTTTAAGCCTACCGGGGCACAGAAGCGCGTGCTGGGAGAAATCGCAAAAGATATGCAGCATCCTTCGCCCATGCGCCGGCTGCTTCAAGGAGATGTTGGCTCGGGTAAGACCATTGTTGCGCTTCAGGCGGCAACAATCGCTATTGAAAACGGCTATCAAGTGGCGTTGATGGCGCCCACGGAAATCCTGGCGACGCAACATTATTTCTCCGCGCGGCGCATTCTGGAAGACGTTGCCGGCTATCGTGTGCTGCTGCTGACCGGGTCACTGGATGAAGACATGAAACGCAGCGCCCGCCGCCACATTGCGCGCGGTGACGTGCATCTGGTCATCGGGACGCACGCGTTGATTCAGGAAAAAGTTGAGTTTCATAAACTGGGTTTGGTCATCGTAGATGAGCAGCACCGCTTCGGCGTGATGCAGCGCTTTAAGCTCATGAAAAAAGGTGATGCCGAACCTGACACCCTGGTCATGACCGCCACGCCCATCCCGCGCACGCTCGCGCTTACGCTTTATGGCGATCTCGATACCAGCGTGCTCGACGAGATGCCGCCGGGACGCACGCCCATTACTACGCGCAAAATTTCCGACCAGCGCGCTGACGAGGTCTGGGATTTTGTGCGCAAGCAGGCCAAGCTCGGGCGGCAGGCCTATGTTGTCTATCCCGTGATTGAGGGCGCTCCAGCGGAGCAGCAGGAAATGGAATTTGCCGCCGAACCCGCAGGCGCTCGCTCGAAAACTGGCCTCAAGGCCGCGCTCCACATGTATGACGAGCTGCGGAAGAAAGTTTTTAAAGACCTCCGGGTCGGGCTGCTGCATGGTCGGATGTCTGCGGAACAAAAAGAACTGACGATGCGCCTTTTCAAGGCCAGTGAAATTGATGTTTTGGTTGCCACGACGGTGATCGAAGTTGGCGTGGATGTGCCCAACGCCACAGTGATGGTGGTGGAGCACGCGGAGCGCTTCGGACTTTCACAGCTTCATCAGTTGCGCGGAAGGATCGGGCGCGGCGCGGCGAAGTCGTATTGCGTGCTGATGACGGGCGGCAAAGTGTCACCTGAAGCCGACCGCCGCCTCAATGAAATGGTGCGCACGCAGGATGGATTTGAGATCGCC
>DASYKK010000490.1:0-2279 GCA_035995565.1 Candidatus Angelobacter sp.
AATCACGTTATTCATGCGGTCCGAGCCAATCAATAGCGTCTGGAAGGCGCCTTCAGGAAAGCCAGCGCGATGGAAAATGTCTTCAATGGCAAGCGCGCACTGGGGCACGTTGGAAGCGTGCTTCAGCAATCCAACATTGCCAGCCATGAGCGCGGGCGCAGCAAAGCGAAACACTTGCCAGAACGGGAAATTCCACGGCATCACCGCCAGCACAGGGCCAACGGGTTGGTGGCGTACAAAGCTTCGCGTAGCGTTGGTCTTAGCCTCTTCGTCAGCCAGGAAGCGCTCTGCATTCTCAGCATAGTAGCGGCAACCAAAAGCGCATTTCTCCGCTTCCTGCACAGCCGACTTGAATGTTTTCCCCATTTCCTGGGTCATGATGCGGCCAAAGGTTTCTTTTTCTTGTTCCAGGATTTCCGCGGCGCGGACCATCATGGCGGCACGCTGGGCGAATGGAACTTTGCGATAATCCCGGAATGTCGCGGCGGCAAGCGCGATTTTGTTTTCGATCATCTCGTCTGAGTGCTGCTCATACTCGCGCAACAACTCACCCGTAAGCGGGCTCACACTTGAAATCGTACGGCGGGGCAGCTCAATCACTTTATGGATACTCATTACATCTTCCCTTATCGTTTATTTTATTTGGATGCTCCGCGACTGGGGAAAGGTTCCAATTATGACCTTGGCTCAGCGAGGCATCCAGTGTGGATGACTGGTGAAGAGGCCGCCGACGAAACCGATCTGATACACCAATAATATTCCGAACGCCAGACTGAGCAGGCCGGAGACAAGTCCAAGACGGTGTGAGAAATTCTGCCGGCCCTTTCCCATAAAAGCAAAGGCAGAAGCGATGCTCATGGTAATCAACATCATGCCACCGACCGTGCCCGCTCCAAAAACGAGCAGGTACACCACGGCCCAGCGCGGATTGGGAATCGTAGTAAGAACCAGCAAAGCCACCGCAGCAGAGCCGGCCAGGCCATGCACTACGCCGACGATAAACGGCCGCACCGGACGATATAACGCGAGCTTACCAAAAAGGCGATCCAGCAGTGCCAGCGGCGTTCGGTCAGGCCGATGTGGATGCGCTTCCGGAGCGTGCCCGTGCGCGTGGGTATGAACGTAGTCGCCATGGGCATGCGAATGCACGTGCAAAACTTCTGAACCTGCGCCAGCCTGCCCCGCAAATGATCGCGCCGAACGCATGAACGCCGTGACATTCATGATGCCGAGAAAGATCAACATCAGTGCCACCGAAAATTCCATGCTCAGGCCAATGCGTGTTGGGATCACCACGTCAAAAAGAATGATGATGGCGCCCACAACAAAGATTGTCAGCGTGTGGCCCACACCCCAGAATGCTCCGGTCAAGGCCGCCCGGGTAAGCTGCCGCTGGCGTGTGACAATTGTGGTAACGGCAATTACGTGGTCGGGGTCTGTGGCATGGCGCATGCCCAGAAAAAAACCGACGGCGATGATGGAAAGAAAGCTGGTCATTTCCTCACTTTTACAACTTGAATCATGCAGTGGTCGCTGCACGCAGTTCGGCAGACCTATGAACAAGAAAGTCGAAGAACATTTCCATCCCCGCTCCATTCTTCGACGAAGCCGTAAACACCTGCATACCCGGCCGCACGGCCTGTATATTGGCGCGCGCGGCAGCCTCATCAAAATCAACCGCCGCTGCCAGGTCCATCTTGGTAATCACGGCCACATCAGCACTGTTGAAGATCGTAGGATATTTTAACGGTTTGTCCTCGCCTTCCGTTACCGATAAAAGCACCAGCCGCAGATCTTCTCCCAGATCGTAAGACGACGGGCACACCAGATTACCCACATTCTCTACAAACAGAAAATCCAGTTTCCCAACTTCCCATCCCTCAAGCGCATTCTGCACCATTGCAGCCTCAAGATGGCAGAGCGTGCCGGTGGTAATCTGCCTGACCGGAGCCTGGCTGCGGGCGAGGCGGGCAGCGTCATTGTCTGTCGCCAGATCTCCGACCAGCGCGGCCACGCAGTGCTGCTGGTGCAGGACGGTCAGGGTCTTTTCCAGAAACGCAGTTTTGCCCGCGCCCGGACTGGAGACCAGGCTCACGACAAAGATACCGTCGCGGCGAAAACGTTCGCGAAGCGAGCGGGCAATAATGTCATTCTGCTTCAAAACATTTTTTCGCACTTCAAGTAGACGAGGCGTGGAATCCATTATTGAATCTCCAGGGCAGTCACTTCCATTTCTTTTCCGTGAAGCACTTCGCCGGTGGGCGTTCCGCAGTCTGGAC
>DASYKK010000491.1:0-4798 GCA_035995565.1 Candidatus Angelobacter sp.
CGAGGATTTCGCAGTCTGGCTAAGATTGTTCGCGTCTGTTCCATAGCGGACAACACTGCTGCCGCCAGTGTTCGTGGTCCAAGCGATCACCGCCCATGTTGGTCCTACGCCTTCGACGCGCGGTCCGTCAGTGATGCGAACTGCCTGTGCCTTTTCTGGCTTCTGCGGGTTCCCGGGCGTCGCAATCGCGGATAGCGCCAGAGCCGATGTTAGAACGACGATCGTGAGTAACTTCATCAATTCAATACCCCCTTGGAAGATTGGATCAAAGTACTGAGCAGCTTCGATGCGCCAGCTGACATTCAGGTTTTTCACGCATTTCGCCGCTGAAAAAGCTCCTTTGCTTGCAACTTCTTAGCTGCTTGTGTTACACACAGAAGCATGCGCAACTGGATGCGCGAGCGCATGAAGCGCCGTAAAAAAAAGCCGGAGAATGAGACGGAGGCCACTGGCAAAGTTGGCCAGCAGAAGCCTCTTGTCGATGAATCCCATCCTCAACCCCTTGTCCCGTCCTACGGTGATAGGGAGCCGGAATCCGCCCGCGCAAACGAGGCTGCCCAGCAGGAGTCCCCAGCAGTTGATGAGCCGCGCATGGAGACGGAAGTGCAGCCGGAATCACCATCCATGCCTCCTCCAGGAATGCCGGAGCACCGACCTGCGCCGCAAGCGGGCAAATCCGCCGGACGGCCTTCCAAAGGCGTGGTTGTCCTTGCTATAGGCCTGCCCGGATCAGGCAAGACGACGTGGTTCAAACGCCGTGGCGTAACTCCCCTTTCGAGTGACATGTTGCGCTCGATCCTTTTTGACGACATTACCGAGCAGCGCTATCAGGGCCTGGTCTTTTCCACCCTTCGATCACTGCTGCGTGCCCGGCTGATCGCCCGGATGCCATGGAATTATGTTGACGCCAGCAATCTGGCTCCGCATGAACGACGCCAATGGATCAAGATGGCTAAAGGCTTTGGTTATGAGGTACATGCGGTATTTTTCGATGTTCCACTTGAAGTCTGCCTGGAACGGAATCGCAAGCGCGAGCGGCAGGTCAAGGAAGACGTGATTCAGCGAATGGCAGCCAAACTGAAGGCGCCGGGCTTTGAAGAAGGCTTCGGTAAGATCACAGTCGTCCGCGTAAAGCGCTCCGGAGAGCAAGCCTAATATCCAGTCTTTGTAGCTATCCTTTGGCAAAATGGACCAGGGCGAATATTCCGAACCATAAAAATGCCAGATAATGCCAGTACCATCCCGTGACCTCAACCGCGATCCTTTGTGACTCGAATTTGGTGGCGAGCAGACGTCCCGCTACGGCATAGATCAACACAGCTAATCCTCCAACCAGGTGAACGGCATGAGTGCCAGTGAGGATATAAAACAGCGACCGGCTGGGATTGGACGTAAGGAACGCTCCCTGGGAGCGCAGGATGCTCCATACCAGGACCTGTCCCAACAGAAACCCAACGCCCAGAAAAACTGTTATACCCAGCCACGGCAGATCGCGCTTCAGTTGTGGAGGCACGATGCCCATGGCAGTGAACTCTTCTTTTTTGACCATCGCGCGCCGCGCCAACTCGAGCGTCGCACTGCTCAGCAGCAAGACCAGGGAATTCGTCCACAGCTGGAAATAGGGAAGAGTGAGAGGAACCCAGTCACGTACCCAGCGGTGTGCGTCTTCATCAAAACGGCCCTTGCCCATACGAAACACGTAAACCATGGTCAGGAGGACAAAAATTGATGTAACCGAAATGATGCAGAGCGTCATGCCAACGCGATACCGGCGCATTCGCTGTTCGCGCGACCGAAAATCGCCTGAGTTACCGTGGTCGCCATCATCGCCACCGCCATAGCCGTGGCGGTGCGGAATTTTGCCCGGCCCGCCGCCACCCAGCTTGGGCTTACGTTCGATTTCTACTCGATCGCCAATGATCGGCATAACACTACTCAGATGGCCTTGCTGCCCGGCTAGCTGGCCGGAGCATCTTGCATAATGAAATCTTTTTCTGCTCCGGCAATATTGTATTCGTACGGCCCATGATTTACCTGAATCTGCCGTTCGACAAAACCTTTTAATGGAGCAGGAGACGCCAATGTCCATTCCAGGGTGCCACATCCCCAAGGATTGGCTTCTGCCGCCGCGCCTTTTCGGATGCTCCAAAACAAGTTCAGCAAAAAGATGAGCTGTCCTACAAGTGTGACAATGGCAGCCACGGTGACAAATTTCTGCAAAGGGGCCATCGCCGTTACATATTGTACGCCGGTTAATTCGGAATAGCGGCGCGGATGTCCGGCTATGCCCAGCAAGTGCATAGGCATGAATGTGGCGTACGCCCCGAGGAGCGTGATCCAGAAATGCAGTCGGCCTAAGTTTTCATCCATCATTCGACCAAACATTTTGGGAAACCAGAAGTACGTGGCGGAAAAGATGGCAAACAGACCAGCCATGGCCATGATCAGGTGAAAATGCGCGACAACAAAATATGTATCGTGCAGATAAATGTCTAGCGCAGGCTGGGCAAGAATGGGGCCGGTGAGTCCGCCGGTGATGAACAACGATACGAATCCGGCGGAAAATAACAATGGCGTTGCATAGCGGATCTTTCCGCGATAAAGCGTTGCTACCCAGTTGAAAGTCTTGATGGCTGAAGGTACGGCAATCGCGGTAGTCAGTGTGGAAAAGGCGAAGCCAGCGTATGGGTTCATACCACTGACGAACATGTGGTGTCCCCAGACCATAAAACCCAAAGCGCCAATCGCCAAGGTGGCGCCAACCATTGCTTTGTAACCGAAGACCGGCTTGCGTGCGAAGACCGATAGAAGGTGCGACGTGACGCCCATGGCCGGAAGGACTGCGATATAAACCTCAGGGTGACCGAAGAACCAGAAGAGGTGCTGCCACATCAGCGGTGAACCACCAGCGTGATCGATCACCTTGCCGCTCACCAGCAATCCGCCGGGAATGAAAAAGCTTGTGCCAGCGTGGCGGTCAAGCATTAACGAGATCACCGCAGCTAGGAGAATGCCAAAAGCCAGAAGAATCAAGATGGACGTGACGAACCAGGACCAGCAGGTCAGCGGCATGCGTAGCCATGTCATGCCCGGGGCACGGTGACGGAGCGTAGTGACGACAAAGCCGACCGCACTCATGAGCGAGGACAAACAGAACAAACCGATGCTCACCAGCCAAAGATCGGTACCCAATCCCTGTCCAGGACCTGCCGAAGCGAGAGCGCTTAGCGGTGGATACTGTGTCCAGCCCGCGCCGGAGGCACCACCCGGAACAAAGAACGCCGCCATCAAGACGAAGAAGGAGAGTAACGCTGTCCAGAACCCGGTTGCCGTTAGTCGAGGAAAAGCCATATTCGAGGCGCCCAATTGCAGAGGAAGAAAAAACGTCCCAAAGCCGCTTTGCGGCACGGTCGATAACACAAAGAAAACCATTAGTGTTCCGTGCATGGTGAGCTGCGCCAGATAATTTTCCGGCTTGATCTCACCCACCAAGGGAAGGGTTAAGTTGGGCCAGACCAGATGGATGCGCATCAGCAGTGAGAGCCATGCTCCAACGAGCACGGCGGCCAACGATAAAAAGAAATATTGCCGACCGATAACTTTGTGGTCGGTACTGAAAAAATGGCTTCGCGACACAGGTCGCTTCGTTAGATCAGCGGAAGGGAAGGTGAAATAAGCCATGCGTCAGCGGCTTGCTGCGGCCTCCTGCGCCTTGATCCATTTTTCAAAATCATCTTTGCTCACCACCCTGACCAGGGCGCGCATTCGGTAGTGGCCCATGCCGCATAGTTCCGCGCACGCAATCTCATAGTTTCCAATTTGTGTGGGCGTGAAGTGCGAATGGATCTCCATGCCCGGAACGGTGTCCTGTTTAAAACGCATGGCTGGAATAAAAAGACTGTGGACAACATCTTGCGCCCGCAAATGCAACTGTATGTCGCGCCCAACGGGGACAACCATTGCTGTGGCAAGAATGTCGTCGCGTCCAGCAGGATCCCCCGGATCAATGCCCAAAGGATTCCCTTCAGACGGCTTGGCAAATTTCTGTGCGTCAGTTCGCCCGAAAACACCATCGGCTCCGGGATAGCGGAAATACCATTGGAACTGCGCGCCGGTGACCTCGATCTCGATTTGACCAGCCTCCCTCTCCGCAGGCATCATGCGTGACCACAAGTGCTCTCCGGAAATATTGAACCAGAAAAAGATGACGGTGATGGCAAGCGTCCAGGTGATTTCGAGCCGCCAGCTTCCACTGGGTATCTTGCCATCGGCATGGGGCCTTTTTGACAGGACATAAATCAAGACCAGATGCCCAAGAACAAACAGCGCACCAAACACCCAGAAGGCAATTCTGAATTGACGATCAATTGAGTCTGAAGTTGCGGACGCGCCGGCAGGAAACCAATAAGGATGCGCCAGGAAAAGATAGGCGCAACCAACGACGACGACCAGCAGCGCGAGCCGCATCGCGGTAGACATTATTTGCGCCGATGGCCGTTCTTCACCATCTTGACGAACTCCTGGTGAACGCGTGTGTCTTCAGATAATTCAGGATGGAAGGTCGCGGCCAGAATGTTGCCCTGGCGCACCAGCACGGGATCGCCGCCGGCCATGGCCAGGACTTCCACGCCCTTTCCCGTGCCGACGATTTTAGGAGCACGAATGAACACCATCTCCAGTGGCTTCTGCCCAAGTCTACTCTGGGCTTCGCGAATCGAGCTGTCAATCTGGCGGCCGTAGGCATTGCGTCGGATACGGATGTCCATTGCGTCCAGGGATTGCTGCGGAGGGTTCTCTA